>NZ_CP150189.1:3339069-3664243 GCF_037965815.1 Aeribacillus sp. FSL K6-2833 | reverse complement strand
AGGAATGATGGGAAGAAAAAGGAGAAAAGATGCACCTTTAATTAAAAATATTGCAGAGCACAAGGAGTGGCAGAAAAAAGATCGTACTCGGACATCTCTTACTCTTTTGCAGAATCAGGAAAAAATCCGCCAAAACACGAAGTTTTATTATGATCCAGAAAAAGATAAAAAAGATATAGAGCATTATTACAAAAATGTCATCGGAAAAGAAATCAAGGGGCTGAACCTATTTTACCATTATCATAATCTAGTGAAAAAAACACATAAAAATCAGCTGCCGTATTTTATATGCAAAGATCATTATTTGTATACGTGGGTCGATTTGCAGCCGGATGGAACAGTGAAAAGCATCTATTCTGGCGAAAAAAGCGATCCTAGCCGAATCATACAAGAAGATTTCGAAATAATTCAAAAAAGATATGAGCAATTTCAAGCTCTTTTAGAAATAGTGAGCAAAAAGGACGTTTCTTTATTGAAAAAGATGAAAAGCATTGACTTGCGTTTAAAATATAATACAGAACATATTGTTCCGCAGTCTTGGTTTCAGACACGGGAACCGATGAAAAGCGATTTGCATCATTTATTTGTTTGTCATCCGGAGTGCAATGTCAAACGATCCAATTATCCTTTTCATGATTTTTCTTTTTATCAGCCGGAATCGCCAAAAGAAAAAATCCGCAATCGCTGCGGAGTTGTCAAAGACGGCCGATTCGAACCGGAACATGGCAAAGGTACTGTTGCGAGAGCAATGATGTATTTTTTATTGCGATACCCGAATGAAATAAAAAAAAGCAACCTTAAACAAATTAATCTTTCTTTACTGATTCACTGGCATGAATCGTTTCCCGTTTCCATCTATGAAAAGCATCGGAACCAATCGATTTATTATATACAGGGAAACCGCAATCCTTTTATAGACTTTCAAGAGTTAGCGTATAAAATAAAGTTTCCGTTTAATATTGGATCATGTGGCGTCAAGGAATCGTGAAATCATAGACTATAGGAGCATACTTAGAGCACCTCGTTTTGCAAAATAATCACAAGAAGAGCCGTTCTTTCGAAATACCGATTGTAAAGCTCCTGATTTTTCCTGCTTAACTCTGAGCTAAAATTTCAAGATGCTCTTTCCATACAAGATGACGGTCAATGGCAGCTTGCGGTCAGAAACATTTCGGATTTTGTTTGTCTCTGATTATTTGCAACCTGCTGATCCGTAATGGTTGCTGGTCGGCGATTTATAATGAAGAACAGACGAATGTTCGTTCGTTTGAAAAATTGGCTATATTTCTGTCATTCAGAACTCCCTAGTTTCGAGAAAAACAAGGGAGTTTTTGTTGCATATGCTTATAATGATTGACTTTTTCCCTTAGGCAACGCTTCACTATCTGCTTGCTCTTGTTTGTTCGTAACTAAAGTACGATCATTGATATTATATTTGAAATACGTTACTTTTGATTTTGTCACATCATAAGTGTGAACACCAGAATTCGGACCGAAAGAACAAAGACACATGGTTAATTCCCCCTTGTAAATGCATGAACGGCTTCGCGCTGAATTTCTGATAATCTTCTGCTGAGCTCATCTGATTCACTGCTTCGAAGATTTTGTTCTAATTGCTTTAACAAGTTCATTATTTGATCAACAGATTGTTGATCATGACCACTTCCATTCTTCGGATTACTAATGTTATTGGCATTGTTCATATCTCGGAGCACTTTATAAGGCTCGCGGTTTAACAGAAGACTAGTCACATCAGGTCGTGAATAATGTCCGATGGCATCGTGCCAATGTGCCATATCAGCAATTAATTTCATATCAACTTCAGCGTACAAAATACCTTCCTTTCCTTTTAAAGGACCGGATAATATGGAACCACCGGGTGCGATAATCGCCGTCCAGCCCCCTCCAGGCTTTATCCACTCTTTTTGATATTCAGTCTGTGTTAACTTTTCCACATTGTCCTTGTCGACTGTACTTTGACAATTGATAACAAAACATCCGCCTACTTGAGCATGATAACGCGCAGATAGTTCAGTAGACATATCAAATAATGTATCCCAACCCGTTATACTTGAAAATTCTACCCATACGGCACAATGCAGCTGGGAGCGTTGTGCGATAAGGGAATGACGTACCAAATCCATAGTATGCTCCCAGCAGACCAGCCCGCTCATTCGTCCCAGCTCTGTGTCATAAACATTTAGATAACTTCCATCTCCCATGCCCCAATGAACACGCTCAACATGAGTCGGCATCAATTTCCTGTGTTTGCCAAAAATTTTCCCTTTATTATCAATAAATAAAATTGTGTTATAGCATGTTTTTCCGTCGCGCTCTGAAATACCAATAACGACATGTATATTATGTTTTCGTGCAGCTTCACATAAAGCATCAGTTGTTTTACTAGGTACTTCTACAGAATTGAGAAACCATTCCTTAAATAGTTCATGATACCACATTGGTGTTCCTAACCAGATGTGATACGGATAGCCAGGAATATAAGACTCAGGCAATACAACTAATTGAGCCCCTTGTTTCGCCGATTCTTCAATTAGCGAAATAGCTTTTTCCAAGCATTTTTCCCTGTCATATAAAATCGAAGAGGCTTGTACGGCAGCAACCGTGAATTTCTCATTTGAAAAATCGCTCATCAGCTAATCCCACCCCATAGAATTTTTAATTATAAGAATAATTAGAATATACAGTAAATTTCATTTGAGTTCAATAAAAAAAATTACGTTTTTTATACGAATGAATAATAAGAATTTGTATTATGATTTCATACATCTTTCCTTAATTTATGATAAAATATGGATTTTCTATAATTATATTTTAAAATTTAGATAAAATTTTAAATATTTTTCATTATGTTTCTTTTATGAAATTATAAATAACATTATGTAATTGTGTTAGTATATTAGCTGATTCCTAACAAGACGGTTAAGAAGAGCTCGTACATCCAAGGACATTCGATTTTACAGTAAGTGTCAAACGAATCCCGTCTTATCTTTTCCGGATGGACAGTTTTTTCGTCGCTGTTGATTACAAGCGACTGGGTAAGATCTTTGACCTTGTACTTCTTTATATTCTAAATCCTTGTTGGGAAGTCTATAGATAAATTAAATAAGTAATTGGATTTAAATCCATTTACTTGATGCAGCATCCATTTCGGACTGCCTTAATGCCTGAAAATGAGACTTATCAGAAGGAGGATGTCATTCGTTCAGAAGGTGTCCTTAATATTTGATAATAACGAGAACAGATCAGTTCATCCCAAAATTGTAAAGCGAAAATTCAAAAAAAGGAATGAAAGCGTAATCAATTTTAGGAAAAGTGGCCTAAAATTGTGCTTAGAAAGGAGGTACAAATGCTACTAGACATTCGAAGCAATTGTCTTTTGAAAGAAGTAATCAAAAATCCAAACATTAGTAGCAATGAACTTGCTCAAAAATTCAACTTGAGCAAGAGACAGATCAATTATAGTTTTTCCAAGATCAATGATTGGCTTTATGAACAAAATTTCCCTCAGATTGAAAGGACAAATCACGGCTATTTTGTTGTAGATCCGAGTTTACTAAAAGTATTGAGTGAAAAGGAAAATACTCAATCAGTCGATTTTTATGATTTATCGAAACTGCAGCGCGTCCATTTCATTATATTGATGATTTTAACGAGAATGGATGCCTTATCGTTGGCTCATTTCACATCTGAACTAAAAGTGAGCAAGAATACCGTTATTGACGATTTGAAAAAAGTAAAGGATATTGTCGAACAACACGGCCTTGAATACAAGTATTCAAGAAAATATGGATACGTCATTGAGGGAGACGAATTTCAATGCCGGAAACTGTTAATCTCTATCACGAACAGCATCTGGACAGCAGATCAAGGAAAAGAAAAGATCATTCAGATTTCGCAATTATCTGTAGATGAGTTAGAGGAATTTAAAAATCGCCTCGAAAAAGTGGAGGCATCGTTAAATCTGAAATTTACAGACGAAAAACTTGAGTTAATGCCTTATATTTTAATTTTTATTTTAAGAAGAATACGGAAAGGCCATCATATCGGTTCTTTTAACCTTAATTATAATGAGATTTCCGGCACAAAAGAATACTTGGCAACGGAAGAGCTTTTGCATGATTTTCCAAATGTTTCAGAGGAAGAACGGCTCTTTATTACTCTGAACTTGCTGACAACGAATGTTTATTGGTCTAAAGAGGAGATTGATAAAGAAATTCCTGAATTAAAAAGCGCGCTAAGTCAAGTGATCGACAACTTTGAAAAAAATACGTTCATTTTTTTGAAGGATAAAGAGCAGCTTCTTCAAAAGCTCGTCCTTCATATGAAGCCAGCCTATTTTCGAATTAAATACAATTTAACTGATACAAATGATGTTCTTGATGATATCAATAAAAATTTCAAGGAATTGCATCATCTTGTTAAAAAATCGGTTAAACCGCTGGAAGATTTAATCGGTTCAGCTATTCCGGAAAGTGAGATTGCTTATTTAACAATTTTAATCGGCGGGTGGCTTTCTAGGCAGGGCGACAATATTAGCCAAAGAATGAAAGCCATAGTTGTCTGCCCAAAAGGAATATCAGTTTCCAGATTGATGTATGGGACGCTAAGAGAACTGTTTCCTGAATTTATTTTTCTTGATTCATTGTCTGTGCGCGAATTCCAACAATATGAAATGGATTATGACATTGTCTTTTCTCCAGTTTATTTGAAAACAAATAAAAAGTTCTTCCTTGTAGATCATTTTATTGGTGCTGAAGAAAAAAGACGATTGCGAAAAGAAGTGATGTCTGACTTATATGGGTTTGTACCTGAAGTAATAAATGTTGAAGAATTAATGGGAATTATTGAAAAGCATGCTGTCATTAAAAATAAAAAAGAGCTTTACAATGCGATTCAAAGCTATATTCACCAAGGCTCTAACAACAAGTTAGAAAATCATTCTATTAAAAATCCGAATTTATGCGATTTAATTACTCCTTCAACGATGATATTCCGCCATTCGGTTCGTAGTTGGGAAGAAGCGATTAAACTGGCGGCCCAGCCTTTGCTGAAGGATAAAAGCATTAAAGAACAATATGTTGAAGCAATGATCAAACATTGCCAATCAGATCCTTATTTTGTCATCAGTGAACATGTAGCCATTCCACATGCTTCACCTGATGAAGGAGTAAATCGTTTATCGATGAGCTTATTGAAATTGCGAAAAGGAGTAGCCTTTGAAAACTATCAGTCCATTAAGTTAATCATTGTGATTGCAGCTTTAGATAAAGATCAACATTTAAAAGCATTCATGCAATTAATGAATTTAGTGAGAAATGAACAGGATTTGAATAAAGTATTGAACGCACAAAGCATGAAAGACTTACATGAAGTTCTGAAATTATATGCACAAGAATAAAAGCTCTTTTATTAATGGAGTAGGTGATATACCAGTGATTGATTTGCATTTTGATGAATCTTTGATTTTTTGCGACTTAAAAGCGAAGGATCAGGAAGAAGTTTTGAAAGTAATGGGAAACCATCTTTACGAAAAAAACTTTGTAAAAGAGAGTTTTATAGATGCAATTATTGAGAGGGAAAAAACCTTTCCGACCGGTCTCCCAACTTCCAGTAATATATCTGTCGCCATTCCCCATACGGATTCCGTTCATGTCAATAAAAAGGCGATCAGCTTGGCGATACTAAAAGACGCTGTTGAGTTTGGAATCATGGGGGAGCAGGAGGCAAAAACTCCGGTAAAAATTGTGTTTTTATTAGCGATCGACAAGCAAAATTCTCATTTGAAAATTTTGCAAAAACTGATAAGCATCTTTCAAAACGAGGATGTCATCAAGTTTTTAACAACAGAAAAAAATAAAACATTAATCAAAACAAAAATTATAGAATGTTTAGATTTAAAGGAGATGAATTGAAATGAAGAAAAAACAAGTATTAGTCGCATGTGGTGCTGGAATTGCTACTTCAACTATTGTCAATGATGCGGTGCAACAGCTTTGCAAAGAACATAACATTGAATGTGAAATTATTCAAATAAAAATTACAGAAGTTGGTTCTTATGTGGACACGGCTGACTTATTAATTAGTACAACAATTGTACAGCAGGAGTACCCGTTCCCGGTTATTAATGCACGCGCTTTCTTAACAGGCATTGGACTGGATGAAGTGAAAAAAGAAATTTTGGAAGCGCTGAAAAATTAAACAAACGTTTGATTATTTTGGTAGGGGTTTAAGGAGGGGAAAAATATGCAAGGTTTTGTTGATGCGATACGAGCATTTTTAGATTTAGGTGCAACAGTTATTTTGCCCGTGGCGATTTTTATACTAGGGTTAATTTTCGGACAAAAACCCGGAAAAGCCTTTCGGGCCGGTTTGACGATTGGTGTTGCATTCGTAGGGATTTTCTTAGTAGTTGATCTTTTAGTCAATAATCTAGGGCCGGCAGCTCAAGGAATGGTTGATCGATTTGGAATCGAACTGAATGTTATTGATGTAGGTTGGCCGGCTGCTGCATCGATTTCTTGGGCCTCCCCAATTGCAGCCTTTATCATTCCTCTCGGATTGTTAGTAAATGTTTTGATGCTTGTGACAAAAACGACAAAAACAATGAATGTAGATATTTGGAATTTTTGGCATTACACTTTTACCGGTGCAATTGTATATACGTTATCAGGCAGTATTATTCAAGGCTTAATTGCCGCGGTATTATTCCAAATTGCTTGCTTGAAAATTGCAGATTGGACAGCTCCGATGCTTGATAAATATTTCGGGCTTCCGGGAATTTCTGTTGCAACGGGAAGCACGGTTTCATACGCAGTTCTTAGTATCCCATTGATCCAATTGATTCAAAAAATACCAGGTCTTAAAAATTTAAATGCTGATCCGGAAACGATTCAAAAAAGATTTGGGATCTTTGGTGAACCGATCTTTATGGGGCTAATTTTAGGTGTCGCATTAGGATTATTGGCTGGATATTCTGTCGGAGATACGATCGAAATCGGGATGTCTATGGCAGCAGTTATGGTGTTAATGCCGAGAATGGTGAAAATTTTAATGGAAGGTTTAATGCCGATTTCTGAATCAGCTAGAGAACTGCTTCAAAAGAAATTCGGCGCACAAAATATTTATATCGGGCTAGATGCTGCCGTTGCAATTGGTCACCCGTCCGTAATTTCAACAGCTCTTATTTTAGTACCGATCACAGTAGCAATCGCCATTATTTTACCTGGAAATAACGTTCTTCCGTTTGGGGACTTAGCTACCATTCCTTTCATTGTTGCATTTATTGTCGGTGCTGCAAGAGGAAACATTGTTCATTCGGTAATCGTTGGTACGTTGTTAATCGCCCTGTCACTGTACATGGCGACAGATTTGGCGGCGCTCCATACTGAGATGGCTGTAGAATCTAAATTTAACATGCCTGAAGGAGCGAGCAAAATCTCTAGTATCGACCAAGGTGGAAATCTGATCAATTACGTCATCTATAGAATTTTTGCGCTATTCAATTAATAGTCTCCAATATTGCAGCTTGCTGGAGGGATAAAGAAATGAAAGCTTTAGTAAAAAAAGAACTAGGATTTGGGAACTTGGAAATAGTAGATGTGGAAGAACCGAAAGTCGGACCGGATCAAGTCAAAATTTTAGTGAAATACAGCGGAATATGCGGTACGGACATTCATACGTATGAAGGACATTACAAAGTGAAAGCCCCCGTTACGTTAGGCCATGAATTTTCCGGTGTAGTAGCAGAAGTCGGGGAGAATGTAACTGAATTTCAGGTAGGAGATCGGGTAACCTCTGAAACTACTTATTATATATGCGGAACATGTAAATACTGTCAGTCCGGTGATTACAATTTATGCAGCAACAGAAAAGGGCTGGGCACGCAGCAAGATGGAAGCTTTGCAACCTATTTGATTGCACGTAAAGAAAGTGTTCATAAGCTTCCTGAAAATGTAGATTTTCTATCTGCAGCGATGACGGAGCCGCTTGCATGTGCACATCATGCAGTAAAGAAAGCTACGATTCATCAAGGTGATGTCGTTTTAGTACTCGGCCCCGGTCCGATTGGTTTATTAGTCGCTCAAGTCGTAAAAGATTTAGGAGCTAAAGTTATCATAACCGGATTAAGCAATGACAAGCTGCGGCTGGAAAAGGCAAAAGAGCTTGGACTGGATTATGCCGTAAACATTCAAGAAGAAGACGTCAAACAATTAGTCAATGAATTGACGGATGGCTACGGTGTAGACGCAGTATTTGAATGTACCGGTGCTGTACCTGCTTTGAACATGGGGCTCGATTTATTGAAAAAGAAAGGCCAATTTGTACAGGTTGGCATTTATGCAAAATCTGAAATCCCTATTGATATGGAAAAAATTATTCAAAAAGAAATTGTATTTACCGGATCTCGCAGTCAAAAACCAAGCGATTGGGAGCCGTCTTTAGCCTTGATGAATGAAAATAGAGTAAATACTAAAACACTTGTAACACATCAATTCAACATTTCTGAATGGGATAAAGCATACGAAGCAATTAAAAGCGGCGATGCAATTAAAGTTATTTTAACTCCTGTTCATGAATAATCAGTTGTTCCCCACCGCATAGCAGGTGGGGATATGTCTAATGTAAGTCTTGTCAAAGGGGAAGAAGTAAAGTATTGACAAACATGTCAATAAGAAGGTGAAAAAATGATTGAGAGCATCATAGATTTTATTCTTGGACCGTATGGGAGAATGGTCAGCGATTTTTATATTGAACATCAATTTATCATAAATTCAATCGTGTTGGCGGTTGCATTTTACAAGCTTTTCAAAAATAAATCTAAAGGTGTTCGTTCGGAGCAAGATATGAAGGTTCATAACGAAAATTAAACCATGCGGGAAAGGGAATAGGAAATGAAAGCGCTAAAACTTTACGGAAAACGAGATCTGCGGTTCGAGGATGCTATTGAACCAAGGATAGAAAATGAGAACGACGTGATCATTAAAGTAAAAGCAACAGGCATATGCGGTTCAGACATTTCAAGATATGCAAAACTGGGACCTTACGTACAAGGAATGATTTGGGGACATGAATTTTCCGGTGAAGTGGTAGAAGTTGGTCCTTCTGTCTCTCATGTAAAAGCAGGAGACAGGGTTGTCGGCTGTCCTGCTTTATATTGCGGTAAATGTGAAAGCTGCAAAAAAGGGATTTTGTCCCAATGTGAAAGCTTGCATGTTATTGGAGCCTTACAGCCGGGATCCTTTGCCGAATATGTGAAATTGCCTGGTGAAAATGTGCTTTTCATACCGGACGAGATAAGCTATGACTCCGCCGCTTTGATTGAGCCGTCATCCGTTGTCGTACACGGGCTTTACCGGACATCGTTGCAGCCGGGTGACAGTGTTGCTGTCATGGGATGCGGAACTATCGGGCTTCTCGCAGTCCAATGGGCAAAAATTTTTGGAGCAAGTGAAATTTTTGCGATTGATATCGATGATCAGAAATTAAATATTGCCAAAGAAATGGGAGCGGATTTTACGATCAACCCTCTTGAAAAATCGGCATATGATCAAATCATGGAGCTGACGAATGGAAAAGGAGTAGACATTGCTGTAGAATCAGCGGGATCCCCTGTAACATCCGCCCAAGTTTTTTCATTAGCGAAAAAGAGAGGGCAGGTTGTATTTATGGGAATTCCATACGGAGACGTCCTAGTCGAAAGATTTTACTTTGAAAAAATCGTCCGAAACGAATTAACCGTATTAGGATCTTGGAATGCCATATCGTCTCCGTTTCCGGGAAAAGAATGGAAAACGACAATCGATTGTATGAGAACCGGAAAATTAAACGCTGAGGCGCTGATCACACATCGCATCACGTTAGAGGAAGGACCGAAAATGTTTGAAAAAATTTTAGAAAAAAAAGAGTTCATCGGCAAAGTATTGTTTTATCCAGAAATTAGGCTTTAATTTTCAGCCGCTGTTTGAGCTATGTGGAAAGCTTATTCTTGCCATTTGAACTATTGTTACCTGCTTGGAGCTTCATTTGCAAAATATACAAATGAATAAAAACAGCTGAACAAAGTCTAGCCTTCCTTATTTGGGAGGCATTCAGACTGTCGGTGAATGCTTTCATCCAGCGTCACTGGCCTCGTCCGCTCATGAACTTTTTTGATTCGATTCGCATCTTCGCTAAAGATCAGTTCCTTGTTTGCCAAGCGTTTTTAAGACAGACTAAGGTGGAAAAAATCGAAATGAATAGACGCTTAAAATGATGGTAGGGCTGTCCAAAAAGTCAGGGTTAACTGACTTTTTGGAGCCATTCATTTGGTACAGTCAAAATATTCCGTTGGAGAGGTGCCCAAGTTAACTGACTTTTTGGAGCCACTTCATTTTAGGGATTTATCGGACAAACCATTTTTTCCTATCTTGTTTAATCCTTCAGAAGTCTTATGAAGGATTTTTCTGATGTTCTCTTTCTGAATTACGTTCTTCAAAAGTTTTATGATGGACATTCAGCACATACAATTGCTTCTTGTTGGACTTCATTGCCTCTATGAAGGACATTTACAAATTTTATTCGATTATTTTTGTCCTTCACAGTAGTATTCCTCCCCAATCCTTCATTTTAGGAACCCATCGGACTGTCATTTTTATATAGAGAATTTTGTTTGAATTTGCTCTGTACACCCCTTGATAACCATCCCTGTCATTATGCAGTATGTCAATCTTTCGTTTGTTTTGTCACCATAAAAATAATGGCTCATCTTTCAATACATAAGTGCTGCGTTTTGCCTTGCCAATCCATTCAAGAGGTGTTTGTGGATTTTTGGACAGCTGGATTTCATGCTTTAACTCTTACCTTTGATTGAAAATTGCCATATCAACCTTGATTTTTATTCTGAATATTTATATTAGCGACGCTGTATAAATGAGATGTTCTTTGGATAGATAATTCAAACGTTGATCATGGATTGTTTAACATTCGATCACAATTGGTAACAGGAATTGAAAAGGGGACATTGAAGAAAAATAACATGGCAATTCAAAAAACTTCCTAGATTTTTTTAAAACAGGAGGCATTGGTTGTGAAAGTTTTTCGTTTTCCAGAAAATCCACTGATTGCTCCGGACGATGTAAAACCTTTTCACCGTGGACATGAAGTAATAGGAGTTTTTAATGCTGGTGTTGCCCAGTTGAACGGCGAAGTGCTTTTATTGCTGCGCGTTGCTGAGCGTCCTGTCTGTACTGATCCAAATGTCGTGAAAATTTCTTATATCGATTTTTCTTCAGGAAAAGGAAAGCTGAAAGAGATGGAATTGCAAAAAAATGACACAAGATATGATTTTTCTGACCCAAGAATGATTTTTTACAGTGATTCCATGCATAGAGCTGCCTATGTCACATCTTTATCTTATTTTCGGCTTGCCCGCAGCAAAGACGGACGGAATTTCACCATTGATGATAAACCTTTCATGTATCCGGAAACTGAACGTGAAGCATGGGGAATTGAAGACCCAAGAATTACTAAGATTGGTGCATCTTTTTACATTCAGTACAGCGCAGTGTCGCCTGAAGGCATTGGAGTGGGGCTTGCCTCAACAACTGATTTTAAAACATGCAGGCGGCTAGGGTTAATTTTTCATCCTGAAAACAAAGATGTGGCCATTTTTCCTGAAAAAATTAATGGCAAGTACTATGCGCTGCATCGACCTGTACCGAAAGGAATCGGCAGACCGGAAATATGGATTGCTGAATCGGACAATCTTTTATATTGGGGAAATCATCGGCATTTGCTTAGTCTTAGCGAAAAAGGATGGGACAGCTGCCGCATTGGCGGGGGAGCAGTTCCGTTTAAAACCGATAGAGGCTGGTTGGCTATTTATCATGGCGCTGATCAAAACGACTGCTATTCTTTAGGTGCTCTGCTTCTAGACTTGAATGATCCTGGGAGAATGTTAGCTAAGACGGAGGAACCCATTTTAAAGCCTGAAGCGGATTATGAAATGAACGGATTCTTCGGTCAAGTTGTATTTACATGCGGAGCTTTGACGGAAAATGGTACAGTTCGGATTTATTATGGTGCATCGGATCAATCGGTTGCAGGTGCGGAAATTTCTCTTGAAGAAATAATGGAAAAACTTTGCAAACGTTTTATTTGAAATAGGGCAGGGCATATAAATAATTTGCTGATCTTTGTAAATGATATAATTGACGAAATACTTTTGTTATGTAAAATAATTAAAAGAATTCTTTTGAAAAGGTAAATAATATGATGAATCCATTTGTAAAATATTTTTCCCCCGTTACACATCATTGTCAAGCATCATTGGAATTGAATATGATAAAACATCAGAAAGTCTTTGCTAGAAACAGAAATGCAAAAGTGTGGAGGGAGCTTTTGTGCGGTTGGAGAAAACGGGCATTAAGTCAAGCGCTAAGCTGCTAAAAGAATTTGAAAATGCTCCTCAGCCGATCAATCCACAAAAGTTAATTTTCAAAGGTGTAGGAAATAGGGACGTATATAATATCTCGGCGCCGTTTTTAGATGATGGGGAACTTGTCATAGCAGGTAGAGTAGAGCCTCGAAACAGCGAGCATTCAGAAGTATATTTCTTTGTAAATCGGGATGGAAAGTGGATTCCGAAAGAAGGAGCGCCGAAATTTCAGCTGCAGGATCCGTTCGTGACGAGAATTGGAGGAGATTTAGTTTTTGGTGGAGTTGAAATTTTTCCGCATCCCACTTTTAAAAGCTCACTTTGGTGGAGAACGCTTTTTTATAAAGGGAAAAATATTGCAGATTTAGAAAAATTCGCTAAAGGTCCTGAAGGCATGAAGGATATCAGAGTGATTGAATTAAAAGACGGATCAATTGGAGTGTTGACAAGGCCTCAAGGCGAGAAAGGCGGTCTCGGCAAAATTGGGTTTATCCGAATACCGACTCTTGATGATCTTAATCCCGAAAATCTCGAAAAAGCCACGCTTTTAGAGGGCCAATTTACGGATGAAGAATGGGGAGGAGCAAACGAACTGCATTTGCTTTCTAACGGTCTGATTGGTGTGCTCGGACATATAGCAAGCAAAGATGAACAAGGGAACCGCCATTATTATCCGATGGTGTTTGTATTAGATCCTGATACAATGAAATTTTCTGATATGGAACTCATTGCAACGAGATCCCATTTTTTGAAAGGCGCTGCCAAGCGGCCTGACCTTGTCAATGTAGTTTTCAGCGGCGGTTTAATCAGAAAAGGGGATGGAACAGCTGATCTATATGTAGGCACCAGCGATGCAGAAGCGCAAAAAATTACCATTGCTGATCCGTTTGTGAAGTATGAAAAATAAGGAAGATTGCAAAATAAAAGGTTCATTATCAAAAGGCGGGGGTGACAAATTTCCTTCCCGTTTCTAGGCGGATACGAAAGAAAAGATGTGCGTTGTTTCGGTATCCATCCCCCCTTTTTGATGAGTTTTATTTTATTTTTTCCAAAAGCAAATGGGACAAAGAATGCATGGAGGTGCTGCTTGGGTTGGAAAAACAGCAGGCACTTCATCAGAAGGCATAGAAACCATAAAAAAGATGGTAATGGCAGAATAGATTTGATAAATTAGTTTGTCTAGTCAACAATTACGATACTAGAGTTTTCGCTTTTTTATACGTATTAATGGAAAAATTATTCATTTTTCTATTAACAACCCCAAGTATGGTGAGAAATAAAGCCCAGATTATCCACATGGAATGGAATAATCTGGGCTTTGTAATTTTCTTAAGCCTTTATTTGTATTTTATCATTCAGCTCTCTATTCGCTCCATCTTTTACAGACCAAATAGCTATGAAGCTGATCAATGCAGCGAAAATAATATAAATGGCAACAGGAATGTAGGAATTGTTAAATTCCACTAATAAAGCGGTTGCAATTAACGGTGCGGTCCCTCCGGCAACTGCAGCCCCAAGCTGATAGCCTAGAGATATTCCCGTATATCGAACTTTGGCCGAAAAAATTTCTGAAATCATTGTGCCGAGAACTGCATTCACAGATCCCCAAATAACACCTAGGCCGATCACCGTTGCTAAAATTAATAAAAACACCGAATTTTGTTGAAGCATCCAAAAATATGGGAACGCATATAAAATAGTGAGTATAATTCCGCTAATATAAATCGTTTTTCGTCCGATTCGATCTGATAAGCTTCCGACGAGCGGAATGACGATTGTAGCTACGATAGAGCCGATCAGTACAGCATTTAATGCATCTGTATTATCAAAATTCAAAGTTGAAGTGGCATACGATACAATAAACGTACCGAATATATAAAACGGTGCAGTTTCCACGACTTTTGCACCCATCGCAATTAAAACCTCTTTCCAATGGTAGCGAAGAGTGTCTACCAATGGAATTTTAGCAACCTCTCCTTCTTGTTGAGCTTTTTTAAAGGCAGGCGTCTCATCAATTCCTTTTCTAATCCACAGCCCGAAAATTACAAGCAATGCACTTAACAGAAATGGAACACGCCAGCCCCATGACATAAATTGATCATGCGGCAAAAGTGACATAATTGAAAGGGCAAGGGTGCCTAAAATCAATCCTAAAGAAATTCCCATTTGAGGTACACTTCCAAAAAAACCTCTATTATTTTTTGAAGCATATTCAACAGCTAGTAAAACAGAGCCTCCCCATTCTCCGCCAAGAGCTAAACCTTGTATGAAACGCAACAGAGTCAAAAAGATAGGAGCCCAAATTCCGATCACTTGATACGTAGGCATTACCCCCATGCCAAATGTGGCAATTCCCATTAAGCTAAGGGTTAAAACCAATGTTTTCTTTCTTCCTAACCTGTCGCCAATATGGCTGAAAATAATTCCGCCAACAGGTCTGAGGAAAAACGCTAAAGCAAAAGAAGTATAGGCAATTAATAATCCGACTGTAGGGTCTTCATTAACAAAAAACAATTGGTTAAAAACTAATGATGCAACTGTTCCATAAAGAAAGTAGTCAAACCATTCAATCGCACTTCCTACTAAACTGGCAATCAATATTTTCCATTTACCCTTGACCATGGCTTTCTCCCCCTCTTTAAATTTTTCGTTATAAAATCGAATTGTTTAAACGCTTTCATTTTCACGAAGCTTTCAGTTCATTTAGAGCTTTGTCCGCCTCCTTTCATTTTATTAAATTTTCTGACAACAGATAAACGGGTCATCTGATGACCGGAAAATAGAAATATCTTTTTTTATATTAACATAAATGACATTTTTGTAAAAAGTATCTTTTTAAAAAAATTCCATTTCACGAATTATTTAACTAAATACGTAAATAAAGCAGATCATCCAACGTTCGATCTGCAAATAAAAACTAGCATCCATGACTGCTGAATGCTTTAAGAAAACGATTTGATTATTTCAGCACAATCATCAGCAGCGAATGAAATATAACAGAAAAAGCAGCTCATTGCAAAAAGAGTGCGAGCCTCCTCAGCCTGGAGCTAAAGGCTGAACTTAGAACGGCTTGAATGAATCATTATTTATCCAGGTTTCAGCAAGCAGCAGTTTAAGGACTCACATTTTATGTTTTCAAAGAAAAAAAGCGCCTCCGTGGAGAACGCTTTTTTCTTTGAAAAGATTTTTTGGAAAGGAGTGTTTCCGATGGTCAATGTTTGAAATTAGCAATTCACTTTCGCATCACTTCTTGATTTATTAAATTGGGCGGACATAATCCTTTCAGCCCCTTTATTAAATTTTCCGCCGCCAGTTTTGCCATTGCATACCGCGTTTCATAAGTTGCTGAGCCGATATGCGGTAATGTGACGACATTATTCATTTTTAACAGAGGGTGATCTTTCGGGACAGGTTCTTGTTCAAATACATCAAGCCCGGCACCTAAAATGAGTTTGTTTTGGAGCGCGTAAATAAGGTCTTTTTCGTTGACGGTCTGGCCCCTTGAACCGTTGATGAAAATGGCGCTTCGTTTCATCAATTGAAATTGTTTTAGCCTGATTAAATGCTTTGTTTCTGATGTTAACGGCGTCATGAGGCAGACAAAGTCTGATTGTTTTAGTAAGTCCTCAAGCTCGCAATAGGTGGCATGAAATTGTTCCTCTGCAAATTGATTACGGGATCGGTTATGATATAAAATGTTCATGCCAAAACCGAAATGTGCTCGTTTGGCAATGGCGGTGCCGATTTTCCCCATGCCAATAATCCCAAGTGTTTTATGATGAACGTCAACACCAAATAAATTTTCTCCAATTGGGGCTTCCCATTTGCCTTCTTTTACGTAACGATCTAACTCCGCCATTCTTCTAGCTGTTATAAGGAGCAGCCCAAAAATTGCATCAGCCGTTGTTTCATTTAAAACATCAGGTGTATTGGTTGCCATAATGTTTCGTTTCGTTAATTCCTGAATGTCTAAATTGTCATATCCAACGGAAACATTGCTGACAATTCGCAATTTTGGAGCTTGCTTTAAAAAATGCTGATCGATTCGCATTCCTGCGCCAATCATCCCTTCAGCGTCATGTAAGTCATGCAAGAATATAGAATGGTCTTCACTGTCGGCGTAATATTTGATCTCACATACTTGTTTCAAACTGTTTAAAATATCTTCAGGCAATTTTTTATATACTATCACCTTTGGTTTCATGTATTTATCCTCCAAACATATATTTTACATCAAGGCGGAATCTATTATGGAAGAAATTGTGCTGCACGTATTCTAAAGGTGTCTTTCATGTGAGAAAAATGGAAGTAAGCGATTGACCGATCTAAAGTTGAGCATGGAGATTTTCCCAATTGTTATCTAGGAAAACAAAGAAGGTTATCAAGGCTGCTTGTCCACAAAACCTCTGTTGATTTTGCAATTTACCTCTTAACGGCGCGTTAACAATACAGGCTGCGAGCTTTCCCGCTTTTGGATCAGTTTCATAACATCTAATACAAGTTTGTCGGAGCACAGTTATAAATGGGCGCAGCGATTCAAACGTTTTGGACAAGTTTGTCTGTTTGCTGAAAGGATGATTTTCTCACTAGGCGATATGTCCTAGTGCCCCTGTCAGCTGAAAACAACTTAAAACCTAAAAGCGCTTTTCTCCGTAATCAGGACTTCTGGACATTTAGCACTATTTCATGCCCTTCAATTTTTCCTCCGTGTGTTGATTGAGAAGCAGCAATTTGTCATTCATAGATTGAAAGATACTATTCTTCAAAAATCGGTTCTTTCTACTAAATTATGTTAGTTCATTCGGAGGATGTATTTATGACCCACCCATATTATAATCAATCTGGATATTGATGGGATAGGAGGAATATTCATAATGAAAAAGAACTTCATAATAGGTGCAATAGCTGTTGTCTTAATACTTTTTGGTTTTGCTAGTTTTGGAGCAGCTCCGAAAAAAGCAGCAGGTCTTTCTCTTTTTCAATACAAAAGCGGCTATTTTACCAATTATGTCGAAACGCCAAGCTATCAAGAAAAGTGGACGAGCAGCACAAAAAAAGTCTCCATCTCATACGGACGCATTGAAGCTTCAAGTGCAGCAAAAGGAACATTTAAGCTGTATATACAAATTAAACAAAATAATAAAGGAAGCTGGAAAACGATCAAAACGATCAATGCTAACAAAAACGGCACAACCCGTTTCGATTCACCGAAATTTTCACCAAAAGATCGTTACAGATTCAAGCTCGTTAACGAAGGAACCAAAAAGAAAGTTACGTATAAATTGACATGGGCAACAACAGGATCTAAGAAGTGATGAGGAAATATATTTCTTCATCACTTTTTAGTTGATGAAAACTATCCACCGCCCAATATTTTGCGAACACAACCGTAGAATATTGAGAAAAGAAGCCAGCCTTTTAATCTAGTTAAGTCGAGGTCTTCTCTCGATTTCAATTTTAAGTCCTTGTGCCACTATAATAGACATGAATTCCAAACAAAGATTCTCTTCGGTGTGCATTTATTTATTTATTTATTTGGCTGCGGTCTGCCAAGCTGATCATCAATCGGATATTCAGTTTTTAGTATCTTAATAAAATTCGCTGCACTTTTAGACAGGTACCGATTTTTTTCGAAAATTATCGATGCTTCAGCTGTAATGGATGAATCCTCAATTTCCAGCATTTGAATGTTTGGAATTTGAAAATTGGAAACGGCAGATTTTGGGACAATCGTTGCACCTACACCTTCTGCAACTAATGATAAAAGAATCGTTACATCAGGACACTCGCATAAAATTTTTGGTTCAAATCCATGCCGCGCGCATTCATTCACAACCATTTCATACTGGCCTTTCCCGCTGATTCGGTGTAATAGAAGCAAAGGCATTTCTTTTATATCTTTCATTTGAATAGAATGATGTTTATAATTCCAATGCTGCGGGATGACGGCCACATATGGATCGCTTGGCAGTTTTATTGTTTGATATTCATCGGTATCAATGGGCAATCGTATAATCCCTACCTCTATTTCTCTGCTTTTTAAAAATTCACTGATTAAGAATGTATCTCCTTCTCTTAAATGGAATTTGACATTGGGGAATTTCTCAAGAAGCTTCCGCATTGTTTTGGGTAAATAGGAAAAGCATGATTTCACACATCCTATTGATAATGTGCCTTTCGTTCCATCGTTTATTTCTTGGACTTCCAAAATCATATCATTCAATTGATGAAGGAGCTGTTTCGTTTTTTTGTAGAAAATTTTCCCGGATTCCGTTAATTCAAGTTTTTTTCCGTTCCGTTCTAATAAAATGACTCCAAGCGTTTCCTCCAATTGCTTCAACTGATGACTTAAAGGCGGCTGCGCCATATGCAGCTTTTTCGCCGCGCGTGTAATTTGTCCTTCCTCGACAATCGCTGCAAAATATTTCAGCTGTTTAATGTCAATCAATCTGATCACCTCATGTGAAGGTGCATATTTTTTTTATATACAAAACCAATTTTTTTCATATTTTTCATATATGATATCATATGTTATATTATTTTTGAAGATTCAAAAAAGTAAATCGAATTGTGGATGAAAAAATCTATTTAAGGGGGAATGAAGATGCCTGCAAAAACTGGAAAAGAGTATATTGAGCGTTTGAAGAAAGCGAAAAGCAGCGTTTACATTCATGGGGAGAAAGTAGATGACGTCACGGAGCATCCTGCATTGAAAAATGTGATTCAATCAATGGCAAAGCTTTACGATCTTCAATATGAAAAAGCTGATAAGATGCTGTATACTTCACCAACAACAGGAGAAAAAGTCGGTATAACATTTATGCAGCCTACCACAAAAGAAGAACTGATTGCAAGACGCGAAGCAATACAGGAATGGGCTCGAACTTCCGCCGGAATGATGGGGCGGTCTCCGGATTATTTAAATGCTGAAGTGATGGCAATGGGAATAGCGAATGATCTGTTCGCAGAAGATGATCCAATGTATGCGGAGAACGCAAGAAAATATTATGAATATGCGAGAGAAAACGATATTTCTTTAACACATACCCTTATACATCCGCAGATTAATCGCTCTAAAGCTCAGCATGAGCAAAAGGATGCAAATGTTTCCTTGCATTTAGTCGAGAAAAATAAAGATGGAATTATTGTTGATGGGATTCGTTTGTTGGCTACGCAAGGCGGCATAACGGATGAAATATTAGTTTTTCCTTCAACAGTTAAAAAATCAAGTGAAGGGGATGACCCGTATTCATTAGCTTTTGCAATTCCAAATAATACTCCAGGCGTAAAATTTATTTGCCGCGAAGCCTTTGACTATGGAAAAAGTCATTGGGATCATCCGCTCGGGTCGCGATTTGAAGAAGGAGATGCTATTGTTCCATTTGAAAACGTTTTCGTTCCTTGGGAACGGGTATTTGTCTGTGGCAATTCTTCCATTTGCAACCGAACCTTCCGTGAGACGAATGCCGTTGTCCACATGTCGCATCAAGTAGTTGCCAAAAATGTAGTGAAAACTGAATTTATACTTGGAGTTGTCCTTTTAATTATGGAGGCTATTGGAATTGAACAGTTTCAGCATGTAAAAGATAAAGGAACAGAAATTATGCTGACTCTTGAGACAATGCGCAGTCATTTATATCGTGCAGAGCATAATGCAAAGCTTGATAAATGGGGAACAATGACGCCGGATTTTGCTGCGCTTGATGCTGCTCGAAATTGGTACCCAAGAATTTACCCTCGTTTAGTGGAAATCTTAAGGATTCTTGGCGCTTCTGGATTAATGGCCATTCCGACAGAAGCTGATTTTAATAATGAAGAAATCGGCGATATTGTCAGAAGAGCGATGCAAGGAGCAAATATTGATGGTTATGAGCGCGTTCAGTTGTTCCGTTTAGCTTGGGATATTACAATGAGTGCATTTGGTAGCCGTCAAACTCATTATGAATATTATTTCTTTGGAGATCCGGTCCGCATGGGTATGGTTTATTTTGACGGGTACGAAAAAGATTATTTCAAAGACTTGGTTCGTGAATTTTTAGGAGCTACAAAAGTAACAACTGTTTAACAAATAATAAATGAAGGTGCCACACGTTAATTGTGAAAGTGATCATGACAGCATAGCGAGTTGAACTTGACTTAATATACAATATCATATATGATTTTAGTGAACTATATTTTTCTGAAAATTTTCTATTCTCGGGGGAATTTAATAGGGAGGGACTTTCAAGATGGTAGATTTTAATATTATTCGTTGTGCAAGGGCGGTACTGTTGGTGACAAATTTGGAGGCTTCACGCGATTTTTATGAAAACGCTTTAGGGTTCGTTGTGACAGAGGCTGATGAAAACCATTTATATCTCAGAGGGTATGAGGAACATAATCATCACAGCCTGGTGTTGAAAAAAGCAGAGCAGCCTGGTGTGGAAGCGATCAGTTACAAGGTTTATTCCGATGAGGATTTAAACAAATTATATGACTATTTTCAACAAAAAAATATGAATCCAAAATGGATAGAAAATCAGCATGCAGTTGAAAGGGCTTTCCGTGTGCAGGATATTTCAGGTCTTCCAGTTGAGTTTTTTGCCAGAATGGACACGGTCGAAAGGCTGCTGCAAAGATATGACTTATATAAAGGAGCAAGAATACAGCGAATTGACCACTTTAATTGCATGGTGCCGGATGTACAAAAAGCATATGACTTTTACGTAAAAGAGCTGGGGTTTGCGTGCTCTGAGTATACCGAAACAGAGAATAATGAATTATGGGCTGCATGGCTGCATCGAAAACCTAATGTGCATGATTTGGCGTTTATGAATGGAAACGGCCCTCGTCTTCACCATATCGGCTTTTGGCTGTCGGATCAACTTAGTCTCATTCATGCCTGTGATGTGTTAGCGGCTATGGGATATGCGAAAAATATAGAAAGAGGCCCTGGACGCCATGGTCTTTCAAACGCATTTTTCCTCTATTTGCGTGATCCAGATGGACATCGAATTGAATTATACAATGGAGATTACTTGACAAGCGATCCGGATTTTCTGCCGATTCGCTGGGATATAAATGATCCAAGACGCCAAACATTTTGGGGGCATGAAGCACCGGACTGCTGGTTTAATGAAGCATCACAAGTATTTGATATTCATAGCGGAGAGTTAGTTGAACTAAAAGAGCCAAGTGTGCAAAAGCTAAAACCTGATTTTGTCATTTAATTTTAAGTAAGAAAAGAGAGGTAACGATGAAAAGAAAATTGTTTATTAATGGAAGTTGGGTAGGAGCAGAACATTATGCTCCTCTTTCCTCTCCATATGATAAAAAAGTAATTGCAGAAATTCCAATTGCTTCAGAAGCTGACGTTGAAAAAGCGATCGAAGCCGCACATAACGCCTTTCTGAAAATGGCGAAAATGCCAAAGCATGAACGCGGACATATTTTGGAAAAACTGGTGATGCTTTTAGATAAGAGGAAAGAGGAAGCGGCAGAAATTATTGCAAAAGAGGCGGCGAAGCCAATCAAAACAGCATTAGAGGAAGTGCAAAGAACCATTCAAACATACAAATTTTCGGCTGAAGAGGCAAAAAGAATTCATGGTGAGGCACTATCATTAGATGCGGCGCCCGGCGGGGAAAATCGGACTGCTTATACGGTTCGTGAACCGATCGGTGTAATAGGAGCTATCACTCCGTTTAATTTTCCAATGAATCTAGTTGCGCATAAAGTAGGACCGGCCATTGCCTCCGGAAATACGATTGTCTTAAAGCCGGCCTCCCAAACACCGTTATCTGCTTTCTTTATAGCTGAATTATTGCAGGAAGCAGGACTGCCTGATGGTGCATTAAATGTTGTAACAGGAAGCGGCAGCATCGTTGGCAAAAAAATCGTAGAAGATGAGCGGGTTAAAATGATTACGTTTACAGGAAGCCCGCAAGTCGGAAAAGAGATCAGAAATAAAGCAGGCTTGAAACGTGTCACGCTTGAGTTAGGTTCCAACTCGGCTTTGATCGTAGATGAAGGAATTGATGTTAAAAGCATCATTCCAAGATGTGTTAAAGGGGCTTTTTCTAACCAAGGGCAAGTATGCATCTCGCTGCAAAGAATTTACGTACATGAACATGTATATGATGAGTTTGTCAATGCATTTGTGAAAGAAACGGAAAAGCTGACAACAGGAGATCCGCTGGATTTTCAAACAGATGTTTCAGCGCTGATTTCCGAACATGATGTAATCCGTGTCATCAGCTGGATCGAAGAAGCTAAAAAAACAGGTGCAATAGTTGCAACAGGGGGAAATGCGAAAGGAAATATTGTCGAACCGACGGTTTTACTCAACACAAAACCTGATATGAAAGTTTCCTGTCAAGAAATTTTCGGCCCTGTAGTGTTAATCGAAAAGGTTTCATCGATTGAACAGGCTGTTGAGTATGTAAATGATTCCCGGTATGGACTGCAGGCAGGGATTTATACAAAAAATATCCACCATGCTTTATATGCGGCTGAAGAGCTAAAAGTAGGCGGTGTAATGATTAATGATATCCCGACGTTCCGAGTCGATCATATGCCATACGGTGGAGTGAAAGAGAGCGGAATGGGGAGAGAAGGAATTAAATATGCGATTGAAGAAATGACGGAGCTAAAATTAATCGTGATAAATCGGCAAGTATAAAAAAGCGTAAAAAGAGGTGTGTAACATGGATGATCGCACGTTTCGAAATGCAATGGGGAAGTTTGCGACAGGAGTCACTGTTATTACGACTGCCCTAAATGGGGAAGTACGCGGAATGACGGCAAATGCATTTATGTCTGTCTCTTTAGATCCTAAACTAATTCTCATTTCAATTGGAGAAAAAGCAAAAATGAATGAAATCATTAAGCAGACAGGAAAATTTACAGTAAATATTTTGTCTGAAGAACAACAAGATTTATCGATGCTTTTTGCCGGCCAATTAAAAGAGAAACAAAATGTTACTTTTGATTGGGTCGGTGATCAACCGGTGCTGCCCAATTCGTTAGCAAATATTTTATGTGACGTATACAATACACATGTTGCCGGCGACCACACTTTATACATTGGAAAGGTGACTGACATTTATATGAAGGAAGGTGACCCATTGTTATTTTTTGAAGGAAAATATAGAAATTTGGCTAGTCATGCCAACGCGGGGTGAATGGATGGAAGTCGTTTATATTAACAATTCCAAAGTATTAGCGGAATGCAAGCCCGAGCCGTGTGTCATGGCAGTCGGCTTCTTTGATGGAGTGCATTTAGGACATAAGAAAATCATTGAAAAAGCGAAAGAAATCGCGCAAGTAAAAAAACTAACATTTGCCGTGATGACGTTTTTTCCACATCCAAGTCAAGTCATTGAAACGGATAGAAAAGTTATCTCCTATCTGTCGCCGCTTCCTTCCAAAATGGAAATCTTTTCACAATTAGGGGTAGAGAAACTGTATATTGTAAAATTCGATAAAAATTTTTCTGAATTATCCGATCAAGACTTTGTGAATCAATACTTAAAAGGCTTGATGTGCAAACATGTCGTTGCCGGCTTCGACTTTACGTATGGTTTTAAAGGAAAAGGGAATATGGAGAAGCTGAAAAACGTTGGAACGGGATTTTTTGATGTGACGACTATTCCGAAAATCCAATATAAACAAGAAAAAATAAGCTCCTCCATGATTCGGAAGCTGCTAGAGTCAGGCCTTGTAAATGAAATACCTCATTATCTTGGGGATTATTATCGTGTTTCATGTTTAGTCAAATCGATGGAACGAGGGGATGCTGACAACAATTTTATTTTTAAAGCGCAAATCGATCATGATTATTTCCTGCCTAAACCGGGAATTTATAAAATCCAAATAGAATTCAATGAGACATTTTACAACGGTTTATGCCATATAACGAACAAAACATTAAAACCTTACTTATTTGAGGGTGTTATTGACGGATTGGATAGAATAGCAGAAAAAAATAATGTCCAATTGAGGTTCATAGAACAATTGCTTGATCGACCAGTTGCTGCTGCTTATGATCTTTTTAGCCGAACAGTCATATAATAATTTATAGTTGAAATCATATATGATTATATATATAATAAAAATAAATTAATGAGATTTGAAATATTCAGATAATAATCATTTTGTTCAGGAGGTTGCTTATATATGTCTTATAACGAAATAAAGCAAAGATTAAGAGGATCGATTGCTCCTGTTGTTACTCCATTTGATGCGGAAGGCAATATTGATTTTGAAACGATGAAAAATTTAATCAACTGGCAAATTGAAAGCGGCAGCCATGGGATTTCAGTGACAGGAACTTCTGGCGAACCCAGTTCATTAACAACGGAGGAACGCAAGCAGGTAATGGAGCTGGCGAAAAAAACAGTGAATGGCCGAGTCCCGTTTGTTCCGGCAACAGGATCGACTAATCATGATGAAACACTTGAACTAACGAAATTTGCACAAGAAATTGGCGCAGATGCTGCGATGGTCATTGTTCCGTATTATAATAGGCCGTCCCAGCATGCGTTGTATAAGCATTTTAAAGCAGTAGCTGATTCTGTAGATATTCCGATCATTATCTACAACATCCCAGGGAGAACAGCTGTAAATTTAGAGGTCAAAACAATGGCTCGTTTAGTGGAGGATTGCCCGAACATTATCGGTGCAAAAGAATCCAATAAAGATTTTGAGCATGTGAATCGGGTGCTGCTTCATTGCGGAAGAGATTTTTTACTATTTTCGGGAATCGAGCTTTTATGCTATCCAATGCTAGCAATCGGGGGAGCAGGTTCTATTAGTGCAACGGCTAATGTGGAACCGGCAAAAGTTGCGGAATTGCATGATGCTTGGTTTGAAGGCGATATAAAGAGAGCTCAGGACCTCCATTTCGAGTTAATGGAATTAAACGATATTTTATTTGCCGAGACAAATCCGGGACCTGTAAAGGCGGCGCTTGGAATGATGGGAAAAATCACGCCGAAATTAAGATTGCCTCTTGATTTGCCTGCGGAGGAGCTTCAAGAAAGAATTCGGCAAACGCTGCAAAAATATGGTCTTTTAGAGAAAGTAAAAAATTAAGGCAAGCTAAAAAGGGCTGATGTATTGCGCCTGCTAAGGAGTGAATTGGATGGGCAATGCAGTAGTGAAAATTTTTGGAATGCCAAATATAACGGAAGCCGAAGTGGATCCAGAAAACAATTCAATTTTTTTAAATGGAACTCAATATCACGTCAATCAGCTTTCTTGGGAGCCTCCGGTTTCAGGTACGATTTACGGTGTCCTTTTGAATTATCAAGGCGCCTTTCATCGATATCGTGAGCAAATGGCACATTCACCATATAACGAACCACCGAAAGCGCCAATTTTATATATAAAACCGATTAACACATTAAGTGGCTACAGGAGCCCCATACCATTGCCTGAGGATGCAGACGAATTAGAAGTAGGGGCAGCACTCGGCGTGGTCATTGGGCGTACTGCCACTAAAGTAAAGGAAGAAGAAGCCTTTCAATATGTTGCTGGATATACAGTTGTGAATGATGTAGCAATTCCACACGAAAACATTTATCGTCCGGCGATAAGGGAGCGGGCAAGAGATGGATTTAATCCGGTTGGTCCGTGGATCATCAAAAAGGAATCGATAGATGATCCTGATTCATTGGACATTCGCGTTTTTATCAATGGAAAGCTTGCGCAAAAAAATAACACGAAAAATTTCATCCGGCCAGTTGCTCGGCTGCTGGCTGATATAACAGAATTTATGACGCTTTATCCAGGAGATGTGCTGCTGACAGGTGTTCCTGAGCAAGCGCCTTTAGTAAAGGCAGGAGACCATGTTCGCATAGAAATTGAAGGTGTAGGCAGTCTAGAAAATACAATTGTTCATGAAGCGGATTATGTGAAGGGGGCTGTGCGATGAAACGAGCTAGAGTTGCTATGAACGGCACCATTTATGAAGCAATTGAAGATAACGGCTTCCTTCAACTGAATGATCATCGTAAAGTGACAGAAAAGGACGTAGTCTGGCTTCCGCCTGTAAGCCCGCGGACTGTTTTTGCATTAGGTTTGAATTATGCAGATCATGCTAAAGAGCTGTCATTTCATGCACCAACTGAACCGCTTGTGTTTCTAAAGGGACCGAATACGATTGTTGGGCATCGATCTGAAACGAAACGTCCTCCTGATGTAGATTTTATGCACTATGAATGTGAACTGGCAGTGGTAATCGGAAAAATGGCGCGTAATGTCAAGGCTAGTGAAGCGTATGAATACGTCTTAGGATATACGGTTGCAAATGACTACGCTGTCAGGGATTATTTAGAGAACTATTACCGGCCGAATTTGCGCGTGAAAAATCGCGATGCATTCACCCCGATAGGCCCTTGGCTTGTCGATAAAGAAGATATACCAGATCCGATGAACTTGGTCCTTCGTACTTACGTTAATGGAGCGTTAGTGCAGGAAGGAAATACAAAAGATATGATTTTTACAATCCCTATGTTAATCGAGTATTTAACTAGCTTTATGACCTTAAATTACGGGGACATAATTCTCACAGGAACACCTAAAGGAGCGGTCAATGTTAATGTTGGCGATGAAGTGATTACAGAAATAGAAGGGATTGGACGTTTAATTAATCGAATTATATGAAGCTGTCATTCAGAATCTTTTCTCCGTCACCAACACTTTAAAGGAGAGCTGACGTTATGCCGCATTTTATTTTAGAATATACCGACAATATCAAAAAAGAGGCAAAAATTCCAGAGCTGCTGAAAAAAGTTAATGATGTGCTAATTTCCAAAAGCGATATATTTCCAATTGGAGGCGTGAGATCTAGAGCCATTGAATTGAAAGATTATTGTGTTGCTGACGGCTCTGAGGATGATGCCTTTGTCCACGGTACGCTAAAGATTGGCGCTGGGCGTACTGAAGAGGATAAAAAAGCAGTTTGTGATGAGATCTTTGCAGTGATGAAAGATCATTTTTCGATCCTTTTCAAAAGGAGATATCTTGCATTGTCTTTAGAACTATATGAATTTAGTGAATTTGGAACGTACAAATATAATAACATTCATCAGCGCTACAAAAATTAATTGCATACTTGGAGGAATCGAAATGACCACATATAAAGTTGGGAAAGTTCTTCATTATATCAATGGCAAGTTTGTAGAGGGAGTTGCAGGGAAAAGCTTTGAGAATATTAATCCCTTTAATAATGAAGTAATCAATGAGGTAGCGGAAGGATTTGCAGAAGATATTGACTTAGCAGTAAAAGCTGCCAAAAAAGCTTTTGCTGACGGCCCTTGGGGAACAATGTCGGTAGATGAAAGAATGAAGTATATTTTACGAATTGCTGCATTAATTGAAGAAAATGCGGAAGAAATTGCTTATTTGGAATCTCTAGATACAGGATTGCCAATCAGTCAAACGAAAAAGCAAGCATCCCGTGCAGCTGAAAACTTTCGATTTTATGCACAAATGGTAAAAAGCCGCATGGTAGGAGAAGCGTATAAAGTAGACGGAGATTTTATTAATTATACTATTTACAAGCCAATTGGGGTGGCAGGTTTAATTACGCCATGGAACACTCCGTTCATGCTGGAAACATGGAAAGTGGCTCCGGCGTTGGCAACAGGCAATACGGTTGTCCTAAAACCTGCTGAATGGTCGCCGCTGACTGCTAACAAGCTGGCTGAAATTATTCATGAAGCGGGACTGCCAGAGGGAGTTTTTAATATCGTTCACGGCTTTGGGGAAACAGCTGGCGCGTCCCTCGTGAGACATTCTGATGTCCGGCTTATTTCCTTTACGGGCGAGACGACAACAGGTGCCGAAATAATAAAAAATAGCGCAGATACGTTGAAAAAAACCTCTATGGAGCTAGGAGGAAAATCTCCTGCAATTATCTTTGCCGATGCTGATTTGGAAAAAGCCTTGGATGCTGTCGTTTGGGGAGTATTTTCTCTTAACGGGGAGCGCTGTACAGCCAATTCGCGGTTGTTTTTGGAAAAATCGATTTATGATTCCTTTGTTGAACGGCTGAAAGAGCGTGTGCAAAATATTTCGGTAGGGGATCCATTGGATTCTTCAACAGAACTAGGGCCGCTAATTCACAAAAAACATTGGGAAACCGTTTTAAATTACATTGAAATAGCTAAAAAAGAAGGGGCAGAAGTGTTTTCAGGGAACGTTCCGCAATCATTGAAAAACGGCAACTTTGTTCCACCGACACTTCTTCTGAATTGCCATAACGGTATGAAAGTTGCTCAAGAGGAAATATTCGGACCTGTCATGGCAGTCATACCATTTGAGACTGAAGAAGAAGTCATAAAAATGGCTAATGATGTAAAATATGGGCTGGCTGCTTATGTATGGACAAACAACTTGAAGCGCGGACACCGAATTGTCCAATCGATTGAAAGCGGAATGGCTTGGGTAAACTCACAAAACGTCAGGGATTTAAGAATCCCGTTTGGCGGAACGAAATATAGCGGTATTGGCCGAGAGGGCGGACATTATAGTTTTGATTTTTATACAGAGATTCAAGTAATTCATGTGGCGATTGGAGATCATCACATTCCTCAGTTTGGTAAATCAAAAAAAGCCGAAACGATTTCGGCTCAGCAATAATAGAAAGCTAACTCGTTTTGCTTGTTAGTATATATTCTTTAATATATGATATAAGTATGGAACAGAAGGTAAAAAATAAAACACAAATTGCATATGATTATATTCTTTCACGAATTGAAAATGGTGCTTACGGGCCTGGATATCGAATAGTAATCGATCAAATTGCAAAAGAGCTGAATTTAAGCAGCATCCCTGTCAGAGAAGCGATCCGCCAATTGGAAGCAGAAGGCTTAATTCAATATAAGCCGTATAGCGGAGCAGTTGTAAGCAATATCAACGAAAAAGAGTATTTGCAAACCATTTCGGTTTTGGCGGTGCTAGAAGGCTACGCGACTGTTTTAAGTTCTAATATTATAAAGGAGGAGACGATCAAAAAATTAGAAGAATTAAACGAAAAGATGAAACAGTCGCTGCAAGATTTTGAATTAGAGCAATTCAGTGAATTAAATTATCAGTTCCACACCTTAATATATGAAAACTGCGGCAATAACTTTTTAGAGGAGCAGATTAAGCAAATTTGGCAGAGGATGAAGCGGATACGGACTTATGGTTTCACACTCGTTCCGAAGCGCTCTAAAGAGTCCATTAAAGAGCACGAAGAAATTATTCGATTGCTTCGAGAAAAGGCTCCGCCCAACCAAATTGAGGAATTTGTCCGCCAACACAAATTAAATACAGCAGAAGCATTCAGAAATCGGCAAAAATTTTCATAATAAAACAATTTCGAACAAATTCAACTGATCAAACTCAGTTGGATTTGTTCAAGGAAATTTTTTTGGCTAATATCATATATTATTTTATATATATTAATAGATAACAAGATCAAATTCTAAACCCTTGTTGTGAAGAAAATCAATAGATGAAGCTTCTTTCTCTACAAGTGGATTTTGAATGAGTAGAAAATGCTAGGAGGAAGAAAAGATAGAATTTTTTAAATATTTGAAACCATATCTTAAATCATATATAATATTATTGATGATTTGTTGGTCAAAGGAAAGGGGTGGTCCTCTGATTTCACTAATATGAAAGCGTTGTCACTAAGAAAGATAAAGCTTTTAAGGAATTTTGCCAAAAATAAAGGAGGGGGTTACGTTGAAAAAATTTGTTTCGTTGATCATTTTGATGTTATTTCTCTCTATGCTGGCAGCATGCGGAAATTCTGAAAGCGCCGGTGGAAAAAATAATGATTCCGGTGGTTCCGATGTCATTAAAATTGGTGCTATTTATTCAGCTTCGGGCGGCGGTGCTCCTTTAGGAAAATCACAGATGGAAACGGTAAAAATGCTGGTGGAGCAAGTAAATGAAAACGATGGAATAGATGGAAAGAAAATAGAGCTGATTGCCTATGATGATAAGTCCGATCAAAATGAAGCCGTGCTGTCTATGAAAAAATTAATTGAGCAGGATAAAGTATTGGCTGTTGTTGGGGGTACGCTAAGCGGAAATGCTTTAGCAATGGTGCCGCTTGCGGAAAAGTCAAAAACTCCATTCATTGCATCAGCTACAAGTAAACAAATTGTAAAACCTGATGATAATTCTTCACGGGACTGGATCTTCAAAACGACACAAAGTGATGATGTAGTAATTCCTAAAATTTTAGCCTATTTGAAAGAAAAAAATTTAACGAAAATTGCCTGGCTGAATGTTGCCAACCAATACGGCACAAGTGCTCATGAAGAATTTAATCGCCTGAAAGGTGAATACGGCATTGAAGCTGTTATTGAAGAGGAATTTGAAGCAACTGTTGATGATGCGAAAGCGATGCTGACTCGCGTAAAGAAATCAAATCCACAGGCAATTATCGTTTGGGGAACTGCTCAGGAGTCTTCAGTTATTACGAAAAATCTCCATCAATTAGGAATGAAACTTCCCATTATTGAAAGTCAGGGAATTGGTACTAAAGAGTTTATTGAGTTAACCGGAGAAGCAGCGGAAGGAGTTATTTTTCCTGCAGGGCGTTTAATTGTCGCTGAACAATTGCCGGATAATGATCCGCAAAAAGAAACACTTATTAAGTATAAAGAGGATTTTAAAGCAAAATTCAACTACGACGCAAATACGTTTGGAGGCCATACTTGGGACGCATTCTATTTATTAGTGAATGCAATTGAAAAAGCCGGAACTGACAAAGAAAAAATTAGAGAACAGCTCGAAAATACGAAAAATTTTGTTGGAATTTCCGGAATATTCAATTTTTCGAAAGATAATCATACTGGCCTTGATGAAAGCAGCTTAGTTATGGTTCAAATCAAAGACGGCAAATTTGTCATTGCAGAATAATGCTGTAAAGGGATCTTCAACGATTAAAAGTACGGGGAAGATCCCTAAAGACCAAAAATAGAAGGGAAGTGTGGGAATGGAACTGACCAGCCAATTTATTCAGTTAATTTTTTCTGGACTGACCATTGGAAGCATCTATGCACTGATTGCTATTGGATTTGTCATTATTTACAACATAACCGGCCTTTTAAATTTAGCACAAGGCGATTTTGCCATGCTGGGTGCACTTACTTGTATTTCGTTTGTCAATATGGGCTTTCCATTAATTATTGCAATAGCAGTAAGTGTTGTCATAGTCACGATTATCGGTGGTTTGTTCGAAAGGTTGGCAATTTATCCTGCAAGAAATTCATCAACCGCAACACTTCTTATTATTACGATAGGTGCAGCTTTTGTATTTCGGGGAATTAGCATTTTAATTTGGGGAACTCAGCCTTTGGCGCTGCGTCCTTTCTCTGGAAATCAGAATATCAATTTTTTGGATGCTACCATTCAGCCGCAAAGCTTATGGGCTATCGGCATTTCCTTATTAAGTTTAGCTGTCCTTTACTACTTTTTTAATAAAACCTACTTAGGAAAAGCGGTAACAGCTTGTGTTGTCAATCGTTTTGCAGCAAGGCTAATGGGAATCAGCCCCCAAAAAATGTCGTTTTGGGCAGTATCCATTAGTGCTGGTCTTGGAGCGCTCGCAGGAATAGTGATTGCCCCCATTTCGGGTGCTTCGTATGATATGGGAATCATGATTGGCTTAAAAGCATTTATTGCTGCAGTAATTGGAGGGTTGTCAAATGCACCTGCTGCTATTGCCGGAGCATTTTTAATCGGAATATTAGAATCTTTTACGGAAGGATATTTATCTTCAGGATATAAAGATGCCATTAGCTTCACTCTTCTTTTAATCGTATTATTCTTCATGCCAAATGGATTGTTCTCGAAAGTATCAGGAAAACGTGTTTAGAGGAGAGGAAAAAATGGATAACAATTTAACGAAAATATACAACAGGAGTTTGAAAGGTCCTCTTATCTTTTTTGTCGTTATTATGCTTCTTCCTTTTATTTTTCAATCAAATAATTATATTTTAAGTACTTTCATTATGATCGGTTTTTACTCATTGGTTACGACTGGACTGACGCTATTAATCGGATATGCAGGGCAAATTTCCCTCGGGCATGCAGCTTTTTACGGTATTGGTGCCTATACCTCTGCATATTTTACGGCTACATTGCAGATGCCTTCCTGGATAGGAATTTTAGTTGGGGCGATTATTGCATCACTCGTTTCTTTAATCATTGGTATTCCAGTATTTAAACTAAAAGGGCATTATTTAGCCTTAGCCACTCTTGGATTTGGAGTGATCATATTTACATTTTTTAAAGAGTGGAAAACAATAACTGGAGGATTAAACGGGTTTTTTGGCATACCTCCTTTAAGCTTATTCGGCATTTCATTTTCAACAGATTTTCAATTTTACTTCTTAATTTGGATCTTTGTCTTTTTAGGAATTTTCTTTGCGCGCAATATTGTTCAATCAAGAGTCGGAAGAGCTTTAATGTCTATCCATGGCAGCGAAATTGCTTCGGAAGCAATTGGTATAAATATTAATAAATATAAATTGCAAATTTTTGTATTAAGCGCCGTTTATGCTTCAATTGCTGGAAGCTTATACGCACACTATGTCACCTTTATAAATCCTCAATTGTTTGAAATGATGACATCTATCTACTTTTTAATAATGGTTGTCATCGGTGGGATAGGGAATATTTGGGGCGGATTGATCGGAGCAGCGATATATGTATTTTTAGGAGAATTGTTGAAAGATATTGTACCGAAAATTATTCCCAATGCTAGCGGGGAATTCGAAATTGTATTTTTCGGCGTGCTGCTTGTAGTTATTTTAATATACATGCCAAATGGAATTTCAAAAGCGATCTTTCATTTTATCAAAAGAATCACTTCAAACTTTAAAAATAAACCAGTTTCAGCATTTTCAAAGAAGTCAACGGGAAGTGATATTCATGACTGAGGAAACATTATTAAAAGTCGAAAATCTTTCAAAATCATTCGGCGGTGTAAATGCCGTTGAAAATGTTTCGTTTGAAGTGAAAAAAGGGGAAATTGTTGCTGTAATAGGTCCAAATGGCGCCGGCAAAACAACCCTTTTTAATTTAGTGACAGGTGTCATCCCTGCAACAAGTGGAAAAATAACCTTTAAAGGCGTTTCCATCATCGGGAAAAGACCTTATCAAATTGCAAGTCTAGGGATGACAAGAACATTTCAAAATTTGCAAGTATTTAATAATATGACCGTCATCGAAAATGTGATGACAGGAAGCCATATAAGATTAAAAACTGGAATTTTAAGCTCAGGCCTGCGATTGCCGAACGTTTATAAAGAAGAAAAAGAGGTAATGCAAAAAGCATTGCAATGCCTTGAACAGGTCGGTATTGCTGATTTAGCTTTTGAACGAGCTGAAACATTGCCTTATGGAAATCAAAGATTATTAGAGATTGCCAGGGCAGTAGCTGCAGAGCCTTCATTTATTTTACTGGATGAACCGATGGCCGGGCTGAATCCGCAGGAATCCCGCAATCTAGTGAATGTACTGAAAAATATGAGAAAACAAGGGATGACATTTTTATTTGTTGAACATGATATGGAAACGGTGATGTCGATTGCAGATAAAATTGTAGTTCTTGACTATGGGAAAAAAATTGCGGAAGGAACGCCTGAAGAAATTTCAAGCAATCCTAAAGTTATTGCAGCCTATTTGGGAGAGGAGGAAGCAATCTAATGTTAGTAGTAGACAACCTTCATACGTACCACGGATATTTGCACGTTTTGAAAGGGATTCACTTTGAAATAAAACAAGGCGAAATCTTTGCGATGGTAGGGTCAAATGGCGCCGGGAAAAGCACCCTTCTTGGAACAATAGCAGGCATTTATAAACCGAGATCAGGAACCATTGTATTTGAAAATGAAGAAATTTCTTATGGTAAAGTAGAAAAGATCGTTGAAAAAGGCATTTGTCTTGTCCCGGAAAGAAGACAAATTTTTGATGATCTTTCTGTTAAGGATAATTTGCTGTTAGGATCTTATCACCGATATAAAAATGACAAAAAAAGTGTTATGGAGGATTTCGAGCAAGTTCTAGACTTTTTCCCTAAATTAAAAACAATGTTGGATCGACCGGGCGGATTGTTGAGCGGCGGCGAGCAGCAAATGGTTGCCATAGGCCGCGGGCTGATGGCGAAGCCAAAACTAATGATGCTGGATGAACCGTCTTTAGGATTGGCTCCGCTTATTGTCAAAGACATTATGAATATTTTAAAGCAAATGAAAAAAACATTTGGAACGACCATTTTGTTAATTGAACAAAACGTCAAAGCAGCTTTGCAAATTGCAGATCACGCTTGTGTATTGGATCGCGGAGAAATTGTCATTCAAGGAAAAGCGAGCGATTTGCTGGAAGATGAAAAAATAAAAGATACGTATTTAGGTATAAGCAAAAAAGAAAGACTAAAGCTTTAGTATAAACAACAGGTCTGTACTAACCTAACTTGCCCAAAAGCCGGGAGTTTGGCGGCATAGTATTCCGAATATTCCAATAACCAAAGGAGGAAGGGAACGGATATGAGAACGATAGATTGGAAGGAAGTTGAGAAAAATATAGAAAACGGCCGATTTCCTCAATGGTTAGTTACAGATCCGGAAATATACGAACTAGAAAAAGAAAGAATTTTCGGCAGAACATGGCAGTTTCTGGCGCACGAATCGGAATTAAAAGAACCAGGAAGCTTTGTTACGAGGATGATGGTCGATGACCCGATTATTTTAGTGAAAAATAAAAATGGAGAAATCAACGCATTTTTGAACTCTTGTTCTCATAGGGGTGTTCGTTTGTGTACAGAAGATTATGGAAATAAAAAAGCATTTTCATGCCCTTATCATGGCTGGACTTATAATTTAAACGGTGAACTGATCGGGGTTGTTGCAGGGAATAAAGTATTTGGGGAATCGATGGATAAAAGCGAGTGGGGACTGCGCCCAGTTCCTCGTGTTGAAAGCTATCAAGGAATGATTTTTGGAAATCTTGATCCTGACGCTATGTCTTTAGAAGATTATTTAGGCGAAATGAAATGGTATTTTGATATAATGCTTGGCCGGAGCGACGGAGGGATGGAAGTGAGGGGAGTCCCTCAACGATGGGTGGCAAAAGCAAATTGGAAAATGACAAGTGAAAATTTCGCGGCAGATCCTTACCATGTTCAAACGACTCATAGATCCGCCGTGGAATTGAAGCTTACACCGAGCGATCCTTTGTATGCATCATATGGACATCAAGTTGTTTTGTCAAACGGACATGGAATTAATGTAATTACATCTGCTACTGGAAGATCGAATAACATATACCAAGGTATGCCTGAATCGATGTGGTCGATGTTTGAGAAAAATTTAAATAAAGAACAATTGGACATTTTTTCTAGAGTTCAAAATTTTGTTGGCGGAGTTTTTCCAAATCTATCATTCTTAAGCTCTTGCAGCGGAACAGAAGGAACAAAGTATAATCATCTTCAATTTAGAGTATGGCGGCCGTTAGGGCCCGATCAAGTTGAAATTTGGATTTGGTATATGATTGATAAGGCGCTGCCGGAAGATTATAAGGAAAAATCGTACAAAGGCTTTATTGCAACGTTTGGCGCGGCAGGTACTCTTGAACAGGATGATACGGAAAATTGGGCTCGCATTGTTGAGGCCAGCCAAGGGTTAATGGCAAGAGATCGAAATCTCAGCTACAACAATATGCTCAACTACTTAATGGGATTAGATTACTTAGATCCGGATGAGAATTTTCCGGGACCGGGAAAAGCGTACCCAACTTGCTATACAGATCATATTGCAAGAAGTATGCATAAATACTGGCTGGAGCTGATTACGAAAGAGCCAGAGGTGAAATCTCATGAATAGTGATATTCAATATGAAATTTCTCAATTTTTATATTATGAGGCCTATTTGCTTGACCACCGAAAATATCGGGAATGGCTTGAATTGCTTGATGATGATATTCAATACACGATGCCCCTGCGGGTAACTGTTGATAACAAAATGGGAAGCAATTTGAATACTGAAATGACTTATTTTGCAGATTCGAAAAAGGACATAGAGATAAAGGTCGAAAGACTTTATACGAAATCAGCCTGGGTTGAAAACCCGCCTACAAGGCAGAGGCATTTTATAAGCAATGTGGTCGTTGAGCCTTGCTTTAGCTCTAATGATTATAAGGTTAGAAGTTATTTTCTATTTAAGCGTAGCCGAAGTTCAGAAGCAAAAACCGAGGAATTGTTCGGAGAAAGAGAAGATATTATTCGAAAAGTGAATGGAAAATGGAAAATAGCAAAACGAACTGTGTATCCAGATCAGTCCGTATTATCAGTCATGAATGTTAGTATGTTTTTATAAAAAACGTGTATGTGCCAATATATTTTTTTTGCCCATTTCCCGAATTATCAACATATTTAGGCTGTTTGCTGCTTGATTTCTGTGCAGAAGAAAATGATTGGAAAGGATTTATGAAGCTTCTATATTTTCTGTAAAGGCGGAAATAGCTTAAAGGAAATGATAGATTTGCTGATATTCCAATCGTTTAGTTTATGATTCGAAATGTTTAACGGCTTTTTTTGCTTTGATTACATTGGGCATAAATTTGACAGCTTGCCATGTTTAGATGCATAAAACGCGAGAGAGTTATATTAGCTCCCTCGCATCGGGCATTCATTCATGATGTACTAGACTTAAAAAATGAATGATCGTGTGTTCGTCTTCATGAAAGCTCATTTTATCATTTGCCTTCCAGCTGTTGTTTTATAACTTCCAGCGTCCAATATTTCGGCGGTTTTTCTGCTTCTAATTTTGCCAAGCATTCCCGGTGGATTTCGGCAACTCGTTCTGGTGTGATGATGTCAGCAGGATCCACTTCTACAATTTTTACTGTACTTTTATCTTCGTAAAGATGCTCTCCCTTAAGTCTCCCCGTTTCATCATACGGCCATAAAAATACTTGACGGCTTGAGTAATGATAAATTTTGTCCGGATCATCTACTTCAAATCCTAAATCAAGCAATCCTTGGCCTTTAATTAATTGGTGGAAAGTCAGTTCATCTGCAATTCCCCAATCAGCCACAGCTAGCAAGTCATCAGAATGCCAAAGTACTGATTTTGATGCAATATGATAGAAGTTGAGGACTCCTTCTTTTCCTTCAATAACAGCAGGCTCGCTTCCCCAAGTAACACGATAAACGGGGTGATCGACCATCATATCGGAAGAAACAATTTCATTGAACATGCCGGCGCCTTCCAGATGAACGTGTCGGCGGAAGTTTTCAAGAATCGCAATATGCAGTGGATTGGTTGTTTTAGCCAGCAATTCTTCAACGGGTTTCATGCAATTATAAATTTGTTCTTCAAATTTATTCATATTATTCTCCCCCTCTTTTTGTTAACGCTTACATTTTTAACAGAATCAATTCTGTTCATTACTGATATCTTATATAAAATTTCCTGAAAATTTATTAAATATTATGATAATTTTGATAAAAAATGCTAATAGTTTGTGGTGAGGGGGACGGAAATGGGGGAAGTTTTAGACTCCAACGAAATGATGAAATTTTTGCCTGAATCTGGGCAATCTTAAATACTTTGCGAAATCATTTAATTTCAGCTTTAGGTCTCGACAGAGCTAAAGGTTTTTTATTACGGTATGGCTGGGATTGCGGCAATAATTTTTCAAATCATTTAAGAAGGAAAGATGCTTATCATACGCTGACATTGAAAGAACTGTTTATCGCTGGTTCGCATATGCACGGCATAACGGCTGATTTAGGCATTTCAGTTAAAGAGCTGCATATCGACCCTGTAACAAAAGATTATTATTCAGAAGGCTATTGGAAGCATTCACAAGAAGCTGAACACCATATTGCCACCTTTGGATTATCTTCTGATCCAGTATGTTTTACACTAATAGGATTTGCAGGCGGATATGTGAGCAATCAGTTGGGTAGAAAAGTAATTTTTAAAGAAGTTGAGTGTGAAGGAAAGGGTGATCCGCATTGTCATTGGATTGCCAAACCGGTTTTAGGATTGGGGAGAAGAAATCGAAAAAGAGCTGCCTTATTATGAAGAGGAAAATTTAGGACAAGAGCTAGACAAAGCTTTTATAAGGATAGAAAGGCAGAAAGAAATGTTTAAGAAAGCTCTTATGATTATTGAAAAGTTGACAAATTCGCTATTAAATGGGTGTGGACTAAAGGGGATATTGAACACTTTAGCGGTTGAGATGAATTGTGCTCTTCTGCTGGAAAACTCTCACCGTCAGTTGATTGAAGCGAGCGATTCGCTTCGAAAAATTTATTTAAACAGCGCTGATTATGTGAGGGAGAAAGTGGAAACAGTAGATATAAAAGAAAAATGTAATACGAATCGGATAAAAGTTTCTTCAGCAAAAGGCTATACATTTGAAAAATTAATATCTCCTGTTTTTGTAAGAAACAATATTTTTGGTTATGTTTCACTAATTCGTGAATCAGAAGGCTTTTCGGAATTGGACTATATCGTCATTAAAAAGGCGGCATCCATTTGTGTTATGCAAATAATAAATGAAACTTCTGCGTTTGAAAACGAACAACGAATTAAAAAGAGAATTGCTGAACGCCGTTTTTAGGGGGGGAATTTTCAGAAGAGGAGCTTACTTACCGATTAAAATTAATGGGATACAATCTTAATCAACCGCAATATGTGTTTTTGTTTCATCTGGACAGCAGCCAAGAGTTTAATCGAAAAGAGCTTGAAGATTCGCTTAATCATTATAAAACTGCAGCAGCTGAAAGCTTAAATAAATTGATCAAGCAGCAAGGTTTAGCATGCATAATGACAACAAAAGTCAATTAGCTGATTGCTGTTATTCCTGAAGATTTTATCCGTCAATTTTCATCTGAAGTTTCATGCGGGCAATGGCTAATTGATCAGATTTTCTCCGAGATTAAACCTTTTGAAATGAAATTGGGGATCAGCAGTTTATGTCAGCAAGCATCAGATTTGAAAAAAGGATTAAAAGAAGCAGAAAAAACAATTAAGATTATGAAGTTTTCTAAAAGCAATGCGAAAGTCAAAGCATTTAAGGAGTTTTTAGCGGTTGCGGAGTTAATATGCTCTGAAAATTTACCGGAAATGGAAGCCTTTGCACATACAATGCTTCAAAAAATAAAAAACTACGATGACAAGCATGCTCAGATTTATTAGAAACGCTTTATTGGTATGTTGAAAATAACGGACATCTATATAAAACAGCCGAAAGAATGCATGTTTCATTAGGGTCTGTTCGTTACCGACTGAAGAGGATGCAAGAAATTGGCGGGTTTGATTTATCGTCGAGCCAAGGCTTCTTTGATGTTCATGCTGCGGTCAATATTTATCTTTTCTTAGGGCTCATTGAAGTCAAAATGAAATAAAGCGCAAGTTTTATAATCATGACAATTTGTCCAATAAACTCTACTCCCTCTTGCACGCTCAGGCTGCTTCAGAGGATTTTCATCAGAAAATACAATCCATTCAGGAAATTTACAAAAATAATTATCCGATTTTTTAAGTGAACGCTATTTTAAAAATTTTACAATGGGTTTATTGTGCTAGGAACGTTTTTTTCTACACGGTGGAGAAAATAAACCCCAATACTTTTTAAATGGGGGAATTTACCCCCTTCTTCCGCAAATTTCTTCAATAAATTACAAATCTTTACATTATTCGTAAGAGTATGGTACTATTAATACTACTAAAACTCGTAAAAAATGGGGTTACTGAAAAATGAATAAAATGAATATTCTATCTATTAAAATAGAAAATGAACGAGCATATATGATTTCATTGGCTGAGAAATATGGATATACATCTGAGGTTGTGTTAAAAATCAGCCAGGAACTTGATAAGCTGATTCATCAATACCAAATCGAGCTCTTAAAAAAAACGAAGTGAACTTGGCAGTATATTGATAAAATGATCTCCCATCTTGAATCAAAATGGTATCTACCTTTCAGCTTTCAAATTGGGCAATCGTAAGAATGGCAGCTCTTTTGATTTTCCGACACATATTTTAGATTCCCGGAGTATACCGCTGTTCTTGTTCTATGAGCCCCAAGATAGAATATGAAAACATCATCTTTTCGTTTGTCAATTGGCTCTGCTTTTTTATTTGTAAAGGTTAAATCACAGCGCAGGAAGAAGGTTTAGAAGATGGATAAACAGGCCGTCAGGGAAAAAATATGGACTCAGCTTGAAAAAGAGAAGCTTGGACGCTTTCCGTTTCCGCTGAAAAATAGAATTCCAAATTTCAAAGGAGCTGAACAAGCTGCAAAAATTGTTGCTTCGATGCCTGAATATAAATCGGCAAACGTCGTAAAGGTGAACCCTGATGCTCCGCAGCTTCCAATTCGGACGAAAGTGCTAATTGATGGAAAGACTCTTCTTATGCCAACTCCAAGATTAAAATCCGGTTTTATCATGGTGAAGCCTGAATGGGTGCCAAAAGGAGAAGAGAGAAAAGCCGCCAGCTTGAAACATATGAATACGTTCGGAAGGGAGATCTCTCTCGATCAGCTGCCAACTATTGATTTCATCGTGGTTGGATCGGTTGCAGTCCATAGGGACGGGCGCAGAATTGGAAAAGGCGAAGGATATGCTGATCGCGAATATGCCATTATTCGGGAGCTTGGGCAGCCTTCTGTTCCTGTCGTCACGACTGTTCATAGCATTCAGCTGGTAGAAGACGATTTTCCTATTGATCCGTATGATTTGACGGTTGATTGGATTGCTACAGAAAAAGAATTGATCAAAACGAACACTCCTTATTCAAAGCCGGAAGGAATCATTTGGGAACAAGTAAGTGAAGAAGAGAAAGAACAAATGCCTGTTTTAAAAGAAATTTGGGCAATGCTATACAAGCGTTCTTAACGATCATTCCCTTGCATTTACTTTATTTAGCATGACGTCATCCCATTCATTTAGAAGCAGGAAAACTAGGAATACTCCGCATAAAGTTTGTGAAAATTCTCAATTTTCTACCCCTTATTCTTTTCTCAGAAGAAAACGTAACAATGTACAATAAATTTTAAACAGTTTGAAAACGAATCGTTTTTTTCTGCTATTAGGCAATTGTATAATAGAGTTAGAAGTGCAGATATGATGATTGGGAGGCCTATAAATGCAAGGGGAGACGATGCATCCAAAATTAGAAAAAATTGTCGAAAATGTTGAAAAAGTTATTGTAGGAAAGAGTGAACTGGTCATTTTAAGTTTGTCGGCATTGCTTGCTGGAGGGCATGTGCTTCTCGAAGATGTACCCGGAGTTGGAAAAACGATGATGGTGAAGGCATTGGCAAAGTCTGTTGGGGCTGATTTTAAAAGAATTCAGTTTACACCTGATTTACTGCCTTCAGACGTTACTGGAGTATCGATATATAATCCGAAAACGATTGAATTTGAATACCGACCAGGACCGATTATGGCTAATATTATTTTGGCCGATGAAATAAATCGAAGCTCACCAAAGACCCAATCCGCCTTGCTTGAAGGCATGGAGGAAGGGAGTGTCACCATTGATGGCGTGACAATGCCGCTTGAAAAACCTTTTTTCGTTATGGCGACACAAAATCCGGTTGAGTATGAAGGAACTTATCCGTTGCCGGAGGCTCAATTGGATCGATTTTTGCTAAAACTGAAAATGGGCTATCCTTCCGTTACAGAAGAAGTAGAAGTGTTGACAAGAGCCGAAAAAGGACAGCCGCTTGATGAACTAACGTCAGTCATCACCAAAGACGAACTAACGGCACTTCAGGAAGAAATCAAACAAGTATATGTAGATGATACGATTAAACATTATATTGTAGACATCGTAAATAAGACGCGGAACCATGATTCTGTCTATTTAGGAGTCAGTCCCCGTGGTTCTGTTGCACTTATGAAGGCATCTCAGGCGTATGCGTTTATTCATGCCCGAGATTATGTGATCCCCGATGATGTTCAATATTTATCCGTGCATGTCCTGCCCCATCGCATTATTTTGACATCTGAAGCGCGTTATGAAGGGAAAACAGCTGAACAAATCATTGAAGATATTCTTGCCGAAATCCCTGTGCCTGTAGTGAGGTCGCTGTGAAATCAATGAAAGGCTTGCTAAAAGGCACACGGCTGGCGTGGAACCTTGCTTTTTTAATATTGCTCGTGGCGGCTTCTTTTGCATATGCCATGTTTCAAGGAGGATTTGTCAGCTGGTTTTTATTGTATTCATTGCTGCCGTTTGTTGTTTATTCTGTTGCGTTGGCTCTTTATCCGCTGAAGAAGCTGCGAGTTCGGCGCAAATTAAATAAAACGGAATTTCAAGCAGGCGAACCGCTTGTTTGTACTATCGAAATTGAACAGCCGTTTCCCTTCCCTTTTTTCTTTGGAATCGTTGAGGATGTCCTTCCTGAAAAGCTGAAAAATTCGGGATCAGCGAAGATTGTATTGTTTCCTTGGTGGAAAAAACGTTTTTCATTCCAATATTCGTTATCTAATCTTCCGAGGGGATCCCATCATTTTGAAACAGTGCGATTTAAAACAGGAGATTTGTTTGGAATCATTGAAAGAGAAGGCATTTATTCGGCAAAAAATCACATGGTGGTCTATCCGCCATTTTTTGAGTTTCAGTACCGTCCCCAACAACTTTCACTTGAAAAGGATGCAGGTTTTGCAAGAACACGATATATAAAAGATGTTTCGATTGTTGCTGGGGTAAGGGAATATGAACCAGGAGACAAATTATCTTGGATAGACTGGAAGGCGACAGCGAGACGCCATTCGATCATGACAAAGGAATTTGAGCAGCTGAATAGCCAACAAATTGTTTGTTTCATCGATCGAACAAAGTCATCGTCATTTGAAGAGCTTATCTCATTTACAGCTTCGTTCTCTAAAGCAGTGCTCAAAAACGGTTCCAAGCTCGGGGTAGTTTCGGTTGGGAAAACGAAGAAAGTTTTTCCTATATCAAATCATGAGCATCATTGGAAGCATATCCTGTATCATTTGGCAGTGGCGGATTGCGACGGTGAGGACGAGTTTATCAACCAGCTTTTAGAGGAATTGAACAAATGGGGACAGCATTCATCTATCATGATTATGACAAGTCATTTACACCCTTCCTTGATTGACAAGCTTCTAGCGTTTCCGAAGCCGCGTCATGTCACCATTTGGCATGTGACAAAAGCGGTTGAAAAGCCGAGAAGAGATCAAGAACTAATAGATAAATTGCGGCGGCATTCGATAACTGTCCGCACTGTTGACGCCGGCATGTTCCGAGATGCAGCGCAAAGGGTGGGAAGCCGATAATGAAACAGCAAATCGTTAACTTTTGTTTATATTTGCTATCGTTTATTTTGCTGTGGGAATGGCTGCGGCCGCTTGAATATTCGACTGATTCTATCTATACCGTTATTTTCGTTATATTTATCGGAATTTCTCTCTTTTTTACTTTTATGCAGCTAAAATGGTATATCTCGTATCCAGTTAAATTATGTTATATTTTCTTTTTTATTCATCAGCTGTTTTACAACGGCTCTGTTTTTGAAATAGGATGGATATTAGAATTTATTCATGATCTTCGCTATAACTTAAACTTGATCACCGAAAGGTATTTCGGCGGAATGACTCCTCCATTCCGGACGTTTCTTTTCTTTGTATTATTGTGGCTGCTTGTCTATTTATTAAACTATTGGATTATTCAGAGAAAAAGAATTTTATTATTTTTAATTTTAACTATTACGTATGTGGCAGTATTAGATACGTTTTCGCCATATGATGCAACTTATGCGATTATACGGTTAGCGGTGGTTGGATTTTTCCTTTTAGGTCTTCTGTATTTTGAAAGGATGATTTTTACGGAGAAAATTCCGTTTAGGTCTATTTTGTATTGGAAATGGATTGTGCCGCTTTTGGCAATGATTGTTGTTTCCGCTGCGATCGGGTGGCTCGCTCCGAAAGCGGCCCCCCAATGGCCAGACCCTTTACCGTATTTTTCGAAGTATAAACAGGACGGAGAAGGGGAGCATTTGTCAAATTCGGTTGTCAAAAAAATCGGTTATGGTACTAATGATGAGCAATTGGGCGGTCCGTTCATTCCAAACGATGCACCTGCTTTTCGGGCGTATGTAGAAAGACAGCATTATTGGCGAGTTGAAACAAAAGATGTTTATACAGGAAAAGGCTGGATTACAAGCGACAGACAATTTTCCATTGCAAATGGATTTATCGGTCCGTATTTAAACTTGGCGAGTAGTCAGGTTCAAACGGAACAGCTTGTTTCGACTGTAGAAATTGAGCGCGAATATCCATATCAGCATATTATTTATCCGCTTGGATTGCAGGAAATTTCAAGTGATGCTGATCAATACCGCATCGATCATGTTACGGAGAATATATTCCCAATGTTTAATGAATCGGGGGAACGGCTTTCCAGTTATTCTTTGAAATATTCTTATCCCTTGTTTGAAATTGAAAAATTGCAGGCTGTTCACTCGAATGAAGGTGCTCCAAAAGAATTGGTTGAACGATATACGCAGCTTCCCGCAAGCCTTCCGGAACGCGTGAAAAATCTCGCTGTGGAGATTACAAAAGATAAAAACAACTTTTATGATAAAGCCAAGGCGGTTGAACAGTATTTTTTGAAAGAACCGTTTGTATATGAAACGAATGATGTGGCTGTCCCGGAATTGGATGAAGATTATGTCGATCAGTTTTTATTTGAAACGAAGAAAGGATATTGCGACAATTTTTCAACATCTATGGTTGTTCTTCTTCGGTCTGTCGGAATTCCGGCGCGCTGGGTAAAGGGATATACCCCAGGGCAGTTTGTGGAAACGACAAGCGAAGGATTGGAAGTGTATGAAGTAACTAGCAACAATGCCCATTCGTGGGTAGAGGTTTATTTTTCTGGAATTGGCTGGGTCCCTTTTGAACCGACGATCGGTTTTTCCAATCCGCAGGAATTTGCACATCAATCAAATGAAAATCAACAAGATTCATCCGCTGCCGAACAGGAACAAAGTCAGCCGCTTGAGGAAGAAAGTCAAGAACAAATCGATACGGATGATGCTAAGCAGCCAAAGGAATTCCCTTTTTCGCTATCACCAGCTGTTATTGTCTCCATCGGTTTCATCTTGTTTATAGCGGCATGTGTGTTAATACTTTTCAAAACGAGAAATAAATGGATGACCAGTTGGATGACTAGCTTCTATAAATGGAATCATGATGAAAAAGATTTTTTGAAAGCATACAGGCTTTTGCTTAAATCTCTGGAAAGATGTGGCTACAAACGGGAAAACGGGCAAACGTTAAGAGAATATGCAAAACAGATTGATCAAATGTTTGGAACAAATAGTATGTCGCAATTAACTTACATTTATGAGCGGGCGCTGTATCGGGGCGATGATCCAAGCAAGGAATGGGAGCAATCGAAAGAATTATGGGAAGATTTAATCAAAAAAACAACTTCTTGACCGGGTCTTGATCACTTGGTATGATAAGAAAAAATTCATAGCGGGAAGCTCCTTCGTATATCCTCGATAATATGGTTCGAGAGTCTCTACCGGGTTACCGTAAATAACCCGACTATGAAGGCAGAAGTTAGTAGATGTACTAGAATTCTGCCTTTTTTTCGGTAGAATTCTTTTTTTTGAAGTCAGATGTGAAACAATATATTGATCCATCAAAATAATGAGGTGAACACGTTGGAGAACATCCAAGACATGATCTTAGTGTTAGATTTCGGCAGCCAATACAATCAATTAATTACGCGCAGAATTCGCGAATTTGGTGTTTACAGCGAGCTTCATCCGCATACGCTGTCGATAGAAGATATCAAAAAAATGAATCCGAAAGGAATTATTTTGTCAGGGGGTCCAAACAGCGTATATGACGAAAAGTCTTTTCGCTGCGACGAGCGGATTTTTGAACTCGGGGTTCCAGTGCTCGGAATTTGCTATGGCATGCAATTAATGACCTATTTGCTCGGGGGAAAAGTGGAAAAGGCGAAGCACCGGGAATATGGGAAAGCAGCTTTACAAGTAAAGGAAAAATCGCCGTTGTTTGAAGGCTTGCCTGATGATCAAATCGTTTGGATGAGTCACGGGGATCTTGTGGCCGATATTCCGAACGGCTTTAAAGTAGACGCCACTAGCCCATCATGTCCATTTGCCGCAATCAGCAATGATGAGCGGAACATGTACGGGGTTCAATTTCATCCCGAAGTGCGCCATACAGAATTTGGAAACGACCTATTGAAAAATTTCGTTTTCCGCATTTGCGGGTGCACAAATTCGTGGACGATGGAAAACTTTATTGAAATGCAAATAGAGAACATCCGCAAAACTGTCGGAAATAAGAAAGTGCTGTGCGCGCTAAGCGGCGGGGTGGACTCATCTGTTGTAGCCGTTTTAATCCATAAAGCGATCGGCAATCAATTAACGTGCATTTTTGTTGACCACGGACTCCTTCGCAAAGGGGAAGCGGAAAGCGTCATGAAGACGTTTAGCGAAGGGTTTAACATGAATGTCATTAAAGTAGATGCAAAAGACCGCTTTTTAGAAAAATTGAAGGGTGTTACTGACCCGGAAAAGAAAAGAAAAATCATCGGCAACGAGTTTATCTATGTTTTTGATGATGAAGCGGCAAAATTGGAGGGCATTGAGTTTCTTGCTCAAGGAACACTTTATACAGACATTATCGAAAGCGGTACGCAGACGGCGCAAACGATCAAATCGCATCACAATGTCGGCGGACTTCCGGAGGATATGAAATTTCAACTGATTGAACCATTGAATACACTCTTTAAAGACGAAGTTCGCGCACTTGGAACAGAGCTTGGTATTCCAGATGAAATCGTTTGGCGCCAGCCGTTCCCGGGACCAGGATTAGCCATTCGGGTTTTAGGAGAAGTAACGGAAGAAAAGCTAGAGATTGTTCGGGAATCCGATGCTATTTTACGAGAGGAAATTAAAAAAGCCGGATTAGAGCGGGACATTTGGCAATATTTCACCGTTTTGCCTAACATCCGCAGCGTAGGTGTGATGGGCGATGCCCGCACGTACGATCATACAATTGGAATCCGTGCTGTCACTTCAATTGACGGCATGACTTCAGATTGGGCTCGTATTCCGTGGGAAGTGCTGGAAGTGATCTCTACGCGGATTGTCAATGAAGTACCGCACGTGAACCGAGTTGTCTACGATATTACAAGCAAGCCGCCGGCAACAATTGAATGGGAATAAATCTGACCAACTTGTATAAATCGGAATTATCATTTTTATATAATAAATATAAACATTCTCGTATAATTTCGGGAATATGGCCCGAAAGTTTCTACCAAGCTACCGTAAATAGCTTGACTACGAGGTGTTGACGGTTCGATGGCTGAAGGAGGAGAGGATCCTTTTCCTTTCTCACATTGGGCTTTCAGCAACCTCATGGTCAAGCGCATCCTTGGAATGGAGCGCTTATTTTTTTGCTTAAAGTTTTTTATACAGCCAATTGTAGGAGGACTTTATAATGAAAAAATATTTTCAATTTGATGAACTTGGCACTAATTACCGCAGGGAAATTATTGGCGGAATTACAACATTTCTTTCAATGGCCTATATTTTGTTTGTCAATCCAGCAACGCTTTCATTAAGCTCTGTTGCTGATTTTCCCAATGAATTGAGAATGGATCAAGGAGCTGTCTTCACTGCGACCGCGTTGGCTGCAGCCATCGGGACACTCATCATGGGTATTGTGGCACGGTATCCGGTAGCTCTTGCTCCCGGTATGGGATTGAACGCGTTCTTTGCTTTTACTGTCGTTTTGACGTACGGCATCCCTTGGCAAACAGCCCTTTCAGGTGTTCTTGTTTCAGGTCTCTTTCTTGTCTTGCTGACGCTTAGCGGATTGCGGGAAAAAATTATTGATTCCATTCCGCCGGAGCTGAAGCATGCAGTCGGTGCGGGAATCGGATTGTTTATCACATTTATCGGTTTTCAAAATGCAGGCATAATTGTTAATGATGACGCTGTTCTTGTCGGCTTGGGAGACTTGCGGAATGGAAATACTCTTCTATCTATTTTTGGATTAACTATTACGATTATTTTAATGGTTCGGCAAGTGAAAGGCGGCGTGTTTTACGGCATGGTGATTACGGCCGTTGTCGGAATGATTTTTGGCCTTGTACCAAAACCGGATAAAATTATTGGGGAAATTCCGAGCTTGGCTCCGACGTTTGGAGTAGCTTTAGGACATTTAGGAGATATTTTTTCTTTACAAATGCTTGTCGTAATCTTAACGTTTATGTTTGTTGACTTTTTTGATACGGCAGGAACGCTGGTTGCGGTTGCCAATCAAGCAGGGTTATTGAAAAACAATAAACTTCCGCGAATCGGCAGAGCTTTAGTATCTGATTCAATGGGAACAGTTGTCGGAGCGATTTTAGGAACATCTTCAACCACTTCTTATGTAGAATCATCAGCAGGGGTTGCGGCAGGCGCGCGGACAGGTTTTGCTTCCATTATAACAGCAGGATGTTTCCTATTAGCTTTATTTTTCTCGCCGCTATTGAGCGTTATTACATCTTCTGTTACGGCTCCAGCGCTCATTATTGTCGGAGTTTTAATGGTATCATCTTTAGGGCATATAAAATGGGATCAGTTTGAAATTGCTGTTCCGGCGTTTTTAATCTTGATTACAATGCCATTAACGTACAGCATCGCAACCGGTATTGCTATCGGCTTTATTTTCTACCCGATCACGATGCTTCTGAAAGGAAGAGGAAAAGAGATTCATCCGATTTTGTATGGTTTATCTATTGTATTTCTGCTTTATTTCATCTTTCTTGTCAATTAATAAGAAGTCGAAGGATCAGACTGAAATGCTGTCTGATCCTTTTCTTTTGTTTCAAAAGGCAGCAAAACGGCACAGATCATGATCAAGGTTCATCAAAATCCGAACATTCGATGTTTAAAGAAAAATAATGTTCGATTTTATCGTTGACATAATGATTTTTCATTGTTAAGATGGAGTCGAAAACAGCATATGAAAACTAAAACCTCATATAATCTTGGGAATATGGCCCAAAAGTTTCTACCCAACAACCGTAAATTGTTGGACTATGAGGGAAAGTAATCGGCAAGATTTTTCAACTGAGCATACATATTGCTTATGCCCGGTTTGTGTTACTTTCCCTTATTGATAGGGAAAATGCAGAAGCGGGCTTTTTTTATGCCTTTCAATTATTGTCAAGATTTTTAACGAAGATGGCAACCTATAATTAAAAATAAAGAGGGGAGCATCGCCATGAATCCTGTCGTTGGAGTGATAATGGGAAGCACTTCAGATTGGGAAACGATGAAGCATGCCTGTGAAATATTAGATGAGCTGAATATTCCTTATGAAAAAAAGGTTGTTTCTGCCCATCGCACACCTGATTGGATGTTTCAATATGCAAGCACTGCCAGGGATCGCGGAATTCAAGTGATCATTGCAGGCGCAGGCGGAGCAGCACACTTGCCGGGAATGGTTGCAGCGAAAACAACTCTCCCTGTCATCGGAGTTCCGGTTAAAACAAACGCGTTAAACGGACTGGATTCGCTGCTCTCGATCGTGCAAATGCCCGGCGGCGTGCCTGTTGCAACAGTGGCGATAGGAAAAGCGGGCGCGGTGAACGCTGGTCTGTTAGCGGCGCAAATTTTGTCAATCAATGATGCTGATGTTCAGCAAAAGCTTGAACAACGGCGAGAATATATAAGAAAAAACGTCATGGAAAGCAGTGATCAGCTTGTATAAAAAACTTTTGCCTCAAAGTACAATTGGAATCATTGGAGGCGGTCAACTAGGCAAATTTATGGCTATCGCTGCCAAAAATATGGGATATCGTGTGGCGGTGCTTGATCCAACACCGAATTCTCCATGCGGCCAAGTGAGCGACATGGAAATCACAGCCCGTTACGATGATTTGGATGCAATCAAAGAGCTTGCGAAGGTGAGCGATTGTATAACGTATGAATTTGAAAATATTGATTACGAGGCGTTAACTTGGCTTGAGCAAAACGCCTACTTGCCTCAAGGAAGCAGACTGCTCGCCATTACACAAGATCGCCAGACGGAAAAGGAAGCTGTGGCGAACGCTGGTGTGAAAGTTGCGCCGTATGAAGTCGTTGAATCAGAAGATGATTTTTATCAAGCCGTATCCAACATAGGCATCCCGAGTGTTTTAAAGACATGCCGCGGAGGATATGATGGGAAAGGCCAATTTGTACTAAAGCAAGAAGAAGATATAGAAGAAGCAAAAGCTTTGTTGAAGAACGGACGCTGTGTATTGGAAAAATGGATCGCGTTCGACAAAGAAATTTCGGTTATTGTCACTAGAAGCGTGACAGGTGAAGTCAGCACATTGCCTGTTGCCGAAAACATTCATGTTAACAATATTTTGCACGAAAGCATTGTACCTGCAAGAATTTCTGATTCGTTGAAGGAACAGGCGGAGGAAACAGCAAAAACATTGGCGGCGAAGCTTGGGCTGATTGGAACGCTGGCAGTTGAAATGTTTGTGGCAAACGATGAAATTTATATAAATGAGCTCGCCCCCCGGCCTCATAATTCAGGTCATTATTCATTAAATTTATGTGAAACATCGCAGTTTGAACAGCATATTCGCGCGATTTGCGGATTGCCTCTCGGAAACACGAAGCTCATTCATCAAGGAATTATGGTGAATATACTGGGCCAGCATCTAGAGCCTGTGTTGAAAAACGAAGAGCTGCTGAAAAAAGGGAAATTATTTTTATATGGAAAAGCGGAGGCAAAAATCAACAGAAAAATGGGACATATTACGTTCTTCAGTGATGAAATTGAGGAACTATTGACATATATCGAATCGACTCAAATTTGGAATGTTTGACAAGCTATTCATAAACAAGACGGAGAGATCAATAGGAGGTTGCAGGAATGATTGAACGATACACACGTCCTGAAATGGGCGCGATTTGGACGGAAGAAAACCGCTTTAAAGCTTGGCTTGAAGTGGAGATTTTAGCATGTGAAGCGTGGGCGGAGCTTGGTGTGATCCCGAAGGAAGATGTAAAAAAACTGCGTGAACGTGCTTCATTTGATGTGAACCGAATTAAGCAAATTGAAGAGGAAACAAGGCACGACGTAGTGGCGTTTACCCGTGCTGTATCAGAAACGCTTGGCGACGAACGAAAATGGGTGCATTACGGATTGACCTCCACTGATGTCGTGGATACCGCTTTATCTTATTTGCTAAAGCAAGCGAACGAAATTTTACAAAAAGACTTGGAAAATTTCATCGCTATTTTAAGAGATAAAGCGTTGGAGCATAAATACACCGTCATGATGGGGCGTACGCACGGGGTGCATGCAGAACCGACAACGTTTGGTTTGAAATTGGCGCTATGGTATGAAGAAATGAAGCGAAATCTAGAGCGGTTTAAACGCGCAAGAGAAGAGATTGAAGTCGGCAAAATTTCCGGAGCAGTCGGCACTTATGCCAACATTGATCCGTTCGTGGAGCAGTATGTGTGTGAAAAACTCGGTTTAAAGCCGGCGCCGATTTCGACGCAAACATTGCAGCGTGATCGACATGCCGAGTACATGGCTACGCTTGCTTTAATTGCTACATCGATTGAAAAGTTTGCAGTTGAGATTCGCGGCTTGCAAAAGAGCGAAACTCGCGAGGTGGAGGAGTTTTTTGCCAAAGGACAGAAAGGTTCATCTGCGATGCCGCATAAGCGCAATCCGATCGGATCGGAAAACATGACAGGAATGGCAAGGGTCATTCGCGGAATGATGCTGACGGCTTACGAAAATGTTCCATTGTGGCATGAGCGCGACATCTCTCATTCTTCGGCAGAGCGCATCATTTTGCCAGATGCTACGATCGCGTTGAACTACATGTTAAATCGATTTGGCAATATTGTGAAAAACTTGACGGTCTTCCCTGAAAATATGAAGCGCAATATGGAGAAAACGCTGGGATTGATTTACTCACAGCGGGTTTTGCTTGCGCTGATCAATAAAGGTATGACACGTGAAGAAGCATACGATTTAGTTCAGCCGAAAGCGATGGAAGCGTGGGAGCGCCAAGTTCCGTTTAGAGAGCTGATCGAAGCGGAAAAACAAATTACAACAAAGCTTTCGAAAGAAGAAATCGATGACTGCTTCGATTACAATTACCATTTGAAAAATGTGGATTACATTTTTAAACGCTGCGGGTTAGAACAGTAGATGTCCAAATGGGGCGCGGCAAATCGCAAAAACTGCCCTGCCCCTTGACATAAAATGGAAGGCCAATATTCCGCATTAGGAGGCATGATCATGACCGTTCAAAAGGGCTCATTGCTGTACGAAGGAAAAGCGAAAAAAATTTATGAAACAGACGATCCCAACATTTTTCTTGTTTATTATAAAGATTCCGCTACCGCGTTTAATGGGGAGAAAAAAGCTGAGATTGTAGGCAAAGGACAGCTAAACAATGAAATTTCAAGTTTGCTGTTTGAAAAGTTAAATGAACACGGCATTCCGACCCACTTTGTTCAAAAAATTTCGTCAAATGAACAGCTTGTCAAACGGGTGACAATCATTCCGATTGAAGTAGTTGTACGAAATATTGTGTCAGGAAGCTTATCCAAAAGATTGGGCATTGCCGAAGGAACTGAGATTAAAAAGCCGATCATTGAGTTCTACTATAAAAATGATGACCTGGGAGACCCTTTAATTAACAGTTTCCATATTGAACTACTAGAGCTTGCGGATAAAGAGCAGCTGGATGAAATAAAAACATTAGCTTTCAAAGTAAACGATATTTTATTGAAGCATTTTCATGAAAGAAACGTGAGACTAGTAGATTTTAAGCTTGAATTTGGCTTGCTAAACGACGGAACGCTTGTTGTTGCAGATGAAATTTCCCCTGATACGTGCCGACTTTGGGACAAACATACAAATGAAAAGCTTGATAAAGATGTGTTCCGCCGGGATATCGGCAATTTGACGGATGCTTATAAAGAGATTTTAAAACGTTTAGGAGGTACAGTTCCATGTACAGAGTAAAAGTATATGTTACATTGCGTGAAAGTGTGCTTGATCCTCAAGGAAATGCGGTGAAAAATGCTTTACATTCAATGAATTTCAATGAAGTGGAAGATGTTCGGATTGGGAAGTACATGGAGCTAGCAATCGGAAAAACGGATCGAAATGTCGAAGAGATTGTAGACGAAATGTGTAAAAAGCTTTTAGCAAATCCTGTGATTGAAGACTACCGTTATGAAATAGAGGAGGTAGCCGTCAAGTGAAATTTGCCGTGATCGTTTTTCCGGGTTCCAATTGTGACGTTGACATGTACCATGCCATTAAAGACGAACTGGGAGAGGAAGTCGAATACGTTTGGCATGACGCTCAAGATTTAAGTGGCTTCGATGGCATTCTCCTTCCTGGCGGCTTCTCATACGGCGATTATTTACGCAGCGGAGCCATTGCCCGTTTTGCCAATGTTATGAAGGAAGTTGTGAAAGCTGCAGATGAAGGGAAGCCTGTGCTTGGCGTTTGCAATGGGTTTCAGATTTTGCTTGAGGCTGGTCTTCTTCCGGGTGCCATGAGACGGAACGAGAAGCTGAAATTTATTTGCCGCCCTGTGAAATTAAAGGTGGAAAACAACGAAACGATGTTTTCGAACAAATATGATAAGGGCGAGATTATCACCATTCCGATCGCACATGGGGAAGGAAATTATTATTGTGATGAAAAAACTCTTGAAGAGTTAATCGCAAACAAGCAAATTGTTTTTACGTATCAAGATAATCCGAACGGAAGCTTAAATAACATTGCAGGCATCGTAAATAAACGCGGCAATGTCCTTGGAATGATGCCGCATCCGGAACGGGCAGTCAGCGAACTTTTAGGAAATACAGACGGGTTGAAATTGTTTCAATCGATTGTAAGAAGTTGGAGGGAAGCTCATGTCACAAATTCTTGAACCAAGTCCAGAAATGATAAAAAACGACAAAATTTATAAGCAAATGGGAGTTAGTGATGAGGAGTTTGCCCTCATTGAAAAAATATTAGGACGATTGCCGAATTACACGGAAATTGGAATTTTTTCTGTTATGTGGTCAGAGCATTGCAGCTACAAAAATTCAAAACCTGTATTAAAAAAGTTTCCAACAAAAGGAGAACGTGTGCTGCAAGGACCTGGTGAAGGAGCAGGGATTGTTGATATCGGCGACAATCAAGCCGTCGTCTTTAAAATAGAAAGCCATAACCACCCTTCTGCAATCGAACCGTATCAAGGTGCAGCAACAGGAGTCGGAGGCATTATTCGCGATGTTTTCTCGATGGGAGCCAGACCAATCGCTCTCCTTAACTCTCTTCGCTTTGGGGAACTTACAAGCCCGCGTGTCAAATATTTGTTTGAAGAAGTTGTCGCTGGCATTGCCGGATACGGTAACTGTATCGGAATTCCAACCGTTGGAGGAGAAGTGCAGTTTGACGCTTCCTATGAAGGAAATCCGCTGGTCAATGCGATGTGTGTCGGACTCATAAACCATGAAGATATCAAAAAAGGGCAAGCAACTGGTGTCGGCAATACAGTGATGTACGTCGGAGCCAAAACCGGAAGAGACGGCATTCACGGTGCTACATTTGCTTCCGAAGAATTGTCGGAAGCTTCCGAAGAAAAGCGTCCGGCTGTTCAAGTTGGAGATCCTTTCATGGAAAAACTGCTTTTGGAAGCTTGCCTTGAAGTAATCAAATCTGATGCACTTGTCGGCATTCAAGATATGGGAGCAGCGGGGCTTACAAGCTCATCGGCAGAAATGGCGAGCAAGGCGGGCTCAGGAATTGAAATGAACTTGGATCTTGTTCCTCAGCGGGAAGCAGGAATGACTCCTTATGAGATGATGTTATCCGAATCGCAAGAAAGAATGCTTCTCGTAATTAAAAAAGGGCGGGAGCAGGAAATCATTGATCTGTTTAAAAAATATGATCTGGAGGCTGCACCGATTGGTAAAGTTACAGATGACAAGATGCTGCGCCTTATTCATAAAGGAGAAATCGTTGCGGAAATTCCTGTTGATGCGCTTGCGGAAGATGCGCCTGTTTACTATAAACCGTCTAAAGAACCAGAATATTATCGCCAGTTTCAAAGCATGCCGCCCTATGTTCCAAAAGTTGACGATTACAAAGAAACGCTTCTTGCATTGCTGAAACAGCCAACGATAGCCAGCAAGGAGTGGGTATATGACCAATACGATTATATGGTGCGGACGAACACTGTCGTGGCGCCCGGTTCTGATGCGGCTGTCCTAAGAATCAGAGGGACGAAAAAAGCTTTGGCGATGACAACCGATTGCAACTCACGCTATTTATATTTAGATCCAGAAGTCGGCGGAAAAATTGCAGTTAGTGAAGCAGCAAGAAACATCGTATGTTCAGGAGCGGTGCCGCTCGCTATTACAGACTGTTTAAACTTCGGCAGTCCGGAAAAACCGGAGATTTTTTGGCAGCTTGAAAAAGCGGTGGACGGCATGAGCGAAGCGTGCTTAGCTTTAAATACACCTGTCATTGGCGGAAATGTTTCCTTGTACAATGAAACGAACGGAACAGCTATTTATCCAACTCCGGTTGTCGGGATGGTCGGACTTATTGAAGATACAGATCATATTACAACGCAATCATTTAAAGAGACGGGCAGCATCGTTTATTTGCTCGGTGAGACAAAACCGGAATTTTCCGGAAGTGAATTGCAAAAAATGCTTGAAGGCAAGATCTTTGGCAAAGCGCCGGAAATTGACCTGGAAGAAGAGAAGCAACGTTTAGATCAGCTGTTAGCTGCCATTCGCGAAGGGCTTGTCCAGTCGGCTCATGACGTTGCCGAAGGAGGCCTGGCCGTTGCGCTAAGTGAATGCTTAATCGGAACGGGCCTTGGGGCGGAAATAACGATCAACGGTGATGCATTGGCAGGGCTGTTCAGCGAATCCCAGTCCCGCATCGTCGTTTCCGTAAAACCGGAAAACAAAGAGGCGTTTGAAAAGATTGTTCAAGCTGAAGCTATCGGAACGGTCACAAACAGCGGAATTCTTAAAATTGTCAACGGCAATGGAGAAACATTGATTCAAGCATCAGTGGAAGAGTTAGAACAAGCTTGGAAAGGAGCTATCCCATGCTTGCTGAAATAAAGGGGCTAAATGAAGAATGCGGTGTATTCGGCATATGGGGTCATAAGGACGCTGCTCAAATCACTTATTACGGTCTGCACAGCCTTCAGCATCGCGGACAAGAGGGGGCAGGGATTGTCGTAACAGACGGCGAAAAACTGACAGGGTTTAAAGGGGAAGGACTTGTCACAGAAGTGTTTGCCAATGGGGTAGACAATTTAAAAGGAACAGGAGCTATTGGCCATGTTCGCTATGCGACGGCTGGAGGAGGCGGTTATGAAAACGTCCAGCCGTTCCTTTTTCGATCGGAGCAAGGCGGTCTCGCATTAGCTCACAACGGAAATTTAGTGAATGCTTCCGGATTGAAGCATCAGCTTGAAAATCAAGGAAGCATCTTTCAAACAACGTCAGATACAGAAGTTCTTGCTCATTTAATTAAAAGAAGCGGCTATTTAGAGCTAAAAGATAAAGTGAAAAACGCGCTTACGATGATTAAAGGGGCATACGCCTTTTTAATCATGACGGAAACAGAGCTGATGATTGCCCTTGATCCGAACGGACTCCGTCCTTTATCTATCGGACGTCTAGGTGATGCATATGTTGTCGCTTCGGAAACCTGCGCTTTTGATGCTGTTGGAGCTCAGCTAGAAAGGGACGTTGAGCCTGGCGAGCTTATCATCATCAATGGTGAAGGACTGAAAAGCGAACGTTTTTCCAAAACGATTAACCGTGCGATTTGTACGATGGAATACGTTTATTTTTCACGCCCTGACAGCAATGTGGAAGGAATAAATGTTCATACTGCAAGAAAAAATCTCGGCAAACGGCTTGCGATAGAAGCGCCTGTAGAGGCGGACGTAGTGACTGGAGTTCCGGATTCCAGCATATCTGCGGCGATCGGCTATGCCGAGGCATCCGGTATACCGTACGAGCTCGGTTTAATTAAAAACCGATATGTCGGCCGTACGTTTATTCAGCCGTCCCAATCATTGCGGGAGCAAGGAGTGAAAATGAAGCTTTCCCCTGTCCGCGGGGTAGTGGAAGGCAAACGGGTTGTCATGGTGGATGACTCAATCGTAAGAGGAACGACATCGAAGCGTATTGTCAAGATGCTGCGGGAAGCAGGGGCAACGGAAGTGCATGTCCGCATCAGTTCACCGCCGATTGCCAACCCTTGCTATTACGGTATTGACACCTCCACTCATGAGGAGCTGATCGCTTCCTCTCATACTGTAGAAGAAATTCGCAGCATCATTGGCGCCGATAGTCTTGCTTTCTTAAGCACAGAAGGGATGCTGGATGCGATCGGAAGGAAATATGAAGGTGAATTTCGCGGGCAATGTATGGCATGTTTTACAGGAAAATATCCGACAGACATTTATGAAGATACGATTCTTCCTCATGAGAAAGGCTAATATGACAGACCGAAGGAGGATAATTCATGTCCAAAGCGTATAGAGAAGCAGGTGTGGACATTCATGCGGGCTATGAAGCAGTTCGCCGCATGAAAAAGCATGTGGAAAAAACGAAGCGTCCCGGTGTTTTAGGAGGGATCGGCAGTTTTGGCGGAATGTTTGATCTGGCAAGCTTAGGATATAAGGAGCCGGTGCTTGTTTCCGGAACAGACGGAGTGGGAACGAAGCTGAAGCTTGCCTTTATGGCGAATAAACACGATACGATTGGAATAGACGCTGTGGCTATGTGTGTAAACGACATTTTGGCACAAGGTGCGGAGCCGCTTTTTTTCCTGGACTATTTGGGGCTCGGGAAAGCAGACCCTGAAAAAATTGAAAAAATTGTTAAAGGTGTTGCCGATGGCTGCCTGCAGGCGGGTTGTGCGCTCATCGGTGGTGAAACAGCGGAAATGCCCGGCGTATATGATGAAGATGAATACGACATTGCCGGCTTTGCTGTCGGTGTTGTCGAGAAAGAAAACATTGTCACAGGCGAACGGATCAAGCCTGGGCACTTTCTCATCGGCCTTTCATCAAACGGCATCCATTCAAACGGTTATTCACTCGTTCGCAAAGTGCTTTTGGAAGAAAATAAGCTTGATTTACATGAAATATACGAGCCTCTAACCGAAACGCTCGGAGAAGAATTGCTAAAGCCGACAAAAATTTATGTTTCTTCCGTCCTGCCGCTTGTGAAAGCATATAAAGTTGACGGCATGGCCCATATTACCGGAGGAGGGTTTATTGAAAACATCCCGAGAATGCTTCCGGAAGGGCTTGGAGCAGAAATCGATTTCGGTTCATGGCCGATTCATCCGATTTTTACCTTTATTCAACAGCAAGGAAATATCGATTTGTCTGAAATGTTTGAAGTGTTCAATATGGGAATCGGCTTTGTTCTGGCGGTCGAAGAAGATGTTGTTCAGCAGTGCCTCAATGAGCTTGAAAAGCTGGGAGAAAAGGCTTTTCTCATCGGCCGGGTAAAAGAAGGAAGCGGAATTCGGCTGAAAGGAGGGCCTTTTTCATGAAGCGGATCGCGGTGTTTGCATCCGGGAGCGGCTCTAATTTCCAAGCGATTGTAGACCATGTAAAGAGCGGGAAGCTAAAAGCAAATGTGATGCTTTTAGTCTGTGATAAACCCGGTGCTAAAGTAGTGGAGCGGGCAGAAAAGGAGCAGATTCCTGCTTTTGTTTTTGATCCGAAGCAATATGAGTCGAAGGAACAGTTTGAAGAAGATATTTTACAGCAATTGAGGCACTATCAAGTGGACTTTATCGTGCTGGCCGGCTACATGCGTTTAATCGGCCACACTCTTCTTGACGCTTTTGCGGGGAGAATTGTGAATATACATCCTTCCTTGCTTCCTGCATTTCCGGGAAAACATGCAATTGAACAAGCGCTCCGTGCCGGCGTAAAAATTACGGGTGTCACCATCCATTATGTTGATGAAGGAATGGATACAGGCCCGATCATCGCTCAGCGTGCGGTTGAAATCAGCGAAGATGATGATGCTAATACACTTGCAGAGAAAATCCATAAAATCGAGCATTCATTTTATCCTGAAACAATAGGAAAAATTTTAGAAAAATTAGAGGTGAAAGCATGACAATCAGACGGGCAATTGTCAGTGTATCTAATAAAGCAAACATCATTCCGTTTGTGCAAGAGCTTGTCAATCTTGGGATCGAAGTAATCTCCACTGGCGGAACGAAAAAGCTTCTTGAGGAAAATGGAATAGATGTCATTGGAATTCAGGAAGTAACCGGTTTTCCGGAAATTATGGACGGAAGAGTTAAAACGCTGCATCCTGTTATTCACGGGGGGCTGCTAGCGGTTCGCAGCAATGATATCCATATGAAGCAGATGGAGGAAAACGGTATTCAACCGATTGACTTAGTCGTTGTGAATTTATATCCGTTTAAAGAGACAATTGCCAAAGATGGCGTGACTTTTGAGGAAGCGATCGAGAACATTGACATCGGCGGGCCGACGATGCTTCGGGCTGCTGCAAAAAATCACCAAGATGTAGTGGTTGTCGTTGATCCTGAAGATTATCCCGTCATTTTAGCCGAACTGAAAGAGAACGGAGAAGTAAGCATAGAAACAAAACGGAAGTTGGCTGCCAAAGTATTCCGTCATACTGCTGCATACGATGCACTGATTGCGGAATATTTAACAGAGCAGGCAGGGGAAGAAGAGCCTGAATCGATTACTGTGACATTTGAAAGGAAGCAATCCCTTCGTTATGGGGAAAATCCTCACCAACAGGCAACGTTCTATAAAAAGCCGATCACGCCTCCATCATCTATTGCCGAAGCCATCCAGCTCCATGGAAAGGAATTGTCGTATAACAACATTAAAGATGCGGATGCGGCACTTAGCATTGTCAAAGAATTTGATGGACCGGCAGCGGTCGCTGTTAAGCATATGAATCCGTGCGGCGTCGGCGCAGGTGAAACCATTTTTGAAGCTTATTATCGGGCATATGAGGCGGACCCGACTTCAATTTTCGGCGGCATTGTTGCACTGAATCGTGAAGTTGATCAGAAAACGGCTGAAAAAATGAGCGAAATTTTTTTGGAAATTATCATTGCCCCTTCGTTTAGCCAAGAAGCTCTTGAAATATTAACGAAAAAGAAAAATATTCGATTGTTAACGATCGACTTTTCGAAAAAATTCCAACCGGAGAAGCAGCTGACATCTGTTTACGGCGGCCTTCTTGTTCAAGATCAAGATATTTATACGCTCGATGACGCGAACATTTCAATCCCAACAAAAAGACAGCCGACTGAACAAGAATGGAAGGACTTAAAGCTTGGCTGGAAAGTCGTGAAGCACGTCAAGTCAAATGCGATTGTTTTGGCAAAAGATGAAATGACCGTTGGTGTTGGTGCAGGCCAAATGAACCGGGTTGGTGCTGCAAAAATTGCGATTGCACAGGCTGGCGAGAAAGCGAAAGGCAGTGCACTTGCATCAGATGCGTTCTTCCCAATGCCTGACACCGTTGAAGAAGCAGCGAAAGCAGGGGTTACAGCAATCATACAACCAGGCGGATCCATTCGCGATGAAGATTCGATAAAAAAAGCGGATGAATACGGAATTGCAATGGTCTTTACTGGAGTCCGTCATTTCAAACATTAAGAAAGGGGATGACTGATGATGAAAGTACTTGTTATTGGAAAAGGGGGCCGTGAGCATGCGATCGCTTGGAAGGCGGCCAAAAGCCCTCTCGTTGAAAAAGTGTATGTCGCGCCTGGCAATGATGGTATGAAAGACGTTGCAATAAGAGTTCCGATTTCAGAAGAACAAACAGACGAATTAATCCAATTTGCCAAAACAAACAACATTGATTTAACCATTGTCGGTCCTGAAATTCCTTTAATGAACGGTATTGTCAACGAATTTGAAGACGCTGGATTAACTGTATTCGGACCGAGGAAAGAAGCGGCAATTATTGAAGGAAGCAAATCATTTGCAAAAAATTTAATGAAAAAATATAACATTCCGACTGCCAATTATGAAACGTTCTCTGATTTTGCCAAAGCGAAGCAATATGTAGAAGAAAAAGGCGCCCCGATTGTGATTAAAGCGGATGGGCTTGCGGCGGGAAAAGGTGTCGTTGTTGCGACGACAAATGAAGAAGCAATTGACACGCTGTCCGGCTATTTAAAGGAAAATAAGCTGGGAGAAGCAGGAAAATCTGTTGTAATTGAAGAATTTTTGACAGGTGAAGAGTTTTCCCTTATGGCTTTTGTAAACGGAGAAAACATTTACCCGATGGTGATTGCGCAGGATCATAAGCGGGCCTTTGACGGAGACAAAGGACCGAATACAGGTGGAATGGGGGCTTATTCTCCTGTCCCGCAAATTTCTGATGATGTTGTTCATGAGTCTGTAGAGAAAATTTTAAAGCCGGTAGCGAAAGCTTTGAAAAATGAAGGAGCGGCATTTACCGGTATTCTTTATGCCGGTCTCATGCTGACAAAAGACGGCCCGAAGGTGATTGAATTCAATGCGCGTTTTGGAGATCCAGAAACACAGGTAGTTCTTCCTCGGCTAAAATCAGACCTTATCGATGTGATGTTGAAAGTGTTAAAAGGAGAATCGGTTGAACTTGAATGGACAGATCAAGCGGTGTTGGGAGTCGTTGTGGCGGCGGAAGGCTATCCGGGCAGCTATAAGAAAGGAACACCGATCGGTTTGTTAAAGGTTGGTGCGGATGCCCTTTTATTCCATGCCGGAACAAAAGAGGAAGGCGGCCAATTTGTAACAGACGGGGGTCGTGTATACCTTGTGGCGTCATTTGGAGATAATTTAAAAAATGCGCAAGAAAAAGTGTACAAGCAATTAAAAGAGCTTGAGACGGAAGGTTTGTTTTATCGTAAAGACATCGGCTATCGCGCACTATAACGAATTTGGCTTTCAATATTCCGAACCGATGAATACTAATAAATAAAAGACATATCTACCACATATTTTATAAACCTTTCCAATGGGACAGGAGGTTGTTCCTGTCCTTTTCATTTTATAAAGGAATGTAATCGGCATTTTTGACATAGCTTCTTCTTAAACAACTTCCTATTTTGACCGCTCATTATTAAAAATAAACCAGCGTTTCTTCTATTAGGAAACGATCAATCAAGAAAGCCTCTGCACCGTTATCCCAAGTTCAAAATTTTGTAAGAAACTTTAGTGCTTTAATATTTTTCATATGTTAATATATAAAGTAACAGAGTCACTATTTTGAGTAATTACTTTTAATTGAGGAGGACTGAGCAGATCATGCGATCTGGTGCTTTTTGGAAAGCCCATGAAATTCGTGAACATATAGATGTCGTTTCAAATAGATTAGCACCAACCTTGTGGTTGAAAAATGCAGTATTTTTACATCCATATTTAAACCAGTGGGTGAAGTCAAATATTTGGATTTATAAAGACCGCATTATTTATGTCGGCAATGAGGAGCCGGAAAAAACAGCAAATACGGAAATATTTGATTGCAAAGGACTTTATTTAGTTCCTGGCTATATTGAACCGCACGCCCATCCGTTTCAATTATATAATCCTCATTCGCTTGCACAACATGTATCGCAAACGGGAACTACAACACTAATATGCGATAACCTATTTTTGCTATTACAATTCCCAAAAAAGAAAGCGTTTTCTTTTGTTGAAGATATGCAATCTTCTCCAGTTCAGTTTTTTTGGTGGGCCCGCTATGACTTGCAAACGGAATGCAGAGAAGAAGATCAACTCATTCCGCCAGATGTCGTGAAACAATGGATCGAGCATCCAGCCGTTATTCAAGGAGGAGAATTGACAGGCTGGCCAAAGCTTCTTTTAGGGGACGACTTGTTTTTACACTGGATTCATGAGACAAAAAAGGTCGGGAAGCGTGTAGAAGGCCATTTTCCAGGGGCTTCTCGAAAAACATTGACAAAAATGAAATTATTTGGTGTCGATTCCGATCACGAATCTATTAGCGGAGAAGAAGTATACAATCGATTGTTATGCGGATACAGCGTGCCGCTCCGCTATTCTTCAATACGGCCGGATTTGCCGAAATTGTTGGAAGAGCTGCTTGCATTTGGAGTTAATCGTTTTGACGAAATGTTTTTTACAACGGATGGTTCAACGCCTGCTTTTTATGAAAATGGAATGATTAATCAGACCATTCAAATAGCGCTGGAGGCCGGAATTCCAGAGTTTGAGGCTTATAAAATGGCAACGTACAATGTTGCTAGATATTATATGCTTGATTCAAAATTGGGAGTAATCGGTCCTGGCAGGTTAGCCTCCATAAATTTTCTGGAAGCGAAAAATAACCCGAACCCAGTGGCTGTTTTGGCGAAAGGGAAATGGATTCATAAGGACGGTCAGGTGTTTGATCATTTCCCTCAAGCAGACTGGAACAAATATGAAGTTGCACCGCTTGAAATTGATTGGGATTTGACAATGGATGATCTTCAATTTTCTATGCCGATGGGATTAAAAATGAGAAACACGGTTATTATTGAGCCGTATTCCATCACTATTGACAACTTCGTTGATGAACTTCCGCTAGATCATGACGAAAGCTTCCTCGCTGTCATCGATAAAAAAGGGAAATGGCGGATCAATACAATGTTAAAAGGCTTCGTAAAGGGGATAAAAGGCTTTGCAAGCACTTATTCAACGACTGGAGATGTGGTGTTGATAGGGAAAAACAAACAAGATATGATGCATGCATTTTCCAGATTGAAAGAAATCGGCGGGGGAATAGTAATAACGGAAAATGGCCAAGTGATTTATGAAATGCCTCTTAACATTAACGGCGCTGCGTCATCGAAAAAATTTAAAGATCTCATTAAGGAGGAAAATGGTTTAGTCCAAATTATGCGAGAAAAGGGCTATAAATTTTTAGACCCGATTCACAGCCTGCTCTTTTTATCCTGCACACATTTACCATATATCCGGGTTACACAGGAAGGAATTTATGATGTTATGAAAAAAACAATACTCTTTCCGACAATAATACGTTAAAATATAAAAGGGATAAATTAGTTAAGGTTGTGAATGAATGAAAAGAACATTGATTTTATTTACGATGCTTTTCTTTGTCTTTATAACAGCTTGCACAAATGAAAAAGAAAAAGAGAAAACAAATGACGAACCGTCATCATCTGAAAATCAGCCAGTTGAAAAAGAAACAGCCGTAAGCCCTTTGACAGGAAATGCTGCGACCGGAAGCATTGACAGCCGCCCAATTGCTGTCACGATTAACAACCATCCGAAAGCGAGGCCTCAATCAGGATTAAATAAAGCGGATATTGTTTACGAGGCTTTAGCTGAAGGCACGATCACGCGCTTTTTAGCCATTTATCAAAGCGAGAAGCCAAAAATTATCGGTCCAGTCAGAAGTGCGCGGGAATATTTTGTCGATTTGAGTAAAGGGTATGAAGCAATTTATATCAGCCACGGCTGGAGTCCCACTGCTAAAGAAATGCTGGAGTCAGAGCATCTAGACTATTTAAACGGTCTGTTTTATGATGGTACGCTGTTTTGGCGGGATTCAACCCGGAAAGCTCCTCATAACTCGTATATTTCTTTTGAAAATGTCGTAAAAGGAGCAAAAGAAAACGGGTATTCAATGACAAAGGAAGTTGCCCCGTTGCCTTTTCTTTCAGATGAAGAAATAAGCGGCATTTCTGGAGAAGAAATGTTAGAAGCTGTTGTTTCCTATGGTTCTAAACCGGAATGGCGCATTAAATATGTATTCGATCAGCAGCTAGGCCGGTATAAGCGGTATTCCGGGGACGAACTGACAGTCGATCGCGAAACGGAAGAACCTGTTCTTTTAGACAACATTTTTATTGTCCAAACGGATCATCGTTTTCTTGATGATTACGGTCGCAGAACGATTGATTTAAACTCTGGGGGCGAGGGAATTCTTTTGCAAAAAGGTATGATGAAAAGGGTCGATTGGAAAAATGTGAACGGACGCATCCTTCCTTATGAAAATGAAGAACAAGTAAAATTAGTTCCCGGCCATACTTGGATCAATATCGTGCCAGATTTGGATAAGGCTTTTCAAAATTCAGCTGAGAAAGGAGAATGATGCATGCAAATTGACAAGCTGCGGGGGAGAGAGTTAGACCAATTGTTCCGGGCTATCCTTTCTTTAAGAGATTTGGAGGAATGCTACCGTTTTTTTGATGACCTTTGCACCGTCAATGAAATCCAATCGCTTGCCCAACGGTTTGAAGTTGCAAGAATGCTTCAGGAAGGCTATACGTATCATAAAATTGAAACAGAAACAGGTGCATCGACAGCGACAATCTCCCGGGTAAAGCGGTGCTTGAATTACGGAAATGATGCTTATGCAATGGCGCTTGAAAGAATTAAAGATGACAACGCTTCGTCATAAATTTGGGCTGCTGGGTGAAATCAGCAGCTCTTTTTTAGTTTAGAACTTTTAAAACTCTGAAAGGCTTCTTCAACATAGCTTAAAAAAAACCCCCTCTCATATTAAAAAAACTCTTTCTAATACATCTACAGACTTTCATTGATTCACCATTTTTTTGTCCTATTATAATTTGATATAATAATGAAATGGTATATGAAATGGAGGATTATGTATGTATGATGTGAACGAGTGGAGACATGTGTTTAAGCTCGATCCGGATAAAGCCATTTCCGATGAACAGCTTGAAAAAATTTGTGAATCAAAAACGGACGCTGTTATCATTGGAGGAAGCGACAATGTAACGGAAGATAATGTTCTTTCTTTGCTTTCGCGGGTGCGGCGTTTTCTCGTTCCATGCGTGCTGGAAGTATCGAATTTAGAATCGATTGTTCCAGGATTTGATTTGTATTTTATTCCGACGGTTTTAAACAGCCGAAATACTACATGGATTACGGAGCTGCATCACCAAGCAATGAAAGAGTTTGGTGACATTATGAACTGGAATGATATTTTAATGGAAGGTTATTGCATTTTAAATGGAGAGTGTAAAGCGGCAAAATTGACCGAAGCAAAGACGGAGCTTAATTTGGATGATATTAAAGCGTATGCGAGAATGGCGGAAAACATGTTTCATCTTCCGCTCTTTTATTTAGAATATAGCGGAACGTACGGCAATGTTGAAGCAGTAAAAGCAGCGAAATCGGTTTTAACGAATACTAGGCTTATTTATGGGGGCGGCATTCAAAATGCTGCGCAAGCAAAAGAAATGGCCGAGCACGCTGACATCATCGTTGTCGGGAATGCCATTTATGAAAATTTACAATCAGCGCTTGAAACTGTCCGCGCTGTTAAAGGGTAAAGAAAGTGAAAATGAGGTGAGTGTTGAATGCATTTTTTGACTGAGCAGCTCCTCTCAGGTTTGAATGAACAGCAGCAAAAAGCGACGAAACATACGGAAGGTCCTCTTTTAATAATGGCGGGTGCAGGCAGCGGCAAGACGAGGGTTCTCACCCACCGGATCGCTTATTTAATGGCAGAAAAAGGGGTAGCACCTTGGAATATTCTTGCTATTACCTTCACAAATAAAGCAGCGAGGGAAATGAAAGACCGGATTGAACAACTGCTTGGCCCTGGCGCTGAGGAAATATGGATTTCCACTTTTCACTCGATGTGCGTGCGAATCCTTCGCCGAGATATTGACCGGATCGGCGTCAATCGCAATTTTACGATATTGGATACATCAGACCAATTGTCTGTCATCAAAGGGATTTTAAAAGAACGAAACATTGATCCTAAAAAATATGATCCTCGAGCCATTCTCGGCACTATCAGCAGCGCGAAAAACGATCTCATTTCCCCGGAGGAATTTGCTCGTCAAGCAGGAGATGTGTGGGAGCAAATTGTCAGCGATATCTATATCGACTACCAAAAAAAATTGTTGAAAAACCAAGCTCTTGATTTTGATGACCTCATTATGTCAACGATACTGCTTTTTCAACGTGTTCCAGAAGTACTTGAATATTATCAGCGGAAATTTCAATACATTCATGTTGATGAATATCAAGATACAAACCGCGCACAATACACGCTTGTAAAGATGCTGGCATCCCGTTTTCAAAATATTTGTGTTGTCGGCGATTCGGATCAATCGATTTATCGCTGGCGAGGGGCGGACATCGGAAACATTTTATCGTTTGAAAAAGATTATCCGAACGCTAAAGTGATTTTGCTTGAACAAAATTATCGTTCTACCAAGCGTATTTTGCATGCGGCCAATGAAGTCATTAAAAATAATATGAACAGAAAGCCGAAAAATTTATGGACGGAAAACCCTGAAGGGAAAAAAATTGTTTACTACCGGGCCGATCACGAAATTGGGGAGGCCCAGTTTGTCGCCAAGCAAATTCAAGAGCTCGTCCAATCAGGCAAAAGAAAACTTTCCGATATTGCTGTATTGTATCGTACAAATGCACAGTCCCGTGTCATAGAGGAAGTGCTGTTAAAATCGAATATTGATTATAAAATTGTCGGCGGCATTAAGTTCTATGACCGGAAAGAAATCAAGGATATTCTTGCATACATGCGTCTAGTGGCAAACCAGAATGATGATATTAGTTTGGTGCGAATCATCAATGTTCCGAAACGGGGCATCGGTGCATCAACCGTTGAAAAAATAATGAATTATGCAGCCCAGCAAGGCATCTCGATGTTTGCTGCTTTAGAAGAAATGGAACATATCGGAGTCAGCACTCGTGCTATGAAAGTGTTGACGGAATTCCGTGAATTGATCCAGCAGCTGTCACAAATACAAGACTATGTGTCCGTCACTGAGCTTGTGGAAGAGATTCTTGACAGAACCGGCTACAGGGAGATGCTTAAGCAGGAAAAAACATTGGAAGCCCAAGGTCGTTTAGAGAACATTGATGAATTTTTATCTGTAACTCAAAACTTTGAAAAACAAAATGAGGACAAAAGCCTTGTCGCCTTTTTAACGGATTTGGCCTTGATTGCGGACATTGACCGCATTGATGAAGAGCAATCGGAGCCGAAAGATTCCGTGTTATTGATGACGATCCATTCGGCAAAAGGTTTGGAGTTTCCGGTTGTATTTATGATCGGGATGGAAGAAGGTGTATTTCCTCACAGCCGAGCCTTGATGGAAGAGGCGGAAATGGAGGAAGAGCGCCGGCTGGCATACGTCGGGATAACGCGGGCAGAGGAAGAATTGTATGTAACAAATGCGAAAATGAGGACCCTTTTCGGAAGAACAAACATGAACCCGGAATCTCGTTTTATTGAAGAGATGCCGAAAGAGGTTTTAGAAGACTTAAATGAAAAGAAATCTCCAAAGCCGAAACTGAATAGAACAATCGGAGCCAAATCAACGGGAGGAGATGTAAAGGCTTGGTCAGTAGGTGATAAAGCCGTGCACGGAAAATGGGGTGTCGGTGTTGTCGTCCGAGTGAAAGGCGATGGGGAGGATCAAGAACTTGACGTGGCATTTCCAAGTCCTGTCGGCATTAAACGGTTGCTTGCTAAATTTGCACCAATTGAAAAAGTACAGTAACTATTTGAAGGAAGGAATTGACACATATGGATAAACGTACGGCAGAAAACCGTGTAAAAGAATTGCACAAGCTTTTGAATCAATATAATTATGAATATCACGTTCTTGACAATCCGTCTGTTCCTGACGCAGAGTATGACCGGCTCATGAGAGAACTTATTGAACTTGAGGAAAAATATCCTGAGCTGAAAACCCCTGATTCTCCCTCCCAGCGTGTGGGGGGCGCTGTTTTAGATGCTTTCCGAAAAGTGGAGCACCGCGTGCCGATGCTGAGTTTGGCAAACGCTTTTAATGAGCAGGACTTGCGTGACTTTGACAGGCGAGTCCGTCAAGCAGTTGGGGATGTCGAATATGTTGTGGAGCTGAAAATTGACGGACTGGCGGTTTCCCTTCGATATGAAAACGGCCTGTTTGTACAAGGATCAACACGAGGAGACGGCACGACCGGGGAAGATATCACGGAAAATTTAAAAACGATCCGCTCGATCCCTTTGAGACTAAAGAAAAATTTATCGATTGAAGTGCGCGGAGAAGCATTTATGCCGAAAGCATCATTTGAAAAATTAAATGAGGAGCGGATTGCAAAAGGGGAAGTCCCATTTGCCAATCCAAGAAACGCTGCTGCTGGTTCCTTGCGCCAGCTAGACCCAAAAATTGCCGCGAAACGAAACTTAGATATTTTCGTCTATAACATAGCAGAGCTTGGCGATACCGGAGTGTCTTCTCATAGTGAAGGATTGGACTTGCTTGATGAACTCGGCTTTAAAACAAATCATGAACGCAGAAAATGCAAAAACATCGACGAAGTGATCGAGCTGCTTGATCAATTGTTGGAAAAGCGGTCTCAGCTTCCGTATGATATTGACGGAGTTGTAATTAAGGTTGATAGTTTGCGTCAGCAGGAAGCGCTCGGGGCAACTGCGAAAAGCCCGAGATGGGCGATTGCCTATAAGTTTCCGGCAGAAGAGGTAGTGACGAAGCTGCTGGATATTGAACTCGCTGTCGGACGCACCGGCGTCATTACCCCAACAGCGATCTTAGAGCCTGTAAAGGTTGCCGGGACAACCGTCAAACGAGCTTCCCTTCATAATGAAGATTTGATTCGGGAAAAAGATATTAAACTTGGGGACTTCGTCGTCGTGAAAAAAGCCGGGGACATCATTCCTGAAATTGTAAATGTTCTTGTTGACAGAAGAACAGGCAATGAACAGGATTTTCGGATGCCTTCGCACTGTCCTGAATGCAATAGCGAGCTGGTCCGGTTAGAAGGAGAAGTTGCGCTTAGATGCATTAATCCAAAATGTCCGGCGCAAATTCGCGAAGGTCTCATCCATTTTGTTTCCCGAAATGCGATGAATATTGAAGGATTAGGGGAACGCGTCATCACCCAATTGTTTAAAGAAGGTTTGATTCAAGATGTAGCGGATTTATACAAATTAACAAAATCTCAATTGCTTCAGCTTGAACGGATGGGTGAAAAATCAACGGATAATTTGTTACATGCGATTGAACGGTCGAAGGAAAATTCGCTGGAGCGCCTTTTATTCGGGCTAGGCATTCGCTATGTCGGAGAAAAAGCCGCAAAAATTTTAGCAGAGCATTTTGAAACAATGGAGCGACTGCAAAGCGCAACAAGAGAACAATTAATCAGCATACCAGAAATTGGAGAAAAAATGGCTGATTCCATCGCTACTTTTTTTGAACAGCCTGAAGTAAAAGAATTGATTGAAGAATTAAAGTCATTCGGTGTCAATATGACGTATAAAGGTCCGAAACGGACAAATTCAGAAGAAAAAGATTCATACTTTGCCGGAAAGACAATCGTTTTAACAGGGAAGCTTGCTGAAATGTCCCGCAATGAAGCAAAAGAACAAATTGAAGCAAGAGGCGGAAAAGTTACTGGCAGTGTGAGCAAAAAAACAGATCTTGTGATCGCTGGTGAAGATGCCGGCAGCAAGCTCGCAAAAGCTCGCGAATTAAACATAGAAGTCTGGGATGAGTCTCGTTTGCTTGAAGAATTAAGGAAATAGGAGAGGGAAGGTACCTTGAAAAAACTTTTGATTATAGCGGCAGCGTGCATGGCTGTGCTCAGTGCATGCTCGCAGGACATTGGAGAACCGGAGCAAATTGTACAAGAGACGGAAGAATCAACGGAGGAAAAAGCAATTATTCCGAAATACAGAATTTCGGAAGATTATTATAAGATGCTCGTGCCTTTTAAAACGAGTGAAGCGCGGGGGCTTGTGGCAAGCAATCTCAATACAAGATTTGATATCGATGAATTTGAAACTGGTCTTATGCGGATGGCCAGCGACAAGTTTCCGACGGATAAATATGTGTTTCAAGAAGGACAATATTTAGACAAAAAAACTGTCCAAAACTGGCTTGGCCGCAAGCTGGAAGGAAAAGATTTGGAAGAAGCGAAAAGAAAGGATAAATCTTTCAAAAATGAAGGTTTAAATCCGCCAGAAAGCTCCGAAAAAAGCCCCATTTATGTAACGCATATACTTGAACATAATTACCTTGTAAAAAAAGATGAAAAAACACTTGAGCTTGGCGGAGTGTCGATCGGTTTGGCCTTGAATTCTGTTTATTATTACCGCACGGAAGACGGCATCCAAAAAGAAAATAAAATAGACAAGGCTACCGTTGAAAAGAAAGGGAAGGAAATTGCACAAGTGGTTGTGAAGAGGCTTCGAAATATAGAAGGATTAGAAAAAGTGCCGATTGTTGTTTCCCTTTACGAACAAGCGCCTAAATCTTCGATTGTTCCAGGACATTTTTTTGCAAGAACAATCGTTGATGGCGGAAGTGAAAATATTGGAAAATGGGAAAATATTAACGAAGAGTATTACTTTTTCCCATCTGAAGAGGGGACAAAGAAAAAACCGGACGATGCCAACACATTTAAACGTTTAAAAGGAGATATTGAAGACTTTTTCCCTAACTACACAGGCATCATTGGGAAAGCTTTTTATCAAGACGGTGAAATGAAGCAAATGAAAATAGAAATACCGGTTCAGTTTTACGGAAAAACAGAAGTCATCGCCTTTACACAATTTTTAACTGGGAAAGTTGTAGAATATTATAAAGACTATATTTCTCTTGAAGTGACCATCAACTCTTCAAGAGGTCCGGAAGCGCTCATCGTTAGAGAGCCAGGGCAGGAAAAACCGACAGTTCATGTTTTTCAATAAAAAAACAGGTGATTTCAAAAAGGGGGGATTTTGAAATCACCTTTATATTGATCGTTTTTTGGCGGGCATTTGGTTAAACGGTGTTCACCACTTTACAAAAGCAGTACCTACAATGATCAACAAAATGAACAATACTACTATAAGGGCAAATCCACCACCGTGTCCGAATCCACCACCGTACCCGAATCCACCGTCATATCCTCCGTAACCGTAGCCTTGACAAGAACCGAATCCAAAACTCATGTTTTTCACCTCCGAATAATGTACCGTACAATACTTTTATATTCACGAATGAATAAAACGTTTGGACGAATGTACCTATATTTGAATTTTTGGCTGAAGTCCTTCGACGTTTTGAAAATTACATGTGAAAAGAAAATCATCTGTAAAGGGGCTTTTTTCAGCCTGCCTTCGTGCAATATTGTTTCAACATTTCGGGGGTGTTGCTTTATCTGGCTAAAATTTGATATTATCAGAGTATTGCAGTGTGTTCGAAAAAGTGGAGGTGAATTGGGATGTCACGCATTTCGAAAGAACAAGTAAAACATGTTGCTCATCTTGCCCGCTTGGCAATTACGGAAGAGGAAGCAGAGATGTTTACCAATCAGCTTGACGCGATTATAACGTTTGCTGAGCAGTTAAATGAATTGGATACGGAGAACGTTCAACCAACTTCCCACGTTTTGGATATGAAAAATGTCATGCGCGAAGATCAACCTGAGCCGGGTCTTCCACGGGAAGTTGCGTTGAAAAATGCTCCTGACCAAAAAGACGGACAATTCCGCGTACCAGCCATTCTTGAGTAAGGAGGACGAAGCGAACATGGCTCTGTTTGATCATAAAATATCTGAATTAAAACAAATGCTGCACCGAAAAGAAATTTCCGTCTCCGATCTTGTCGATGAGTCTTACAAGCGCATTCAAGAAGTCGACGGAAAGGTAGAAGCTTTCTTAACCCTCGATGAAGAACGAGCCCGAGAAAAAGCAAAACAACTGGATAATGAAATAGGAAAAAAAGATACATACGGTTTATTGTTTGGCATGCCGATAGGAATTAAAGATAACATTGTGACAAAGGATTTACGCACAACCTGTGCAAGCAAAATTCTTGAAAACTTTGACCCAATTTATGATGCAACAGTTATGCGCAAGCTGGAAGAAGCTGAAGCGATTACGATCGGCAAATTAAACATGGATGAGTTTGCGATGGGATCATCCACTGAAACGTCCGCATTTAAAAAGACGAAAAACCCATGGAATTTAGAAGCGGTTCCAGGCGGTTCCAGCGGCGGCAGCGCAGCGGCTGTCAGCGCAGGAGAAGTTCCGTTTGCACTAGGCTCTGATACAGGCGGCTCGATTCGCCAGCCGGCAGCATTCTGCGGGGTTGTTGGCTTGAAGCCTACATATGGACGAGTCTCCCGTTTCGGATTAGTCGCATTCGCGTCTTCATTAGATCAAATCGGACCGATAACAAGAACTGTTGAAGACAACGCTTACCTTCTTCAAGTCATTTCAGGTCTTGATCCAATGGATTCCACAAGTGCAAATGTGGAAGTTCCTGATTATATATCCGCTTTAACTGGAGATATTAAAGGGCTGAAAATTGCGGTTCCAAAAGAGTATTTAGGTGAAGGGGTAAGCCGTGAGTCGCGCGAGGCCGTACTGGCTGCTTTAAAAGTACTCGAAGGATTGGGCGCAGAATGGGAAGAAGTATCTTTGCCGCATTCCAAATACGGTATTGCTACATATTATTTGCTTGCCTCATCCGAAGCATCTGCGAATCTCGCCCGTTTTGACGGAGTCCGCTACGGCTATCGCTCCGACAACGCTGAAACCTTGATCGATATGTATAAACAAACACGCGCGGAAGGCTTTGGAAATGAGGTAAAACGCCGCATTATGCTCGGTACATTTGCATTAAGCTCTGGATATTATGATGCATATTACAAAAAAGCGCAGCAAGTGCGCACGCTTATTAAAAAAGATTTTGAAGACGTTTTTGAAAAATATGACGTCATCATCGGACCGACAACCCCGACTCCAGCATTTAAAATCGGCGAAAAAATTGACGATCCACTCACGATGTATGCGAACGATATTTTAACAATCAATGTGAACCTTGCCGGAGTTCCTGCTATTTCCGTACCTTGCGGATTTGCCAACGGCCTGCCGCTGGGATTGCAAATCATCGGCAAGCATTTTGACGAGAGCACCGTTTATCGCGTTGCCCATGCATACGAACAAGCAACAGACTTCCATAAACAAAAACCGGAACTGTAAGGGGTGAGAACTAATGAACTTTGAAACGGTCATCGGACTTGAAGTACATGTGGAATTGAAAACGAAATCGAAAATCTTTTCAAGTGCACCAAACGCTTTCGGTGCTGAACCAAATACAAACACAACGGTCATTGACCTCGGATACCCGGGAGTTTTGCCCGTTTTAAATAAAGAAGCCGTTGAATTCGCAATGAAAGCTGCGATGGCATTGAACTGCGAAGTGGCTACTTATACAAAGTTTGACCGGAAAAACTATTTTTATCCGGACAACCCGAAAGCATATCAAATTTCCCAATATGATCAGCCGATCGGTCAAAACGGCTGGATTGAAATTGAAGTGAACGGAAAGAAAAAGAAAATCGGCATTACGCGCCTTCATTTAGAAGAGGATGCTGGCAAATTGACGCATACTGGCGACGGCTATTCTCTTGTAGACTTTAACCGTCAAGGAACACCGCTGATTGAAATTGTATCAGAGCCGGACATCCGCTCACCTGAAGAAGCCTATGCATATTTGGAAAAATTAAAATCGATTATTCAATATACTGGCGTATCCGACTGTAAAATGGAAGAAGGATCTCTTCGCTGCGACGCAAACATTTCGCTCCGCCCGATCGGACAAAAAGAATTTGGCACAAAAACAGAATTGAAAAACTTAAACTCATTTAACTTTGTGCGCAAAGGGCTCGAATATGAAGAAAAACGTCAGGCGGAAGTGCTTTTATCCGGCGGCGTCATTCAACAAGAAACACGCCGTTTTGATGAGGCTACAGGGAAAACGATTTTAATGCGCGTTAAAGAAGGATCAGACGATTATCGTTATTTTCCTGAACCTGATTTAGTCACTCTTTACATTGATGATGAGTGGAAAGAAAGAGTCCGGTCATCGATTCCGGAGCTGCCGGATGCGCGCCAAAAACGATATGTTGAAGAGCTTGGACTCCCAGCGTATGATGCTAAAGTGCTGACAATGACGAAAGAAATGTCTGATTTCTTTGAAGCAACAGTTAAAGCCGGAGCTGATGCGAAACAAGCTTCTAACTGGCTGATGGGAGAAGTATCAGCATATTTAAATGCAGAGCAAAAAGAGTTGTCTGAAGTGGCGCTCACCCCGGAAAGTCTTGCAGGAATGATCAAGCTGATCGAAAATGGAACCATCTCCTCCAAAATCGCGAAAAAAGTGTTCAAAGAGCTGATTGAAAAAGGCGGAGACCCTGAAAAAATCGTGAAAGAAAAAGGGCTTGTTCAAATTTCTGATGAAGGTGCCATCTTAAAGCTTGTAATCGAAACATTGGATGAAAATGAGCAATCGGTTATCGACTTTAAAAACGGAAAAGATAAAGCGATTGGCTTTCTAGTCGGTCAAATTATGAAAAAAACGAAGGGACAAGCCAACCCGCAATTAGTAAACAAATTGTTATTACAAGAAATAAAGAAACGATAATTTTAATAGACGCTCAGCTTAGCAGCTGGGTGTTTTATTTGTATTAAAATGGGAATAAAACCCATCCGTGAATTTTTGAAGCTGGAATTTGAAAAAAGTGTTTAAATGGCGAACAGTTTTATCAAAATAAAAATAGAATAAACGTTTATTGACAAAGTAGTATAAATGAGCACAAATGATAGAAAAAACTTGTTTGTTTTGTCAAAAAGGAATAATCTATTAATGATTCTATTTTTACAATAGAAATGGATAGTATAGGATGATGTGAATGAAACGCGCAAGAATCATTTATAACCCCACATCTGGTCGAGAGGCTTTCAAAAAACAGCTCCCTGAAGTTCTTGCTAAATTTGAAGAGGCCGGCTATGAAACATCGTGCCATGCTACTACCGGTGAAGGAGATGCGACAAATGCAGCGAAACAGGCTGCTGAACGCGGGTTTGACCTCATAATCGCTGCGGGTGGAGACGGTACGGTGAACGAAGTTGTGAACGGGCTCGCAGTCATGGAAAATCGTCCGACGCTCGGAATCATCCCCGTCGGAACTACAAACGATTTTGCCCGTGCAATCGGCATTCCCCGCGACAATATTTTGCACGCAGTCGATACGCTGCTGAACGGCGTAAAAAGGAAAATAGACATTGGAAAAGTGAATGACCAATATTTTATTAATATTGCCGGCGGCGGAAAATTAACAGAGCTTACTTATGACGTTCCAAGCAAATTAAAGACCGTTTTAGGGCAGCTTGCTTATTATTTAAAGGGGATTGAAATGCTCCCTTCCATCCATCCGACAGAAGTGGAAATTGAATATGATGGCAAGCTGTTTCAAGGAGAGATCATGCTTTTTTTAATCAGCTTGACAAATTCGGTCGGAGGGTTTGAAAAGCTGGCTCCAGACTCAATTTTAAATGATGGCATGTTTGATTTACTGATTTTGAAAAAAGTCAGCCTCGCGGAGTTTATTCGCCTTGCCAGCCTGGCGTTAAAAGGCGAGCATATTCACAGTGAAAATGTAATTTATACAAAAGCCAATCGGATAAAAGTAAAGACAGAAGACAAAATGCAGTTAAACTTGGACGGCGAATACGGAGGACTCCTGCCTGCTGAATTTGAAAACTTGTATCAATATATTGAGATCATCATGTCAAAAGAAAAAGCGGAAAAAAACGCGCCAATTGAAAAGAGCAGCGAATAGGCTGCTCTTTACCGTTTTTGAATAGATGAAATGCGGCTCCCTGCGCTAATTTCAACGATTTATATGACTTGTCTGCAACATTTTGCTTAAAAAAAACCACTGCAAAAGCTTTGCAGGCAGCTTGTTAAACAAAATGTAATGAAAGAAAGGTGCAGCTGTTTTTACAGCCTTGCTTTCAAGCTGGAAAAACGAAATTTTTATTTTCCAAAATGGTAATGATCGTTTTCAATTTTATTGACAAGTTTTAACAACTCAATGACGTTCAATTCATATAATTGTTGTCCATCTTCCCCTTTGTAAACACCGTTGGCAATAAGCTGTTCGATGAGTGACTCTTTAAAACTTTGATCCATGTAAATTCACTCCTTCAGCTAATATAGACGCTTTTTCATGAACCAATGTTACGTGCCGCCCTTTTATATTTTCATTACAATAGTATTTCCTATTATGACAATAATAAAATCACTTGGGTCATTTTTACGGTTGTGATACAATTTTTTCAGTTCATTCTGATCAAAAAGGAAGAAAACAACATGGAAGCACCAGTGAAGAAAAATGATTATTACGATGTATTGTTTGAAGATTTAACACATGACGGGGCAGGAGTAGCCAAAATCAACGGCTTTCCTTTATTTGTCCCGAATGCTTTGCCTGGAGAAAAGGGAACAGTCAAAGTTGTCAAAGTAAAAAAAGGCTATGGATACGGACGTCTCATGAAATTATCGAAAACAAGCCCCGATCGGGCAGATGCGCTTTGTCCCATATACAAACAATGCGGAGGCTGCCAGCTTCAGCATGTAAGCTATGACGGCCAACTGCGCCATAAGCAAAAAATAGTAAAAGAAACGCTTGCCCGCATCGGAAAAGTGGATGTAGAAAAAGTCACGGTTCATCCAACGATCGGAATGAGCGATCCTTGGAATTATCGAAATAAAGCACAGGTTCCAATCGGGGAGCGGGAAGGCGCCCTGATTGCAGGCTTTTATCAACAAAGAACGCACGAAATTATCGATATGGAGAGATGTCTCATTCAGCAGACGGAAAATGACCGAATTGTCCGAGAAGTTAAAGCGATATTGAACCGCTATCACATCCAAGCTTACAACGAACAAACCCATCAAGGATGGCTGCGCCATATCGTTGTCCGCTACGGGTATCAAACAAAGCAAGCGATGCTTGTTTTCGTTACCCGAACAGCTGATTTTCCACATAAAAAGAAAATTTTAGCTGAAATTACCGCTAAATTTCCAAACATTCGATCGATTGTCCAAAACATAAACCCGAAACGGACAAACGTCATATTTGGCGAAGAAACAAAGCTGCTTTCGGGTTTGGAATATATATATGATTATATCGGATCAATTAAGTTTGCCATTTCCGCACGCTCTTTTTACCAAGTGAACCCTGAACAGACGAAGGCGCTTTACGAAAAAGCGTTAGAATACGCCGAACTTACAGGAGAAGAAACGGTCATCGACGCCTATTGCGGGATCGGAACGATTTCACTCTTCCTTGCGCAAAAAGCTAAAAAAGTGTACGGCGTGGAAATTGTGCCCGATGCCATTGAAGATGCCAAACGAAATGCAAAACTAAACGGCATCGAGAACGTTGAATTTGCCGTCGGTGAAGCAGAGGAGATCATGCCCAAATGGCATGCACAAGGAATTCGCGCAGACGTCATCGTCGTGGATCCTCCTCGAAAAGGCTGCGATCATTCACTGCTTCAAACAATTATAGCAATGAAACCAAAAAAAGTCGTCTACGTCTCCTGCAACCCGGCGACATTAGCGCGCGACATTGCCATCCTAGAACAAGGCGGCTACGAAACAAAAGAAGTCCAGCCAGTCGACATGTTCCCGCATACGGCGCACGTTGAGTGCGTGTCGCAGATAGTTTTAAAATAAAAAAAAGAGGCAAGATAAGGTTTTTCTCTTGCCTCTATTCAATTTTTGGTGTTGCAAACCGATAATGAATAATTGGTGTACCGTCTTTTTTTACTTCGATTCGATTGATTAAACGGTGAAGCATATCTTCTGTTAATTCATCAAAATTTAGGAACTGAAGTAGTTCCTTTTTTAACTTTTCAATGGTTACGATTACATCTTCACCCTCCATAAATGTTAGAAGTTTATTTTTCTGTTCTATTAATTCAGTTAATTCCTTGTTCGTTGCTTCAATACTTTCTTGATATTCTTCATTGGTAATGATTCCGTCAGCTAACAGGTTGATGAATTTCCTTTTTCGATTTTTTAAAACATCCATCTGTTTGGTAATCTTATTGATTCTCTTTTGAGAATCCGATTTTGTACTTTTCGATTTTCTCTCCATCTTCTTTATATATTGCTCTTTGTCAATTTGATGAATTAAGGATTGTATGTCATTTAGAATTGTTTCTTTTAAAAAATCCTCTTTTATTGTGTGGGCGGTACAAGCTTTTTTTCCATGACGCGCATAAGCCCCACAAATGTATCCGTCTCGATTGCTTCGGAACCACATACCTGTACCACAATCGGCACAAAAGAGGACATTAGTAAAAAGATGTATCTTGGGTGCCGTAATATATTTTCTTCTCTGCTCTAATTGATTTTGGACAGCATCAAACATTTCCCTTGATATAATTGGCTCATGTGCATTTTCGATAATAAACTGTCCTTCTTTTGGAATTTTTTTCCTCCTTTTACTCGTTACACTTACTGTTGTTGTTCTGCCTTGAACAAGATCTCCTACGTAATGAGGATTCGTTAAGATACATTTAATTGTAGAATCGTGCCATTTATCTCCGGCATTTGATTTTCCAGCCACTTGAGCAGGTGTTGGAATCCCTTCATTGTACAGACGTCTCGCAATACTTTGTCTTCCATTTCCTTCTAAATATTCTCTAAAAATACGCCTAACAATATTTGGTGTCTCATCATTACGGATATACAGTTTTCCATCTCTTACTTCATAACCATATGGAGGATTCGAACCTTTAAAAAGTCCATTTTTTGCACGAGTTTTTAATGTCTCTTTCACACGATTACTCGTGTTTTGAGATTCTTGTTCATACATCCATGCATAAAGGCCAAACATATGGGTGTTACCTGTTAATGTATTGATAGCATTATCTAATGTAATGATGTGAATCCCTTGGTTTTCACATAAGTTTTTGATTTTATAGGATAACTCTCCATTGCGGGCAAGACGTGATAACTCTTTAGCAAGGATGATATCGAATTTTCTATCCTGAGCATCTTCAATAAGTTTTTGAAGTTCTTCCCTTTTTGCTGTCGTCCCGCTTTCAACGTCGATATAAAAGTTGTAAATATCCTAACCTTTTTCTGATATATAGTTATAAAATAGTTCTTGCTGATATTTTAAGGAATCTTTTTGTTCTTCTTTATCGGTAGAAACACGAACATATACTGCACATCTCATTTTGAATCATACTCCTTCTCGTCTTTTTGAGATGTAGCAGTGTTTACCTTACTAGCATTATTGACGAGTTCTTCAATTTTATGATCAATAATTGAATTTATAACATCCATGAAGGTGAGCGAAGTATCTGCAAAAATTCGCTCAACATTGTTCTCTAATCTATTCATGATTTATCGCTCTCCCTTTTCATATTTTTTATAAATAAAAAATCCGCAGAATTACATAGCCATGCACTTTGTTTATGGCTACGTAACCTCTGCGGATCTCGCTTTTTATTGGGTTACCTTATTTAATTGTTTTTTTAGATAACATTTTCCGTCTTTAATTTTCTGACTTCTCATCTCGGTTTCTTGTTCATAAAACAAACTATACATACTTAATAATTATCAATCATCATTTTGGATGGTATTTATTCGATTATCCACTGTTACGATATGGGTTTTGTTCATTTTGCAAAGATTTCTAATTTCAGAAGATAGTTCATTATTTCTAAAAAGTCTAGATGGCTCTGTTGCAATGATGATATCAAACTTACCTTGATGGGCATCTTCAATCATTAAGCTCAGATTATTGTTTTTATTAACCCCAGAATCAACATCAGCATAAATGCATTCAAGTTCCCAGTTGTTTTTCAAAATAAATGCTTTAATCATCTCTGTTTGTTTTCTTAAATTGTCATCTACATGATTTTTACTTGCAGTTCGAATATAAGCTGCACATTTCATTGGTTATTCCTCTCCTTTGTTATTTTGTATTTTCCGTTTTGCATAAAGCATTGTATCTTCGTTTTTTCATATTTGAAGAGGAAAAAGGAATTTTTTTAAAAAAAATTAAAAGTTGATTAATAAAGTCTTGATTAACTGATTAGTTCTGAAACATTATACTTACAAGTTGAAGATATTTTAATAGGATTTAGGTATTTTTGTGAAAAATTGTAAATTATTTAGAGGTTCAAATAGCTCCTGTTAAAGACTTGTAATTATTAAGTGAAATAGATAGACATCTTTGTAATATGGTAAAATAGAACTAATGATATCAACGGAAATATATTTATTTAGGATCTTTGGATATGGGGGGTTAAATGAGTACATATTATCATAGCCAATACTATGCATATGAATTAACTAAACAAAACTCGTCTTCTTCAATTGGACGTCTTAACCAATCATTAATAAATGCAACAGTGGATTTAAATCCACATCAAGTTGAAGCAGCGTTATTTGCATTTCGCGCACCACTTGAAAGAGGCGCAATATTGGCAGATGAAGTTGGATTAGGAAAAACAATTGAAGCGGGTCTTATAATTAGCCAATTATGGGCAGAAAGAAAAAGAAATATTTTAATTATTGTACCTCCACCGTTACGTAAACAATGGAGTCAAGAGTTATTGGAGAAATTTTACATACCCTCTATTATTCTTGAAAACAAAAATTTTAAAGAGATGCAAGATACTGGAATTATGAATCCATTTTACCAACAAGATATGGTAGTTATTACGTCTTTATATTTTGCAAAGAATAAAGCAAGTGAATTAAGGCGAGTAAAATGGGATTTAATTATTTTTGATGAGGCACACCGTTTAAGAAACGTTTATAAAAAATCTAACAAATGTATTTGATAATTTAAAATTGAGCCACTTTTGAAGGGTTCGATCACATAAAAAATGAGCCACCTGATTTCCAATTTTCATTACCTCCCTTATGATTGAAAGTGCCTAAACTTTTCATCAGAGGGAGAGAAAAAGGATGATCAAGATGGCTCAATTTCATCATATCAAATTCTTGCATGAGGTAGAAGGGCTATCCCAACGACAAATTGCTCAAAAATTAGGGATTTCAAGAAATACCGTAAGCAAATATCTAAAACAGAATGAGGCTCCAACCACCATTCATCGGCAGAAAAACTATCATGGAAAGGAGTATTCCGATGAAACGAAGCGAGTCTTGCCCATTATTGATCAATGGCTCGAAGACGATCTAAAACGTTGGGGAAAACAACGTCATACCGCTGCCAGAATTTATCGAAGATTGGTCGATGAGTACGATTTCAAAGGATCTGAGTCCAACATCCGTAAGGTTGTAGCCAAACGTAAGAAGAAGCTACAGGAAGTCTTTATTCCCCTTGACTTTCAACTCGGCCACCAATTCCAATTCGACTGGGGAGAGGCGGATATTATTCTACAGGGTCGAACACAACGAATTTACCTCTTTTGTATGCAACTTTCGGCAAGTCGAATGCGATTTGTACGAGCATACCTGCATGAGAAACAGGAGGCTTTCTTAGATGGCTTTGTCCATGCGTTTGAATTCTTTGGAGGAGTACCTACCGAAGGGGTATTTGATAATTTAAAAACAGCCGTAGTAAAAATACTCCAAGGGAGAGATCGTCTCGAACAGGATGCTTTTCTAGCCTTACAATCCCACTATTTGTTTAAGGCAGAGTTTTGTAATATTCGTTCCGGGAATGAAAAAGGACGAGTGGAAGGGACGGTCGGATACGTAAGAAGAAACGTCTTCGTTCCGCTTCCGGACGTACAATCGCTGGAGGAATTAAACGCTTATCTATTGGACTGGTGTTTGAGAGAGGCGGAAGAAAAAACCGTTCCGTTCACTAAAGAAACGGTTGCGCAAATGTGGGCGAAAGAAAAGGAGTATCTACACCCACTCCCTGAAAAGAAGTTTGAAGCTTGCCGATTAGTCTCTTGTCAGGTGAATAAGACCTCTTTAATTACAGTGGAGACCAATCAGTATTCTGTCCCTTGTAGTTATGTAGGTCAAGCTGTATGGGCAAAAATATTTGTCGATCATGTGATCGTTGTGGCTCAAAATCAAGTGATCGCTGAACATCCTCGTTCTTACGAACGGAACCAGATGATCACCAATCTAGATCATTATCTGGAGGCATTATTAAAAAAACCGCGAGCGATTCGGGATGCCCATGCATTTCAATCATCTGACCTTCCGGATGTATTTAGGCGTTTTCACCGAAAAATGAGGGAACAAGAAGGAGCCGCGGGCGACCGTAAATTTATCCGACTCCTTCTCCTTCATCGAGAGATCGGGATGGAAAAATTGACACAAGCATTACGAGAAGCTGAACAAGCGCAGGTCTATCGGTATGAAGTCGTCCATGAAATCATTCAAAGACTGACGAATAACTACTTGCAGGTCCAAGATCTATCTAAGGAGAAAACGCCTGTAAATCTACTAGACTATAAAATTCAAAAGGCAAACGTAGCTCAATACGGACAATTAACGGGAGGTCAGATGAAATGACAACAGAAATCCTTTTAGACCATATCACGAAGCAATTGAGAATGCCTACAATTGCGAAACAATATCGCTCTCTCGCAAGAGAGGCAGAAGAAAGAAATCTACGGTATGAAGAATACTTATTGGCACTATTAGAAGCAGAAGTGCAGGCAAGAGAGGAAAATCAAAGACAGCGAAGGCTCAAACAAGCTGCCTTTCCCATCCACAAAACTTTAGACACCTATGATTTTACTTTCATGCCGAGCTTAAATCGAAATCGATTTCTCACACTCGCAAAAGGTGAGTTTGTAGAGAGAAAAGAGAATATTATTTTTCTAGGGAATAGTGGCACAGGGAAAACCCATTTGGCCATTGGGCTTGGAATCGCTATGATCCAAAATGGCTACAAAACCAAATTCATTACTGCTTCCGAGTTAGTGGAAGAGTTGCTTATTGCTAAAGAAGAGCACAAACTTGGTGCGTTTGAGAAGAAGTGGCTCAAATATGATGTGATCATCGTAGATGAACTGGGATATATCCCCTTTTCCAAAACAGGAGCAGAGCTATTATTTCAGTTCTTTTCCAATCGCTATGAACGTGCAAGTGTCATCATTACAACAAATCTTGAATTTGTAGAATGGACGAACATTTTTGGGGATGAAAAGATGACAGCAGCGTTGCTTGATCGGCTCACTCACCGTTCGCACATTCTTCTTCTAAACGGAGAATCTTATCGATTCCGTCAAAGTATGAAACAGAGGGAAAATGGGGAGTGGTAGCCAGGTGCGCGAAGCGTTTGGATGAGTTGCCCCTAGGGGCAACTCATCCAAACACCCACCTTCTCCCATTTATGGGAACTCTGATTCTAAAAGTGGCTCACTTTTGAAGTGATCGCTCTGGCTCAATTTATTATTGACAAAAACAATTGGAAACTACGGCAAAGGCCAAATAATCGGATTGCAGAGAAGCAGTATACTTAAAAATATAGAAATTTGAATCAAATTTCAAAACGTATTGATTCATGTGGCTGCTTAAACGGAGTGAATGACCAAATGGCGCTTTCGACGAAATCCATTGCTTTTAGTTAGCCCGCAAGCGCTGTCCATTTAATTCCTGTAAATAGACTTGGTATGGAGTCCGATTGTGAAAAACAAAAACATTCCCTTCCTGTATAACATTCATTTCTTATTCGGCATGAGCTTTTGCAAAGAGGGGCAGGTGATAGGACTTTGCAAGGCATACAGACCAGTCTATCACCACACCCTCCCCTCATGTTGAATATGATGCCACTGTACAAGGCTTTGATTGTATAAAAACTCAATGATTCACAAGTGATTTCAAAAGTCTAAACAGGGATTAAAATGTTTTTGAAATGAAATCATATCAATCGAAATAAAACGACTTCTGTCAGGAGATTTCTTTATACTTGAACTTTCATTTCATCCCATTGTTTTAGTTGTCTTAAAGATTCTTTATAGTAATTGACCACCACATCTAAATAGTTTCCATGCTTAATCGGCGTAAATGGATTGGGTCCTTCTGCGACCATTTCCATTATAATCGGTCCTTTGAAACCAATTTCATCTAAAGCTTTTATTTGACCTCTAATATCAGAGTGTCCGTTACCTATAGCTTGCCTATTGGAATCAGCGACATGATAAACACCCAGCTTATTCCCTGCGTCCTTGATTGCCTGAATTGGACAAGCCTCCTCAATATTCATATGATATGCATCTAATAATATATAAAGGTTGTCGCTTTTTACTTCATTAATTAATGAAATCGCTTCCTTTGCTGTTAAGATTTGATGGTTCTCATACCGATTGAGTACTTCAAATACAACTTGAAGGCCAACTTCCTCCGCTTTATTTACAATCTCCTTCGTACTAGCTACAAGCAAATCCCAGTCTTTTGTTAAATCTCCGCATCCATGTATTTTCCCAACATCACCATGTAAGCAGATTCTGTTGGCGCCTAAATTTTTCGCCCAACTGATTAGGTCTAAAAAATATTGTACGGCACTAGCTCGAATATTTTCATCAGAACTGGAAATGTCTACATTTTCAGGTGTTACGGACAATACCTTCAAGTCATATTTTTTTAAAATCGCTGCTAACTCTTCCGGAGATTGTGACAAATCCCCTTGGACCTCCACTCCGTCAACACCAATCTCCTTGGATATTTTACATTTCTCTTCAAAATCTATATCTCCAAACGTCCATAAACAAAGACCATAATCTCTTTTCATATTATTTTCCCTCCGGCAAGTAGTAATTTATACAATTCTATTATTTATAGATTGTATCAAAATCTGAAATATTCTGAATACTATAAGTTGTAAGATTTTGAATCTGTTAAGCTTTCACAGATTCAATACTAGTTATTGCAATTTTGTTGAAACGGATCTAGTCCTATTATCTTAATTTTTCTTAGTTTTACAGTTGGCGGATCAAATATAATAGTAATTTCCGATTCAGAATCTATAACTTTAATTCCTTCTTCCATTCATTGTTTTGCAGCTTCAAACAGGTAAGTCCTCAGCTTGTTCTTTCTTCATTTACAAGATAGTCTAATTCTTCTTATATCAGATTTTCTGCTTCTTCCGGCCTATTATTTCATCTTTCTTTCCAATAGTTAATATTTCCTGTTTTACATGTAATAAAATTTACATTTAACCCTATATATGGTAATTGATAAATAAAGGGCATGTAAAAAAATTGTCGTCTCTTCATCATTTTCTGTAAACAATATCTTTTGCCACACTTGTTTTAATTACAGGAGAAGTATTTGAACCGGTAGGACTGCGGGTTCTGGTTCCAAATCTAGATCATGATGTGGCTGTTGCTCTTCTTAATCAAGTTGAGCCTTTTTTAATATGGCAGTTTGTTTTATTGTATTTTGGTGTTAAAGCATTATTGAAATCTGAAAGACGGGTTGCTCCTTTACTTATTGTAAGTATTATCTTTGTAGCAAACTTGACATTAAAAACAATTCCATCGATTATGACAAGTTTCCTATAAATTAAGGAGAGTAGTTATTATGAAAAAAAGAATGCTCATATTTTTATTGGTCACGGCGTTTTTTACAGTTTCGGTTATTATGGTTGAGTTAAGTATCCGTTCAGCTGTTTTATCGCCATTTATTCTTCTCGATTCAAAAAAAAATGTAGGAGTCCAGAAGCTTTTAACTGGCTATTCCATATACCAAGGGGACTATCTTTTAGATATTGAACATACTGAAGAAGACTCTACCAATCGTCCGCTCGCTTTTCATATTGGACCTATTGATTATCAATTTATCAAAGTCAATACAGAAAACATTATCTTACCTGCTGGAGAAGAGCTGACTGTTATGACGAGAAGAGGGGTTGAACCGTCTTTTAGTAAGGAAGTGACGATTCAGTCTAGTAAGAGGAAATTTTTTTTTAATGAATATACAATACGTGCTGCAAAAAATGATGGATCATTCTCCATCCGATTGAAGACGGAGTTTAGTAAAACTCTTACTTTTTTGATATATGGTTGTTCATTTTTATTGCCTTTTCTTTTGGCATTGTTTATTAACAAGGTTCTTCCATGGCGCAATCTTTTTACATTGTTTGTTCCGTTTATCTTAGCTGGAATCCTTCCATTGATATTAAACTATCATTTTTCGATGGGTTACGCACTACTTTTAACAAAATCATACATTTGGAGCATTTTGTTATGTATCTTTCTCCCGACGTTTTTATCAGTTTCATTGACAACTGCTATATACCAATGGACGATAAAAAGTGATGAGGATATTGAAGGAGAGTCTGAAATGGAGGAATCAGATTTCCTTGAATTTTCAAAAAGGGAAATAGTTATAATTTTTGTACTCACTATAGGAAGTCTTGCTTACTTTTTCTCATTTTTCCTTTTTCCACTATCCCTATATGTAAAAATTGTGGACAAATGGTATTTATTTGCTGCTTGGTATTTATCGTTAACCCTTATTATAATGCTAGTTTATACTGTAATACATCGTTTCATGGGGAACTATGAAAATGTGGGATTCACCGAGCAATTTTACTCTTTGAAAAAAACGATAGAAGCTGCATGTAGTATAAACGTTAACCTATTTACGAAGAAAGAGTCCGAGAATGAGACGAATGCTTGGGTGTATAGTACTCCTTTTGCATCTAAAAAAAGCATTAACATTTACATGACAGAAGGTTTGATAAAAAAATTTACTTTAGATGAGGTAAAGGCAGTGTTATTTCACGAAATTGGACATATCAAACGAAAGCATGGTCGTTGGATACTGTTTATTACTTTTGGAGTAGCGACGATTATTAGTTTGCTGATGTTCTTTACTAGAAAAATTATGCTAGGATTTGGATGGGGACAGTATATCCTTATTTTCCCAGTTGGTATAATCGCTTTAATAGGGCTCACAGAATGGCTTCCGAATAAAATTAGTAAAATGTTTGAACACCAAGCAGATGAATTTGCTGTAAGGCAATTGGGGAATAAGGAGTTATATATTCAAACATTAATGAAGTTAGAGCGAATCAGTGAAAAAGAGAATGACGAGTTTGACTTCAAAAGGAAAGAGTGGAAAGAAACTCATCCATCCTTCCAAAAAAGAATTAACTTTATCAAGGACTTGGTATGAACGTGAAAAATATATTTCGACTTAAGGCGTTTGGTATGGCATTTTTGGAAAGAAATCGAGATGTTTTTTTACTTTCACTTTTAATTGTTTTAATAAGTTTTTGTGGACCAATGATTTATTTGCAGTTAACTGATGTAAGAGAAGCAACAGACATGGAACAGGAGGCTGTAGTAATAGTTTCAGAAAACCTCGATGATGAGGAGCTTACGTGGCAGTCTATATTTTTTCATAATTTCATGATTTTATTGCCAGCATGTATTGGTGTGTTTTCATTGGTTTCGTTTTTTTGGTATATCCTTTTACAAGGATATTTATTAAGTACTAGTAGGGGCTGTCTTTGAAAGTCAAATCGCCATTGAAAACAAAAAATCATAAACACCGATATATTAACGTTTCTAAAGCATTAATGGGGGCGTCAATAAGCCGTAAAAACGACTTATTAAACACCCCCATTCTCTTTTTGATTTGTATTTAAATATACAATTTTTCATGTGTTTTTGAAATCCTAGCAATTATACTTGTTGGGGCATTCGCACTAAAGCCTGCAGTAGTGACTTTTAAGTGATTAAAAAAGCCCTTTTTCCAAAAAAAGAGATATTAAAGATATGTCTTATACTGTTTGTGCTCTATGTATTTTTTCTTCTCTTGGCAGCGTTAATGGAAGGTCTTATACAACAAGGCTTTGAGAAATGGGGCCTTATATGAAAAAAATTTGGCTTATATGGAACAATCGGACACGGTTAACTATTAATAAAATTGTGTACCAGGATGAAAGCATGATAATAGTTAGTAGTTCCTATTTTACAAGTGTTATATGGAATTTAATTTACAATCAACCCTATATATGGTAATCTAGGGGATTGAAGGTATTTGTATAAAATTGATAATTTAGGAGATAGTATCAATGAAGCAATGTGTAGACCTGAAAAAAAGGATTTCTTGCTAGTCTTTTAACTTTTGCATTAGGTTTAATGGCAGCTCAAGTTACTACTGAAATAGGAACTGTAAATTCATCTTTCGCATGATTAGCTACTAAACTCGGAATTAAACAGGCTACAGCAGGGCTTATTATTGATTTGGTTTCTGGAGGTTTAACTCTTTGGTCGATTGTTGCGGCAGTAGCTGGACTTAGCGGCGCAATTGGAGGTATTACTGCAATTAAAGCCGTTATTCAAAATTCAGGAAGAAAATATGCTATTGCTTGGTAATTAAAGCTGAAAGAGTACAAGCACAAGCTGCGGAAATCCGGCAAAACTTGTATTCGCAGCTAATACTAAAATTAACATGCCCCTTCTTTTTTCTGTTTACCTAGTCAGGAGGTGCCAATTCAATAATGTTTACTAGTAATTCTGTCTTTTCTTTTTTAGATAAAATGATCAATATAATAAAATATAACAGAAAATCTGCTCTGCGAAAATTTTTAGCAGACTGGCAGCTGGATAAAATTGATCTTAGAAAGATATATAGATGGATTACACTCATTATGATTTTTATTATGAGTGCTTTGTTTTTTTTCACAGTATTTTTAACTGGTTATATCATCAAGGATCTAGACGCAAATACATGGTTAAATGCCTTTTTGAGCTTTGTAATATTTCTTGCTTTCTTCAACTCATTAAGTTTCTTTAATAAAAAATCTTCTGTTTTTTATTATGACACGACAAAAATGTTGTCTCAATTAAAAAGTTATAGAGTGTTGCAAGTCATTGCTTCTATTTATGGTGACTCATTGAAAAATACAGTGATAATGTGGTTCGTTTTGTTAATGCCTGTAGTTTTAGGGATACATATAAATTACCCAAGTTTTGAGCTGAAATTTTTGATTTACTATTTTCCGCTATTTAGTCTATTAAGTTTAATAATGACTATGTTTTTTTCATACTTCCGCTTTTTGTTTGCCCATTTTTTTTATATACAATCACTGCGTTTATTAAATCGCTTTTTTCTATTTATAGTCGTTGGGCTCTTATTTTTTTTATTACCCTTCACGATCGCTTCACTGTTATTCAATTCACAAAAATTTGGAATTAAATTAGCAGATATTGTGATAAAATATCAGTCTTTTTTAATGGAACTCGGTCTGCCTAAGGACATATATAATCTCGAGTTTCATAAACTTTTCATCGTTTTTCTTTTCATGCTATTCATAGCTGGTGTATTCACTTTGATATGGATCAAAACATTAAATCATTTAGATTTAATACCTTATTACCAAATTCGTACCCATAAAAGCTCTATATCTGATAAAGATAAGTTCATGAATACGAATAAATATTTTTTTGTAAAAGACATACTTCATATTAAGCGTGTTAGTTCATGGTTTATTGGGCATATAGGAAAAACTATATTTGGCTTGCTAGTATTTATCGGAATCGCCTTGCCAGTCGTACAACATTTTATTGATTCAACATCACCGTTGTTTTTTTTATCCATTATAACAGTATTTGCTTTTGCCATATTTCAAATTGTTGGCGAATCACTAAAAATGATATTAGCGATTGATACAGAGGCCAAGAATATACACTTGCTTGTTTATACCAAATATACAATGTGGGATATTGTCAAAGAAAAATGGTATATATATTTTATTTTTACATTTCTAGTCACTTTTTTCGTCGTCTTATTATCTTCTGTTTTTATAAATGTAAATATTTTTCTGTATGCTTTATCAATCACTATTATGCTCACCTATGGTGGACTGAGTGGTTTATTTCAAATATTCTCAACAGCGTTATACCCACGGATAAATTGGGAGCATCCCTATGAAATTGGTGAATCCCATAAAGCTAATTTTATAGAAAGCATTTTAAATAATGGTCTAACTTATCTATACACGGTTTTCATAGGAGGATTACTGATCGCAGATCAATTTTTCGGATTAAAATTAAACACTATGGTTGCATGTATTCTTATATTAATTCTCGTTGCTTTTTTCTTTTGCGCTTATGCCATCGTTGCTACGTATACTAAACAAATTTCAGTCAGGGAGGTTTTCTTAAAAAATGATTAAGGTGAAAAATTTATCTAAAAGATATGATGAAAATATCGTTTTAGATAACCTTAATTTCCAAGTGGATACGGGTTGTATCTATGGGATTGTTGGTACGAATGGTGTTGGGAAAACTACCTTTCTACGTATCCTTGCAGGTTTATCCAAACCAGATAATGGTGAAATATACATTGATAATATGAATCCTGTTGGTAATAAAAGCAATAAAAAAATAAGTTTTGTTCCTGATTCCGCTTCTTTATATGAATATTTAAGCGGGGAAGAATATCTTTTGTTCTTTGCATCTATTTTAGATGTTCCGAAAGAGTTGCGAAAAGATAAAGTTTCTTATTTAATTGACCTCTTCAATTTAACATCAGCAAAAGATGAATTGATTAAGACATATAGCCACGGAATGAAACAAAAGGTATCTATTGCATCAGCATTATTGAACGATCCAGATATATTATTATTAGATGAACCTTTGACAGGAATCGATTTAATCAATTCACATATTATAAGACAGTATATAAAAAAGTTTGTAAAAGCAGATAAAACAGTTATTCTAACGACACATTTACTTGAATTGGCACATTCTCTATGCGATAAAATAGGGATTTTACATAAAGGTAAAATTGTCGAGGAATTTTCAACCAATAAATTAAGTCTCGATTCAATAGAAAAGCGTATTACATCAGTTTACTTAGGTAAAAATTCTGGAGAAATGATGAGCAAATGAATTTTCAGGGAAGGGGTATAAAAGATGTTGTTCGTAAGCTTGTATCTAATAACAAAATATTGTTTGTCATTTCTTTACTTTTATTTTTTGGGGGGATGGCAGGGGGGTATTTGTTTAGAATAGATGCAGTAAGAGGAGACTTAAACTATATACAGGCTTCTGATGTAGAAAACTTACTTTTTAATAATATAAAGGCATCACTAGTTATTGCTTCGGGATTACTTTCTCTAGGTATTCCTACTGTTATATTTTTGATAACCAATGGGTTAATAGTCGGTTCCTCTATTCAGCAGCAATTGGAGCTTGGATTGTCTATTTCAAGTATTTTTGTAAAGCTAATCCCGCATGGAATATTTGAGATACCTGCGATATTAATAAGTGGAATCATTGGATTAAAAGGCGTATCAATTATTATTGAATTTTTCCGTACTTCTTTAAGTACAAAACAGCTAATAAAACAGACGTTATTTGAAATAGCCCTATTAACCAGTATAATATTAATTTTCCTTACATTGGCAGCAATAATAGAATGGTATATAACCCCATTATAATATTGGAGGTCATGTCATGAGTGCAAAATTTGCAAATTTTCTATCAACTGCCCTTTTTTTCTTAGCATTGATCGTTATAGTACTAACTAAAAATCTATATTTAAGTTTATTCCCCTTAATTTTATCTATGTTTATTCTTGCTTGGCAATTAGGAGGAAAGATAAACAATAAAATGTTAAAATTCATTTTTTTGGGCTTTGAATTTCTGTTTCTTTTTATACTCTCATTTTTTTTAATAAATCATCTTCTTACGAGGGGTATATAAATGAATAAACCAAGTATCAAGTTAGTATGGTTTGGAATATTGGTAAACTATATATTGCTTTATTTAAGTATTTTTGATTATTTAAACAATTATATGAAAAGCATTTTACCGGATTTAGACAGTATGGTCTCGGTCATATTGGTTTCTATAATTGGTATTCTTAATTTAGCTTCTATTTTCATAGGGGTTCTGATATTAAGCATTATAGCGTATATATTTGGTCGAATATTTCGTATTGGGATAACTAAGCGAGAATTTTTATTTATTTGTAGTATAGTTATGTTGGTGAACACTTCCATTCAGATTCCCATAGCTTTGGCAAACTTTATAAATGACTCAAATAATATTGTTTTGGTTAGCAATAATCTTTTATTTACTTTATTTAACCCTTTCTTATTGTTATCTATTTTTGTTTTCTACAAACTATTACTTAAATACGATGTACCCAAAAAAATTATTATTAGTTATTGTTTAACATTTTATTTTTTACAATTAGGAAGTACTCTTCTTTCAAACAGAATGCTGAATTTATAACCATTGACCAAGGAAGGCTTAGGCAGTATGTGATTTGCTTATCCCAAAAAGTATAGTCTTACATTGGTCAGTTGTGCAACTATTTTCGAATTAAAACAAAGTCATTATTGTTTTCAAAAATGATTTTGACTGAAAAATAACTGGCCAAATCACAAAATAGAGATGACGTTGATATTGAGCTGCCTGATGTTTTTGCAACGATAAAAGTTCAACTATTTCGCTCCGATTAATGTGTACGTCTTCATGATCCTGCATAGATAGCGAATCGGTCAGGGGGAAAATTGCCTTTGGCTGCGAGAAAGCTCAAGGAAGTTTCGGCATATTACCCTTTCTGGAAAAGATTATCCCTAATTTTTTATATCGCCCATATTTTAGGTACAGGGAGATCTTTGGCTTTTTTATTTAGGTACTTGCACTACTAATACGTGTCTGCATAGATTATGGTGAAATATTTAAACACAAAGGATGAGTGCACATGGTTGCATATTTGGATTACACATCACCTAAAACGCAATTCACCTTCGATGTCAACAAGAGTAGATCGTTCACAAAGGATAAACACAACTTTATAAATATCTTGGGAATTAAACAGTTAAACACATTAGAAAACATATCTTTATTGGATATTTTTTTAAGCAAAAATAATGTTATAGAACCTCACTATCATCAAAATGCAGCTGAGCTGGTCTATTGTATTTCCGGTGCTGCCACTGTCTCGATGTTGAACCCATTTACAAAACAAATTCATAACTATCCAATTAAGCCGGGGCAGGTGGTAAATATTCCGCAAGCATGGTGGCATTACGAAGTAGCAACCAAGGATAATACACACCTTCTGGCAATATTTGATGCCCCGACTCCTGAGGTGATTTTAGGTTCAGATATCTTAAAGCTTACTCCGTCAAATATCATGGCGCATACTTATTGCCTGAATGAACAGGAATGGAAGAAAACTATAGCTCCTATTCAACCGAACACATTTATCGGCCCACATAAAAACTGTAAACGTAAGAAATATGAAAATGATCAAACTAGATCGACCCGCCAAAATCCAAATTATATCCATCATTATCATCATTACCCTTATAATTACCCATTCGCATCTTATAGTCCCAGCCTTTCCTAAGGCAGAACCTTTAAAGGAGGTATTTTTCCTTTGATAGGTTTTGTTTTGAGAATTTACTGAAAATTCCAGTCGTATGATACAGTTCCTGATTATAGAAATCTTATGGCAATTCTCTTTTTTTGTTTGAAACCATCTCTTAGATAAGGAAAAGGTGGTTGGAAACATTGCTTCGTAAGCTGTTGGGGTATAATCACCGGAAGAATGTTTCAGGAAGAACTTGCTAAGCAAATATGCGGCGGTGAGCGACATGTGGTGTAGCTCCTCAACTCATGAATTCGTTTCGCAAATATTCTTAAACCCTTGGGCAATCCAGTAAAAGGATTTGTCCAAGGGTTTTATGTTTGCCGAAGGAGGTTTTCATGATTTGCCTTAAAAATCTTTATACATACTTTGCAACAGTTCCCAAAACGAAAAAAAGGCGGGGGTTTTTGCATAACTAAGTTGATTTTTGATTAAGCGGTGTTGAAGGGAGGGCTTCTCTGTTTGCAAATTGTCCAATTGTAACCGCAGGTTTAAATACTTTTTGCCAATTGGTTTGACCAGCAGATTGAAAATAGAATAATCGAATGGCTTTCACTCTGTGTGTCCGATAAAATAAAAAAATTTACACTTATCTACTAAATAAATCAATTTCTTCCTGTTCCATAGAACAGCAGGAACGATTTCGAAAATCTATTAAAATATGTCTCCATCGTTGAAAGGTGAACAAGCTTGAGGAAGTCATGATGAGAACAAGGATTCAGTCACCTCAAAAACAATTTGACAAAAGAAAAAGCTGCTAGCAGCTTGTCAACGATGTTTTATGTTTAATTTTCATTATCAGCAATGACAAGCTGGATATTGTGTTTTTTGGCAAATTCCTGGTATTGCTCGCTCGGAGCAGTGTCCGTAATAATATAATCAACCTCATCAAGACGGCAATAAGTCATTAAAGCGTATTTATCAAATTTATCATGATCTACCAATAAATAAACTTGTTCACTTCTTTTGACAATTGTTTGTTTTATTTCGCTTTCAAGCGGGGAGGAGTTCGTTACGCCATTTGAAATGGAGATGCCGGTTGATGCCATGAAAGCTTTATTAATATTGTAGCTTTGTAATATATCCATATTTTTGAGACTGACGAACGATTTCGTTTTACGTTCAAATATTCCACCTGTTGTCAGAACGTTTAAGTTTGGGTAAGGGTACGAATTTATAATAAAGTCCAAATTGTTTGTAATGATCGTGACCTGTTTTGTTTGCAAATATTCCACCATTTCCAATGTTGTTGTTCCCGAATCAATATAAATAATATCGCCGTCCTCAACATATTTTGCGGCTGCTTTGGCAACGGCTTTTTTCTGCTTTTGATTGCGGGTTTGTCTGACCGTAAATGATTCTAATGTTGTATGATTAACAGCAACTCCTCCGTACACCTTTTTGATCGTTCCCCGTTCAACTAATTGTTGAACATCGCGCCGGATGGTGTTTTTTGACACATTGAATTCCTTAACAAGTTCGTCCAACGAAACGGTTTGATGTTCAAAAACATATTTTTCTATTTGTTCTATTCGTTTAGATTTTAACATGTGGATCCCTCTTGCTTTCTTTAGTTTTCACTGGCTAATATCTGAAACAAATTATAAAGTTAACCAAAACTTAACCATCAACGTTAATTATATCTATATTACCCTATAAGTTCAATAATAATGAAGATTTAGCCGATTAGTAGCAGAAATATTTTAAAATTTTTGTTGACTGAAAACGCTTTTAATATTATCATAAAAATCGAGATATAACCAAAATATAACTAATATATAACAATAATATCATCAATTTTTTTAAAAACATACCAACTATTTATGATCAACTAGTGTTGATGAATTAAGGGGGACAGAAAATGTCTAACGCATTAAAATTAAAAAATTACATTAATGGCGAATGGGTTGAAAGTAAAGCAACAAAATATGAAGATGTTTACAATCCTGCTACTAAAGAAGTAATTGGCCAAGTTCCGCTTTCTACAAAAGAGGAAGTGGATGAAGCTGTAGAAGTTGCCAAAAAAGCTTTTGAGGAATGGAAAAACGTCCCTGTTCCTCGCCGTGCAAGAATCCTATTTAATTTTCAGCAGCTGTTAATAAAGCATAGGGAAGAATTAGCGCGGATCATTACGATTGAAAATGGAAAAAGTTATTCTGAAGCATTAGGAGAAGTCCAGCGCGGAATAGAAAATGTAGAGTTTGCGGCAGGAGCGCCTACTTTAATGATGGGGGATTCCTTATCAACGATTGCGACTGATATTGAGGCGACCAATTACCGCTATCCGATCGGCGTGGTCGGCGGGATTACTCCGTTTAACTTCCCGATGATGGTGCCTTGCTGGATGTTCCCAATGGCAATAGCGCTTGGCAATACTTTTATATTAAAACCATCTGAAAGAACACCTCTCTTAATCGAAAAATTAGTCAACTTGTTTACAGAAGCGGGTCTTCCAAAAGGTGTATTAAATGTGGTAAATGGAGCGCATGATGTTGTCAACGGAATTTTGGATCATCCGGATATCAAAGCGATTTCGTTCGTTGGCTCCAAACCGGTTGGCGAATACGTTTATAAACGGGCTAGTGAAAATTTAAAACGCGTTCAGGCGTTGACTGGAGCGAAAAACCATACGATTGTGTTAAAGGATGCCAACTTGGATGATGCTGTTACCAACATTATTTCTTCAGCATTCGGATCAGCAGGAGAACGATGCATGGCATGTTCAGTTGTGACGGTGGAAGAAGAAATTGCTGATCAATTTATCGCCAAGTTAAAAGAAGAAACAGAAAATATTAAAATGGGCAACGGCCTTGATGACGGTGTCTTGCTAGGACCGGTCATCCGAGAAGAAAATAAAAAACGCACGATCCGTTATATTGAAAAGGGTGTTGAAGAAGGCGCAACCTTGGTATGTGACGGACGCAATCGCGCAACAGACGACGGGTTTTTTATCGGACCTACGATTTTTGACAATGTTACAACCGATATGACCATTTGGAAAGATGAAATTTTTGCACCTGTCTTATCGATCATTCGGGTGAAACATTTAAAAGAAGCGATCGAAATTGCAAATAGATCTGAGTTTGCCAACGGCGCATGTATTTTTACAACGAACGCTCAAGCCATTCGCTATTTCCGCGAAAATATTGATGCAGGTATGTTAGGCGTTAACTTAGGAGTGCCGGCTCCAATGGCGTTTTTCCCGTTCTCCGGATGGAAGTCTTCGTTCTTTGGAACATTGCACGCCAACGGAAAAGACAGCGTTGATTTTTATACGCGCAAAAAGGTTGTCACAGCTCGCTATAAAACGCCAAGTTTTGAATAATAGATTGGTAATGTGATAGAAGATTCATCCTTCAGGCTCATTATTAGCTTCATGAGCCTGAAAATGAATCGGAAAAGAGAGCGCAACGGCTTTGTCAAAAGCTTTAAGAAAACAATTGTTTTTTCGGTTTTTTTCCTTTAAGAAAAAGAAAACCGCCGCCATGTGAGGGAGGTATATATGAGTCATTTGCTGCGAAAACCGAACAAGAAAGAAATCGAAAAGGGAGTAATGGTTGTTCATGAAGTAACATCAGAAAACTCTCCTTTGGAATATGTGGGATTTAAAGTCATCGATTTAGATCCGAACGCAAAATATTCGGAATTATTAGGAAACCAAGAATGCTGCATCGTCGCCTTAACGGGAAAAATTAATGTTTCAGTCGGTGATGAAAATTTCGAAAATTTAGGCACGCGGGAAAGTGTTTTTGAAAAGATCCCGACGGACAGCGTATATGTTTCCAATCAGCGCCATTTTGAGGTTGAAGGAGTAACAAAAGCGCGCGTTGCCTTATGCTATTCCCCGTCTGAACGTCAGCTGCCTACGAAATGGATTAAAGCAGAAAATGTAGGAATCGAGCATAGGGGGATACTTAACAATAAACGTTTTGTCCACAATATTTTGCCTGATTCAGATCCAAGTGCGAATAGTCTTTTAGTGGTGGAAGTGTTTACGGAAAGCGGCAATTGGTCAAGCTATCCTCCGCATAAGCATGACCGTGATAACTTGCCAAATGAGTCGCTATTGGAAGAGACCTATTATCATGAAATGGATCCGCCTCAAGGATTCGTTTTTCAGCGAGTTTATACGGACGATCGTTCACTAGATGAAACGATGACAGTTGAAAACGGCGATGTTGTCATCGTGCCGAAAGGATATCATCCGGTCGGCGTACCAGACGGTTATACCTCTTATTATTTAAATGTTATGGCAGGCCCGAAACGGATTTGGAAATTTTACAATGACCCTGATCATGAATGGATATTGAAACGTTAAAAAATACAAGGAGCTGTTTATCAAAGATGAGATATGATTTCAATACCGACAGAGAATTTGACATCATTGCAATTGGCCGTGCATGCATTGATTTAAACGCTGTGGAATACAACCGTCCGATGGAAGAAACGATGACTTTTACAAAATATGTTGGAGGCTCTCCGGCTAATATCGCCATTGGCTGTTCAAAATTAGGGCTGAAGGCTGGATTCATCGGAAAAATTTCAGACGATCAGCATGGCCGTTTTATTGAGCAGTATATGCGCAATGTTGGGGTTGACACATCCCATATGGTCGTTGATCAGGAGGGGCATAAAGCCGGATTGACTTTTACAGAAATTAAAAGTCCGGAAGACTGCAGCATCTTAATGTATCGTGAAAATGTAGCAGACCTCTATTTGAAACCGTCCGAGGTAGATGAGGAATATATCAAAAGATCCAAAATTTTGCTTGTTTCCGGTACGGCGCTATCTAAAAGCCCTTCGAGAGAAGCTGTTTTGAAAGCGATCTCTCTGGCGAAAAAACATGATGTGAAAGTCATATTTGAATTGGATTATCGCCCGTACACTTGGACATCTACTGATGAAACTTCTGTTTATTATTCATTGGTGGCGGAAAAGGCAGACGTTGTGATCGGCACCCGCGACGAATACGATATCATGGAAGGAACAAAAGACGGGAAAAACGAAGAGACCGTTCGCTATTTGTTTCAGCATTCGCCGGACCTGATTATCATTAAGCATGGCGTTGAAGGCTCTTATGCGTATGCGAAATCAGGTGAAACATTTCAAGCGAATGCTTATCGGACAAAAGTATTAAAAACGTTCGGTGCAGGGGATGCATACGCTTCAGCCTTCTTGTATGCGCTAATTACAGGCAAGGACATTGAGACGGCTTTAAAATACGGGAGCGCCTCAGCAGCTATTGTCGTCAGCAGACACAGCTCTTCTGATGCAATGCCGAAAGCAGAAGAAATCGAACAACTCATTGCCGAAAGATCATAATTGAATACGATCAGGGGTGAAAAAGATGGGAACTATCCGGTTGACAACAGCTCAAGCTTTAATCAAATTTTTGAACCAACAATACATTCACGTTGACGGTAAAGAATTTCCCTTTGTGGAAGGAATCTTCAATGTATTCGGACATGGCAATGTTTTAGGAATTGGTCAGGCGCTTGAGCAAGATCCCGGCCATTTAAAAGTAATTCAAGGGAAAAATGAACAAGGAATGGCGCATGCAGCCATTGCTTACAGCAAACAAATGCTTCGGCAAAAAATATTTGCCGTCACCACGTCGGTTGGACCGGGGTCGGCCAACTTGGTCGCGGCAGCGGGTACAGCTCTTTCCAATAATATTCCCGTCCTTCTGCTCCCTGCAGATACCTTTGCAACCCGCCAGCCTGATCCTGTTTTGCAGCAAGTGGAACATGAATATAGTACGGCGGTGACAACCAATGATGCGCTCAAGCCCGTATCAAGATATTGGGATCGGATCACGCGCCCTGAACAGTTGATGTCCAGTTTAATCAGAGCTTTTGAAGTGATGACAGATCCGGCCAAAGCGGGTCCTGCAACCATCTGCATTTCGCAAGATGCCGAAGGGGAAGCGTTTGATTTTGATGAGAAATTCTTTGAAAAACGGGTGCACTACCTTGACCGCAAATTGCCGACCGATCGAGAGCTAAAGGGAGCTGCAGAGTTAATAAAATCAAGCAAAAAGCCTCTGATCATTGTGGGCGGCGGTGCAAAATATTCCCAAGCGAGGGATATTTTAATCAAGCTTTCCGAGAAGCACGATATTCCGCTTGTCGAAACGCAAGCCGGAAAATCGACAGTCGAATCAACATTTAAAAATAATTTGGGTGGAATCGGAGTAACCGGAACATTAGCTGCCAATAAAGCGGCTAAAGAAGCGGATTTGATTATTGGAGTGGGAACAAGATATACAGATTTTACGACTTCGTCGAAAACAGCGTTCAATTTTGAACAGGCAAAGTTTTTGAACATTAATGTCAGCCGCTTGCAGGCCTATAAAATGGATGGTTTTCAAGTAGTCGCAGACGCCAAAACAACTTTGGAGCTGTTATTCCCGCTGTTGGACGGGTATAAAAGCGAATTCGGAGATCAAATTGCCGAATTAAAAGAGGAGTGGCTGAGAGAGCGCGACCGTTTAAGCAAAATTGTGTTTAACAGAGAAAACTTTACACCGGAAATAAAAGATCAGTTTTCCCAAGAAGTGCTGAATGAATATGCAGATGCGTTAAATACAGAATTGGCGCAGACCACTGCATTATTGGCGATTAATGAAGCGGTATCGCCTGACAGTATCATCATCGGTTCAGCTGGTTCATTGCCTGGAGATCTTCAACGCTTATGGCATTCAACAGAACCTAACACATACCATATGGAATACGGGTATTCCTGTATGGGATATGAAGTGTCGGGTGCTTTAGGAATCAAGCTTGCGCAGCCTGACAAAGAAGTTTATGCCATGGTGGGCGACGGCAGCTTCCTCATGCTGCATTCTGAATTGGTTACAGCCATTCAATATAATCATAAAATTAATATTTTGCTGTTTGACAACTCCGGATTTGGCTGTATTAGCAACCTGCAAATGGGCAATGGAATGGGAAGCTATTATTGCGAATTCCGAACACATGACAATCAAATTATGAACATTGATTATGCAAAAGTGGCTGAAGGCTACGGAGCCAAAACTTACCGTGCCAATACAGTCGAAGAACTGAAAGCAGCGTTAGAAGATGCCAAGAAACAAAATGTATCTACTTTAATAGAAATGAAAGTGCTTCCAAAGACCATGACAAATGGCTATGAAAGCTGGTGGCATGTAGGGGTTGCGGAAGTCTCGGAGAAGGAAAGTGTGCAAAAAGCATTTAAAGAAAAACAAGAAAATTTAAAAACTGCCAAACAATATTAAAGAAGGAGACAAACAATGGGAGAGCAAGACATCTTATGGGGAATTTCGCCGATCGGCTGGCGCAATGATGATATACCTGAGATCGGAGCTGAAAATACGTTGCAGCACCTTTTAAGCGACATTGTTGTCGCAGGTTTTGAAGGCACGGAAGTCGGCGGCTTTTTCCCTGAGCCGAAAGTGTTAAACAAGGAATTGAAGCTGCGAAACTTAAAAATAGCAGGACGGTGGTTTAGCAGTTTTATTATCCGCGACGGCATAGAAGAAGCTAAACGGGCTTTCCATCAGCATTGTCAATACTTGTATGAAGTTCATGCAGATGTGGCAGTAGTTTCTGAGCAGACTTACAGCATTCAAGGTACCGATAAAAATGTTTTTTCTGAAAAGCCGCACTTTACAGATGCCGAGTGGACCCAATTGTGCGAAGGTCTGAACGAACTGGGAAAAATCGCTGTGCAGTACGGTTTGAAATTAGTTTATCACCATCATATGGGAACGGGGGTTCAAACCCTTCCGGAGATTGATCGGTTAATGGAAAACACTGATGCAAACTACGTGCACCTGCTCTATGACACAGGCCACATCTATGTTTCAGATGAAGATTGCCAGCAGCTATTAAACAAGCATATTGACCGCATAAAACACGTGCACTTTAAAGATGTAAGAAAAAAGATAATGGAGGAGTGCAAAAAAGAAGGAAAATCATTCATGAATTCCTTCTTAAGCGGAATCTTTACGGTACCAGGGGATGGCTGCATTGATTTTACCGTACTTTATCAAAAACTATTGGACCATCAATACAAAGGATGGATTATCGTTGAAGCCGAACAAGATCCGTCAATAGCCCATCCATTGGAATACGCTTTAATTGCTCGTAAGTATATAAATGAAAAATTATTAAACAACTCTTAAGCAGGGCATGGGGGATGAAACAAACAACAGTTTCGCTCTTTAAAAAAATGTCACCCGTTAATCGAAACAATCGATTCGTAACTTTGATTGTAATGGGATGGTGGGCGGTCATGATTTTACCTTTGCCGTTCAGAAAATTTTGTGAAAGGTGATCAAAATGGAAAAAGTAAAGTGGGGAATTATGAGTGCAGCTAATATTGCTTACGAGCAGCTTCTTCCTGCCCTGAGACAATCCTCTCGTTCCGAAGTTGTAGCGATTGCGAGCAGAAGCAAAGAAAAAGTCGCCCGATTCAATATTCCAAAGGTTTATAGTGATTACGATCAATTGTTAGAAGATGAATCGATAGATGTAGTTTATATTCCTCTTCCAAATGCCCTGCACGCCGAATGGGCAATAAAAGCTGCACAGAAGGGAAAGCATATTTTAGTAGAAAAGCCTGCAGCTGTTAGTACGAAAGAATTATTGAAGGTAAAGGAAGCTGTAGAGCAAAACAACGTAATTTTTATGGAAGCCTTTATGTATCAATTCCATAAACAACATGCACGTGTAAAGGATTTATTGGCTTCGGGGATGATCGGAAGCATATTGCATGTAAAATCACATTTTTCTTGGAGTTTGCAAGACCGGGATGATATTCGTTTAAACCCCGCATTAGGCGGAGGAGCTATGTGGGATGTCGGGTGTTACGGAGTTCATGCGATGAGCCAGATCATCGGAATAAAACCAGAGAAAGTTGTTATGTTGGGGGAAGTTGACCCTGAACATAAAGTGGATATGTTATCAACTTGTATTTTTGTAGATGAGTTTGGAAGAACAGCCGAAATTACCGCCAGCATGAAGCTGCCATTTATTAATCGGTATGAAATTATAGGAGAGCGCGGAACCATTTTAGTAGATTCCTCTTTTCGGCCTGATGTGTCATCAGATCAAAAGGGCAAAGTAATTGTAAAAGATGACAATAACGAAATAATACTGTTTGAAACATATAAAGATAATCAGTATTTCAATCAAGTGGAGCATGTAAATGATTGCATTATCAACGGAAAACAACCAGTTTATGGAATCCGAAATTCTATTCAAGTTATTCATTATATAGAAAAAGGTTATGAATCTTTGCGCAATCAATCCGTAGTAGCAAGTCTAAATAAATTTTAGGAAGGTAATGAAAATGAACAGAAAAATTCGCTGTGCAGTGATCGGGCTGGGACGTCTTGGATATTGGCATGCCGTAAACGTTAAGACAAAAATCCAATCCGCTGAACTAGTATACATTTGTGATAGAAATGAAGAGCTTGCCAAAAAAGTTTCCATAGAATTAGATGTTCCTAACTTCACTACAAATCCAAGTGATATTTTTTCCAATGATCGGATTGAGGCTGTTATCATTGCTTCTCCTACGAGTACGCATTTTGAACTGTTGAAGGAAGCAGCTTTTAGCAATAAAGCAGTTTTTGTTGAAAAACCGCTTGTCAGCAATTTAGACGAAGCGAAAGAAATTTTTGAAATAATGAAGCGGCATAACACAATTTGTCAGGTCGGCTTTATGAGACGGTTCGATCCAGCATACGCTGAAGCCAAAAAAAGAATTTTAAGAGGAGATATCGGAAAACCAATTTATTTTCGGGGAATTTCCCGAGATCCGGCATCGCCTCCTGAAGAATTTATAAAAAATAGCGGCGGTATATTTATTGATATGGCCATTCATGATTTTGACATTGCAAGGTATTTAATGGAATCAGACATTGAAGCAGTATCAGCTCACGGCAAAGTTTTAAAATATCCGTTTATGTCCAAATATCAAGATGTGGATCAATCTCTCTGTTATTTAGAATTTGAATCGGGAGCCGTTGGTGACGTTGAATCCAGCAGAAATGCCCATTATGGCTATGATATACGTGCGGAAGTAATAGGTACGGAAGGAACGATTTTTATTGGCGGCTTGCGTCAACATAACATTCAAGTTTTGACCAGTTCTGGCGCAGTTCATGATATTGTTCAAGATTTTCCGACCAGATTTAAAGACGCCTATTATCTTGAACTGGAAGACTTTTTCAATGCTTTACTAGAGGGGTATCAACCTAAAGTAACTGTTGAAGATGGAGTAAAAGCTCAAGAAATTGCTGTTGCGGCACAAGAATCGTTCTTTAAGCAAGAAAAAGTTTCCTTGAACACATCTAAAATATTATGATTTTGTCTTCAGAATAGCTGTTGATTCTCTTGATAGATTGGTTCCTATACGCAGAGAAAGGAGGAAAAAACATTGGCTAGTGCTGAAGGAAGCTTACTGGTGATGAAGGGCATTAAAAAAAGCTTTTCAAATAATCATGTTTTGAAGGGCATTGATTTTGAAGTGAAACCTGGGGAAGTTCATGTGCTGTTAGGTGAAAATGGGGCTGGTAAATCAACGTTGATTAAAATTTTGACGGGAGCCTATCAAAAAGATGAAGGAGAAATTTATTGGGAAGGCCAGCCGGTTCAAATCAGCTCACCTTTGGATGCCATGCAGCTTGGGATAGCAACGATATACCAAGAACTAAACGTGATTCCAGAGCTGAAAGTCTATGAAAATATATTTTTAGGCCGGGAAATTAAAGGGAATGGAAAGTTTTCATTTATCAACCACAAACAAATGAAAGAAAGCGCGAAGCAATTTTTGCAGATGCTTGGACAAGATCCAGCTATTGCAGAACAGCCGCTCGGTTACTTAGGAATAGGTCAGCAGCAGCTAGTCGAAATTGCGAAAGCTCTTACTTTAGATGCGAAATTAATTATCATGGACGAACCAACAGCGAGTTTGAGCCAGTCGGAGGTAGAACAGTTATATAAAACGGTTGAACAATTAAAAGAAAAAGGAATTGCTATCATATTTATTTCTCATAGACTTGAAGAAATTAAACGAATTGGCGATCGAATCACTATTTTAAGAGACGGCTTTAAAATCGATACACTTCCAGTAAAGACAACGAGCACGGATCATTGGATTGAACTAATGGTAGGTAGAACTCTTGAAGAAAAATATCCAAAACAAACCTTTACGTTAGGGGAAGAAGGCTTTCGAGTCGAAGATTTAAAAGTTAGCGGCTTTAAAGAACCTGTCAGCTTTAGTATTCGCCGCGGCGAAATTGTCGGTATTTCCGGGCTTGTTGGTGCCGGCAGAACGGAGCTGGCAAGAGCCATTTTTGGTGCAGATAAAAAGGAAAAAGGGAAGATCTATGTTGACGGAAAATTAGTCGACATTAAATCACCTAGGGATGCCATCTCTGCCGGAATAGCCTTTATTACAGAGGATAGAAAAAGTGAAGGATTGCTGCTGGATCAACCGTTATACATGAACATTGTCCTTGCTAATATGGATAACTTTAGAAAAAAGAGCAAATTAATAGATTTGAAAAAAATTAAGCAGGGAGCCATGGACTATGTAAAAGAATTGAAAATCCGCCCGGGAAATATTGAACTGAATGCAAGAAAGCTGAGCGGAGGAAACCAGCAAAAAGTCGTTATAGCCAAATGGCTTTGTACAAAAGCGAAAGTCTTTATATTTGATGAACCGACACGGGGAATCGACGTTGGCGCTAAAGTGGAAGTATATCGGTTGATGAATCAATTAGTTGAAAATGGAGCCATCGTTTTAATGATTTCGTCTGATTTGCCGGAAATTTTAGGAATGTGCGATCGCGTACTGGTGATGTCTGAAGGAAAAATAACAGCAGACTTTCCTATAAATGAAGCTTCGCAAGAGAAGATCATGAAAGCGGCTACAGGAGGGAGTAATTGATGAGAGAGTTAGCGGTGAACAGCTCGGAAACGAATGTTGAAAAGAAATCTGTCAAGCATTATCTTAGTAAGTTTGGCGCTCTGATCGGGCTTATCATTTTATGTACAGTTCTCACGATTCTATCGGATAAGTTTTTAACCATCAACAACATCATGAATATCGCCAGACAGTCATCCATTAATGCATTGTTGGCTTTAGGGATGCTCTTGCCGATTTTGACTGCAGGTATCGACTTATCGGTCGGATCCATTTTAGCTATCTCAATCATGTTAATGGGGATTGTTTCCGTTAATATGGGCATGCATCCCATTTTAGGAATTCTTGTTTGCTTATTAGTAGGATGTTTTTTTGGGTGGCTAAACGGAATATTGCTGACAAAGCTTAAATTGCCTCATCCGTTTATTTCTACTCTTGGAACAATGAACATAGCACGTGGTTTAGCGCTGATTGTAACAGCAGCTGCACCAATTGCCGGATTTCCGTATTTAATTCAATTTTTGGGGAGAGAATTTGTTGGTCCAATTCCTGTGAGCTTTTTGCTAGTTATCGTGATGTATATCATTTTCCATATATTTTTAACTAGAACAAAAACCGGAAGATATATTTATGCAATTGGAGGAAATAAAGAAGCAGCTCATTTATCTGGAATCAATGTTGATCGTGTTCTTGTCATTGTTTATACGATCAGTGGTTTTATGGCATCGCTGGCAGGATTAGTTATGGTAGGAAGAGTAAATTCTGCCTTCCCGCTAGCAGGTTTATCATATGAATTGGATGCCATTGCAGCGGTAATTATTGGCGGAGCAAGCTTTTTTGGTGGAGTTGGAACAGTTTGGGGAACTCTGATAGGAGCTTTAATTATTGCTGTGTTGAGAAATGGCCTTAACTTATTGAATGTTTCAGCCGATTTTCAAATGGCAGTCATAGGATTTGTTATTATAGCGGCTGTTTATGTAGATGTGATTAGACAGAGAAAAAGCAAGAAAGACTAACTTTTTAAAAAATAGTGTTAATATTTAAAAATTTATTTATAAATTCAAGGGGGATGATTTTATGAAAAAATGGGTGAAATCTTTAGGTGTTGTAGCAATGGCTGCTAGCATGATTATTGCATCCGGATGTGGGGGTGAAAAATCTTCAGGGGGAAGTAGTGAGAAAGAAGGCAACGATTTAGAAGGAAAAACAATATCAGTCGTTTTAAAAACGTTAAGCAGCCCATATTGGAAATATGTAGAGGCTGGTGCGAAAGCAGCTGGAAAAGAATTGGGTGTTGAAGTAAATGTTGTAGGACCAGCTTCAGAGTCTCAAGTGATCGAACAAGTAAATATGATTGAGGACCAAATCAATCAATCGCCGGGGGCATTAGTTGTTTCGCCAACTCAGCCTTCAACTGTTGTTCCATCACTAGAACAGGCTACACAACAGGGCATTCCTGTATTGCTCATTGATACAGACGCAGAACTGAAAGATAAAACAACATTTATTGGAACAGAAAACTTCACAGCTGGTCAGGAAGCTGGAAAATTGCTTGCATCAATGTTGAATAAAGGGGATGAAGTAGCTCTTATTAGCGGTGCTCTTGGGAACACTGCAACAGATGAGCGTATAAAAGGAGCCAAAAAAGCTTTAGAAGATGCTGGGATGAAAGTAGTAGCTGAACAACCGGCAGATAGTGATAAATCAAAAGCGATGTCAGTAATGGAGAATATATTACAGAACAATAAAAATATTAAAGGTGTATTTGCTGCAAACGATGATATGGCACTTGGAGTGCTCCGGGCAGTTGAAGCTAAAGGATTGAAAATCCCGGTCATTGGCACAGACGGTACAGTTGAAGCTGTCGAATCGATTATAGCCGGAAAATTAGCTGGAACAATTGCTCAAAGCCCTTATGACATGGGATATTTAGGAGTTGAAAATGCAATTAAAGCTATAAAAGGTGAAAAAGTTGAAAAAAGAATTGACAGCGGCATTGATGTCATCACAAAAGAAAATGCGCAAGAAAAATTAGAATTCTTGAAAAGCATTACGAAAGAATAAATTTTTGTTAACTGATGAAAAGATGGTTGTTCGCAACAACAAGTCTGTCGGACACGTAAAAGCATTAAATAGCTCGAGCTTCTTTAGCTCGAGCTCATTAATATAATGATCCTTTATTTACTTAAATAAAAAACTTTTAATGATGAGCAAGCAGATTTCATCATGCCAAATGATGGTCATTTTCTTGGTGAAAATGGAGGAGATCGGAACATGATAAACATTGGAATTATTGGAGCAGGGAGAATCGGGCGGCTGCATGCAGAAAACATGCAGCATATACCAAATGTAAAGATTAAAGGAATATCGGATGTAATGATTGCTCAAATGGAAGATTGGGCAAAAGAAAAGAACATTTCAATAGTTACGGATAATTATGAGGATCTTTTACGTGATCCGGAAATCCATGCCATTTTTGTTTGCTCTCCAACTACTACGCATGCCGAAATTATTAAAAAGGCTGCGGCGGCCGGTAAGCATATCTTTTGTGAAAAACCGGTTAGTTTTTCAGTTGAAGAAACAGTAGAGGTAATTAATGAAGTTGAAAAGGCTGGCGTCAAATTTCAAGTAGGATTTAACAGACGCTTTGATCCGAATTTTAAAAGGCTACACGATCTTGTTCAACAAGGACAAATTGGAACACCTCATATTTTAAAAATTACTTCAAGGGATCCAAAACCGCCAACCATTGATTACGTGCGGACTTCAGGCGGTTTATTTATGGATATGATGATCCACGATTTCGATATGGCTCGTTATATTGTAAACAGTGAAGTAGTTGAAGTTTTTGCTCAAGGAGCCGTTTTAATAGATTCAGAAATTGGCAAAGCCGGTGATATCGACACGGCAGTTGTAACACTAAAATTTGAAAATGGTGCATTAGGTGTCATTGATAATAGCAGACAGGCCGTTTATGGATATGATCAGAGAGTAGAAATTTTTGGAGATAAAGGGGCGGCAACTGCTGATAATTGCCGGCAGACAACAGTTGAATTATCAACATCTGACCATGTTGTGAAGGATAAACCGCTCTATTTCTTTCTTGAACGTTATTCTGAAGCCTATATTGAAGAAGTTAAGCAATTTGTTCATGCTTGCATGGATAATGAATCTGTTTTGTGCAGTGGATTTGATGGCTTGCAAGCACAAAGAATTGCCAAAGCTGCGCAAGAGTCATTTGAAAAAGGAGTACCGGTGAAAGTCGAGTTTTAACAAACCATTTAAGAAAAAAATTCGTTGTTTTTCATTGAAGATCTTGTATAGAAAACGTAATAGCAAGTACAGATTTTCCCTAGAAAATAGTCGGTATAGGAAAAGGATGATGAATAAATGCCTTTAGTGACAATGCGAGAGATATTCGCAAGTGCGGAAGAGGACAATTTTGGAATCGGCGCATTTAGTGTTGCAAATATGGAAATGGTTATGGGGGCGATCCAAGCGGCAGAGGAATTACGATCGCCCATTATATTGCAAATTGCTGAAGTTCGTTTGAAGCATTCTCCGCTTCATTTAATCGGCCCATTAATGGTTGAAGCTGCGAAACAATCTGTTGTCCCAGTAGCGGTTCATTTTGATCACGGTTTAACTTATGAAAAAATTAAGCAGGCACTTGATATCGGCTTTACATCTGTCATGTATGATGGATCACATTTACCTTTAAAAGAAAATATAGAAAAGACAAAAGAAATTGTTAAACTGGCGAACTTCTACGGTGCAACCGTTGAAGCTGAGATTGGAAGAGTCGGAGGAAGCGAAGATGGGTCAGAAGATATCGAAATAACTATTACAGGGGTTGAAGAAGCTGAGAAATTTGCGGAAGAAACAAAAGTAGATGCATTAGCAATTGCAATCGGGAACGCCCACGGCGTATATAAAGGTGAACCAAATTTGCGGTTTGACCGTTTGAAGGAAATTGATGAGCGAGTTGAAATACCGCTTGTATTGCACGGTGGATCGGGAATCGAAGAGAATGATTTTAAAGAATGCATTAAGTTAGGAATTAGAAAAATTAATGTTGCTACTTCAACCTTCAACAATGTTATCAATCATATAAATAAAAATGTCCAATCTTCTTGCTATACAGATTATTTTGTGTTTCATCAAGATGTTATCCGTGCCGCATATGAAAATGTCAAATACCATATTGAGATTTTCGGAAGCTCCAATCGAATAGAAAAATTGATGCAAAAAATATAGTTTTCTGTACGCTTATTCCCAAAAGATTTATTCCTGCCGGGGAATCGAAAAGCTCATCCAAGAAAATATGGAGAAACTGGCGGCTTTTTCTTTACCCATGCTGAAAACAGTCACAGGATATGGCAGTGAAGAAAACTATATGCAGTTGGTGTTGAGAAAGAGCCTCGATTTGATTTTCTGATTTCTTATGGCACCTACGTACAAGAACAACACACAAATACAAAAAGACATCAAAATTGCGAAAAACTGGACGTATTGTGAGCAAGATAATTGTTTTATCTGCCCAAATGGAAGGAAAGTTGCGTTAAAAAAATACCAAAACAAAAAGGACCCGTCTGGTTATGAATAAAGCTTCAAAATCTATGAATGTGAAGACTGTCGTCATTGCCCTCTAAAATCAAAATGCACGAAAGTGAAAGGGAACTGTAAAATTATTACAATAAAAGGATATGTAGGGTGCATGTAATAAAATTTGACCACTTTTTTGAGAACTGGTCTATAGAATAAGTGAGGACTACTTCCTTACTAAGAAGAAAGGAGGTAGTCCTTTTTTGTAGTCAAATTTCCTATCGAAAAGTACTGTTAGAAGGATTGAAAATTTAACTAAATTTGATGATCTAATCAATGCATTACACAAACTTCTTTGTTCATCCTTCGTACAAAATTCCAATAACATAATAAGTTTTTTAAAACTTCACTTTCCTTTGCATAATTGTATTTCAATCAATCCATATTATCTAAAGAATGGTGATATATGAATTTTGTTAGGAGGTTTATTATGGGAATTTTAAGCGGTAATCCAAAAGAAGAGCCAATGCACTACGGAGAAATATTTGGCGTATGGTCGTATTTACAAACGGCTAAAGGATTTGTTGCCGGATATCAAACATTGCTCAACCACACAGGCGATAAGGATTTAAAACGTTTTATAGAGGATAGCATCGAAAACGTTTTAAAACCGGAAATACAAGAAATAGAAAACTTGTTAAAAGAAAATGGAATAGCACTTCCGCCATCACCCCCAGAACGGCCAAAAGCATGTTTGGAAGATATTCCAGTTGGTGCGAGATTTGCCGACCCGGAAATAGCTGCAATGCTTAGCAAAGATATTTCTGCTGGTTTAGTGGCATGCAGTACAATTATAGGAGAGTGCATCAGGGAAGATATTGCTTTAATGTTTGGTCAATTTCACGTAAAAAAAGCGCAATATGGTGCTAAATTGCTTAGAATAAACAAAGAAAAAGGCTGGCTAGTTCCACCGCCGCTCAACGTGAAAAGTTCGGATTGCTAAATATGGAAAAGCTTGCGATGCCGCAAGCTTTTACTTTTTAAAAATCGTCTTTTGTATGCCAACCATTCATCACGTTTGTGGAATAACAGTAAATCCCCAATCCCTGCCTTAAAACATTTGATAATAGCTCCCCTTCTTTTATAGAAGATATATACCTTGTAATTGCATTCATTTCTCTTTTTTTACCATCTATTTTTTCTTTAACGCACTCGTTTATTGAATTGAATAGGTTTAAAAATGACGCCCTAAACGGCTTCTATATCTAAAGAATAATTGTTCTTTTGATGGACATATTAAATGTTAACAATTATTAAAAGGAGGTGAAAACCATGTTAAAAAAAATTCTCCATTCATTTTGCGCTCTATCAGTTGCGTTGATGCTTTTTGGGATAGTTGCCTACGCTGAAAATGACAGCATAGACGTCAATAACAACACAAACAAAATTACTCAAATGGCTCAAAATACAGATGTTGATAATAGTGATGATAATGAAGATACAGATTGGGGATGGATTGGTTTAGTTGGTCTTGCAGGACTGTTAGGGTTAAGAAGAAATGACAGAAGAGATTAGACCCAATATATTTATTAAAAATCAATAAATGTGTTTTTTTTTTTTTTTTTTTTTTTTGATCTTTTTTAAATATTTTGAGAAATAAAAATTGGTCCGGTTTAGTTTGTTACCAAACTAGGGATTCTTTGGCTGAGAATGGCAATATCAAGGTGTTTATGACTTCGTAATTAATCGTACTTGGCTGTTCTCGGATATGCGGAATTTACAAACCTATATGAATAAACAGAAACATTAATAAAACGTCATATAAAGCTTCATGTTCTTACTTTTACAGACAGATTCTCTATGCCAATACGAAAAACGTTGCTCTGAAACATCGTCCAATTCAATGTAACTGGACACATTTTGGAGATTTTCAGCGTGAAGAAAATCCGATTGTATTAGCGGATCGAATTTTTTTTCGGCTGACTTGATTACATCGGCTAACAATCAAAAGGGTTATTTGAACTTGAGGCTGGCTATAATCTTTCCTTTCCATCCGTGTGTCGGAGCAGGTAAAATAGATGATCGATGGAAATTATCGAAAAAAGAATGAAGGTGGAAGAAGTTGATTAAAAAGGAATTAAATGATAAGTGAAAACTTTTAAAAAACGCACCTGAAAAAAAGATGGAAGTTTTCCTTTCAGGTGCGGAATGTCATTTTTAATGCTTCCATCAAATGTACAATAAACACGTATCCATCATAAGTGTAAGCAAAATTTATGAAATTCCGGCAGCTTCGGCCAAATATTCGACTAGATGCAATGCCCGCACAGAATCAGACAGTTTTTCGCGTTCGATACCAAGCTTCATCTGTATGAGACATCCTGGGTTGGTCGTAATCACGACTGATGCTCCGGTCGCTTTCGTATGCTTCATTTTCTCATCAAGGATGTCCATTGAGGCATCATAGTTAATAATATTATAGATTCCTGCTGAACCGCAGCACATGTTTGCTTGCTCCATCTCAACAAAATTAATTCCTGAAATACTTTTTAGAAGGTTTAAAGGCTCCTCAGTCACTTTTTGAACATTGGTCATATGACACGAAGGCTGATATGTGACTCGTTCTTCCGGATTTGACCGAAGATTAGGCAGTCCGCCGCAAGCGACTAGCACTTGGCTGATATCTCTTGATTTTGCAGTGAACGCAGCCGCTCTATCAGCCCATTCTGGATCATCTGCGAGCAGGTGGTCATATTCATGCAGCATAGCTCCGCATCCTCCGGCATTATTCACAATAAAATCAACGTTCTCTTGTTCAAATGCGGCGATGTTTTGTTTTGCGAGACGCTTGGCTTCCTCTATTTCACCAGAGTGCGCATGCAGTGCGCCGCAGCATGTCTGAATAGGGATGACAATGACATCACAACCCGCTTCTGCAAGCAGCTGTACAGACAACCGGTTGATGCGATGGAACATAGCATCCATGATACATCCGGTGAAAAATGCAACTGTATATTTTTTTTCACCTTTTGCTTTCGCTTTGGAAGGAGCTTGTTTACGCTCTGCTGGTGAAACTGCCTGAGACATTGTCGCTTCGAATTCACCTAAATGATAAGGCAGCTTTTTCATAATACCAGTTTTGCGCATCGCTTTTTGCAATCCGCTTTTCTCATAAAGCCAAAACGTATTGCCGATCACATTCATGGCTGTTTTACTAGGGAATACGTTCTGAAACATTGTCTTTCTCAGCAGACGAACAGGAGCTTTAAATTTCTTGCGTTTCACAAGTGCAGCCCTTGCTGATTCAAGGATGGAACCATATTCCACTCCAGTCGGACAAGCCGTTTCACAAGCCCGGCATCCAAGGCATAAATCCAGCGGCTCTTCAAGCACTGATAGATCCGTGATTTTTCCTTCGCCAACCATTTTGACTAAATTAATACGTCCGCGCGGTGAATGTGTTTCTATTCGCGTAGTTACATATGTCGGGCAGACGGGCAGACAATAACCGCACTGTACACAGCTGTTCGTTTTATTATATTGAAATTCTTCCCTTAGTTCTTCAAGAGATTCTTTCATGTTAACTCAACTCCAATTTCTGCCCCTTTTCGGGGAAAATTTTTCCTGGATTCATGATGTTATTTGGATCCCAAACTTTTTTAATCCGCTTCATCATATCCAGACCGACTGGTCCTAATTCCATTTCCATAAAAGGAGCCTTCATAGTTCCGATGCCGTGTTCGCCTGAAAGCGTTCCGCCAAGTTCAACTGCTGCTGTGAAAATTTCAGCGACAGCTTGTTCTACGCGGCGCATTTCTTCTTTGTCGTTTTTGTCGCAAATAATGTTTGGATGCAGGTTGCCATCACCTGCGTGACCGAATACGACGAGGTGAATATTATATTTATCTCGAATTTCCTGCAATCTTGCGCACATTTGAGGTATTTTGCTTCGTGGTACGGTGGCATCTTCTGAAATTTTGGTCGGTTTTATACGTACGATAGCCGGAGATACCAGCTTTCGAGCTTTCCAGATCTCCGCTTTTTCCGCTTCATTTTTTGGAATGCGAACAGCTCTTGCTCCGACAAGATAACATAGTTCCGCTGCTTGTTTGATCTCATCCTTTAAAGCTAAAGGATGGCCGTCGAGCTCAATGAGAATAATCGCTTCTGCATCTACAGGTAGCCCTAAAGGCTCGTAATTTTCGACCGCCACAATCGAAGCTTGATCCATTAACTCCATTTTGGCAGGCAAAATACCTGACGATAAAATTTTTGAAATGGCGCTTCCCGCATCAACAAGGCTGTCAAATACCGCCATAATGGTTTCGGAAGCGGGCGGCTTTGGAAGAAGGCGCAAAATTGCTTTTGTAATGATGCCTAAGGTTCCTTCTGATCCGACAATGAGTTTTGTTAAATCATAACCGGTTACATTTTTTACAGTGCGTCCGCCAGTATGAATGATTTCACCCTCAGGAGTGATAACCTCCAAACCAATCACATAATCTTTCGTTACTCCGTATTTTAATCCTCTTGGACCTCCAGAGTTCTCAGCTAAATTTCCACCAATAGTAGACACATGTGAACTGCTTGGATCTGGAGGATACATTAATCCTTTTTTCTCGGCTGCTTTGTGAATATCCGCTGTTAATACTCCCGGGGATACAACGGCGATTAAGTCTTCTTCATGAATTTCAAGTACATCATCTAATACCGATAAATCCAATACCATACCGCCTTTGACAGGCAGCGGGCCGCCGCTTAATGATGTGGCCTGACCGCGAGGATAAACTGGGATCTTCTCGCGATTGGCAAGCTTCACAAGGGATGCTAATTCTTCCACGCTCTTTGTTTGAATGACCACATCCGGCAGAAATGTTCCGAAAGAGCCGTCAAATGAATAGCTGAAACGGTCGCTCTCATCAGTGAGTACTTTACCGGTTTTAACTATTGATTTAATCTCTTCAATATGACTCGGTGTAACTACCTTCATATGAATCTCTCACTTTCCAATTTTCTATATCGTATAATCTCTTAAAAGCAGACTTAATTTTTTCTCAGCATTTTTTAAATGGATGAGACATTGGATTTTGGCGAGGTCCGGTTCTTCTGCTTCGATTGCTTGTAAAATATTGTAATGTTCTTGATATACAGCTTTTCGTTTTTGTTTTAACTCCACGTTAGGTCGCAACGTAATCTTTAATGTTTTTTCATAAAGAGAGGATAGATTTTCAAGTGTTTGAATTAAAACTGGATTATGTGTAGCCAAAATAATCGAACGATGGAATTCGATATCGGCCTCTGTTGAAATGTCTCCTTCTTCTAAAGATTCATTTTCCATTGTTTTTAAAATTCGTTTCATTTGCTCTAGCTGTTCAGGTGTACGTCGGAGTGCTGCTAAATATGCTGCTTCCGGCTCCAAAATTTTTCTCATTTCAAATAAATATTTAATGCTGTCCACATCATCGCTCTCAATTCGAATACGCTGTAATAATGATGAATTTGTTGATTCTTCTACATAACTCCCGCCGCCTTGACGCGAGGAAATGACACCTGCTGCACGCAGCATACTTAAAGCCTCGCGAATAGGTACTCTACTTACACCGAATTGAGCAGCCAACTCCATTTCTGTCGGCAGCTTAGAGCCTGGTGGAAATTTTCCGATTTCAATTTGTTTCAATAATTCACGAGATATCATTTGCGAAACTTTTTCTTTTTTGGCCATGACTCCCTCTCCTTTCGTAGTTCTAAAATAGGGAATGGACGAAAATTGTATAACAAATTTATTGATTTATATAACAAATTTATAATAATTTTTCAGTAATTTTTTTGAATTTTTAATTTACAACACACTATTTTATGATTATAATAATCAAAAAAAATAAAAAACACAAGATATACAGTGAAATTTGTATTACTAATTTGTATTACAAATAACAAGTTGTTAGAACATGTTATTTACATTAGGATCCAATACAAAATAGGGACCCTTTATTCTAGTCTGAAAATGTAAACACTTACATTTTATAAGATTTTTTGGCCTTCAGCCTGTGCACTTTAAGGTGTGTTGATTCCTAATTGTAAATAAAGTGAAGTAATTTCGTTTCAATAATTTTCGGAACATTTACTTCATTCAATCTATACAGTTTTTTCTATATTCATTTTAAATTTAGGGGGAGTGGGTATGATGAATGACGCAGTATCTTTGGAAAAGCAAACAGTGCGAAAAGTAACAAGGAGGATTATTCCATTTGTATTTTTCCTTTATATTATTTCGTATTTGGACCGGGCTAACATTGGTTATGCCGCTTTGGAGATGAATGATGCCCTTGGTTTGACCAGCCAGGTTTTCGGTCTGGCAACTGGTATATTCTTTATCGGCTATTTTCTTTTTGAAGTACCAAGTAATATTTTGATGGAGAAGTTTGGCGCCCGTGTCTGGATTGCGCGAATCCTCATTACATGGGGAATTATATCGATGGCGACTGGGTTTGTACAGGAAGCAAGTCATCTTTACATTATTAGATTTTTGCTCGGTGTTGCAGAAGCTGGCTTTTTCCCGGGAATTGTTTTGTACTTAACATATTGGTTTAGGGCAAAAGATCACGCAAAAACCATTGCCATGTTAATGAGTGCGATTCCTGTATCATATATTATCGGTGCTCCACTTTCGACATGGATTATGGACAACATTCATTGGTTCAATGTTGAAGGCTGGCGCTGGATGTTTTTAATTGAAGGTGCTCCGGCTGTGATTTTTGGGATCGTGACCCTATTTTATTTAGCGGATAAACCAGAGGATGCAAAATGGCTCACCGAAGAAGAAAAGAATTGGCTAATTGCTGAATTGGAAAAGGAAAGAGTAAAAGAAGCAGATGGCAAAAAGGGTTCTGCAAAGCATAGCGGACATATAGAAGCTCTTCGTGATGCAAAAGTGTGGTACTTTGCCATTATTTATTTTGTTTATATTGCCGGTACTCTTGGTGTCAGTTACTGGATGCCGCAAATTATTGATGGAATGTCAGCGTCTTTATCTAATACACAAATTGGTCTAATTGCTACCATTCCTTATATTGTTGCTACTATTGCCATGAACTGGTGGTCAGTCCGCTCTGACCGCAAAGGAGAAAGATGGCTTCATGCTGCCTTGCCGCTCTTGGTAGGGGCAATAACATTGATAGGCGCTGGAGTAACACTCCAACCTGTATTGGGCATGTTATTCATCACTTTATCACTTACAGGCATGTATTGTTATAAAGGTCCTTTTTGGGCGCTGCCTACAACAATGCTTAATCCAGCACAAGCAGCTGTTGGGATAGCTGTAGTAAATTCGATTGGCAATCTTGGCGGTTTTATCGGTCCATATGCAGTAGGAGCATTGAAAGATTTGACGGGAGGAACAAGTGCCGGGTTGTATTTCTTAAGCGGCTTACTTGTGTTTGCTTTCTTTATGTTACTTGTCAAACGAGAAAAACCTAGAGCTGACATCCAAAAACAAGCAGTATAAGTGATGTCTGGCACTGCTCGAAGAGGAAAAGGACAAGGGAGAAAATTCCTTATCCTCAGGCTGTCGAGAAACTTCGACAGCCATTATTTTTATTTATAATCTTTATCAGTTTACCGTGTTAATTTATTATAATATTAGTTAGGAGGATAATAACCATGTGAACTACAAATAAAGAGAGTCAAAATGAATATAAATTTGTTGTATTGAGGAACTTGTACCGGAAGATCACCTTTTACGAAAAATAGATCAATACATATATCACTGAAAAGGTTAAGGATTTGTATTGCCCGGATAACGGAAGACCTTCTATTGAGTCTGTTCTCGGTCCGTTAGAGTTTCGGAAGCATTGGAATTTGGCATCGTCGGTTTGAACGATTCGATTCCTGCTGTCGCCCAAGCGCCATTTGGAGGCGTGAAAGAGAGCGGAATAGGCCGAGAAGGGGGACACCATGGAATAGACGAATATTTAGAAGTTAAGTATATTTCGATGGGTGTTTAAACGGTTCTAATGCAAAAGGAAGACAAATAGATAAGAAGCAGATTCATCCGTTTAGGGCAGCAGCCTGGACAGCTTTCCTGCACATTTTTGGCATAGCAGACCTTGATGAATCTGCTTTTTTATTCATTTTTACAAATTGGACGGAAAAGGAATTTTCCTTCTTTAAGTGCAGCCGCCGAAAGATGTCTTGTAAAAAATTTTTAATAGACGATGCGAAGAATGAAACATAAATTGATGTGGGGTCATACTTGGGCTTCCTCGAATTCGAGTCAGCGGTCTACAATACATTGAATTGGAAAAAATGAATGTACAACAATTAAAACATAGCAAGTGATAGACAAATATTTACAGCTTTTGAAGCAATAACGACTCATAAATTCGAATGCGCTGCAGCTGCAAGCGCTGCCTGCCCGAGACTAATGCCGCCGTCGTTAGGTGGAATTTCTTCACCGATCCAGATATGCATATCGCTTTCATAAAATAACTCTTTCAAATCAGCTAACAAAAGCGAATTTTGAAATACACCGCCGGACAACACAACAGTGTCAATTTCATAGGCCGCTCCTAAAGAACGAACACTTCTAAATATGCCTTCTGCGACGCTTCGATGAAATGCGCGAGCAATCACCGCTGCATCTTTTCCTTTTAGACGGTCTTCTGTCATTTCCTTTAAAAAAGGACGGTAGTCTAGCTCTTTTCCATTCCACGGGAAAGAATATACCTTCTCTAATGGAGCTGTACGTGCTAAATGCTCCAGCCAAATGGCTGCTTGTCCTTCAAATGAGATAGGACCGGTAAATCCTAAAAGGGCCGCTGCTGCATCAAACAAACGGCCGACGGACGTTGTTGGAAAGGTGCGCAATTGTTTCTCTACCATCTTCACTGCCGTGAAAAATCGTTCAGGAAACGAAAGCTGCTTGCCGACATTTATTGCCCATTTCGGATCATCCACAAAGAAACCAGCTAGCGCTTGAAGCGGCATGCGTGCCGCCGCATCTCCGCCGGGAAGCATGGCGTAACGAAGATGTCCGCGCCGTTTTAGACCTTCCGCAGCGCTTCCGACAAACAGCTCGCCGCCCCAGATCGCTCCATCGTCGCCAAAACCTGTTCCATCAAACGCCACTCCGATCACCCGTTTGTCCAATGCATTTCGCTCCGCCAGCACGGACGCCACATGAGCGCGGTGGTGCTGGATGCCAATATGTTGATAAGCTTCTAGATTGTGGGCAAAGGCGGTAGATTGGTAGTCGGGATGAAGATCGTACGCCACAATCGTTTCTTGCAATCGAACATCATACATCGACAAAAGATCATGGACCGTTTGCTCAAATGACATATATGCTTCGTATTTCATCAAATCTCCTAAATGCTGGCTCATGATCGCCTGTCCGTTGACCACTAATGTAATGGTATTTTTTAGGTCAGCTCCAACCGCAAGAACAGGCCGATCACTGGGCAATTGGGCAGCAGGAAGCGGCGCATACCCCCGCGCCCGCCGAAGTACAGTAGGGCCAAATGGGCTGACGCGAACGACGGAATCATCGACGCGGCGGGCAATAGGGCGCTCCCCAATAAGCCATGCGTCCGCAATGCCTTCAAGTGCCTTGATCGCTTCTTCATCATCATAGATGATCGGTTCACTGGAACGGTTAGCACTTGTCATTACAAGCACTTCTGGTGCGTCGAAATGAAACAGCAAATGATGAAGAGGGGTGTATGGAAGCATTACTCCTAAATCGGAATTATCAGGAGCTACTCCCGGCAGCAATCGGCGAGCCCGTGCCAACACGATGGGTCGGGCGGAAGATGTAAGGAAATTTTCTTCTTCCGCACATATATCGATAAACGCCCTTGCTGTCTCGAGATCTTTTACCATTAAGGCAAACGGCTTTTCCCCGCGTCGCTTCCGCCTTCTAAGCTCCCATATCGCTTCTTCGTTTTCAGCATCACACGCCAAAAGATAGCCGCCAAGCCCCTTGATCGCAACGATGCGCCCAGAACGAAGGAGCTCGGCCGTTTTTTTGATTGCTTTTTCATCACCATGTATTTCTCCATCCTGTCCCTGCACATGATAATGAGGACCGCAATCGGGGCAAGCAGTTGGCTGCGCATGAAACCGTCGATCCGCCGGATCATAATATTCCACTGAACAAGCCGGACACATAGACCACATATGCATTGTCGTATAAGGCCGGTCATACGGCAGCCGCTCAATGACCGTATATCGTGGACCGCAATCCGTGCAATTGATGTATGGATAAAGGAATCGGCGGTTAGCTGGATCAAACAATTCTGACAAGCATTTCGGACAAACCGCAAGATCAGCAGGAATTTGCACTGTCGGCCGATTATGGAGCGTGCTGGCCAAAATTTCGAAATCAGCTGCTTCTTGTAAAGGCGCATCTTTAATTTCCAAATTGGTTATTTTAGCTGAGGAAGGGTATCGATCTGTAATTTCTTGAACAAATTGTTGAATGGCATCTGCGTCCCCTTCCACATGAATCTCCACGCCGCTTTCTCCATTGCGCACCCATCCTCTGAGCTTCCACCGCTTTGCTTTACGAAAGGCAAAAGGACGAAAACCGACCCCTTGCACAACACCATATATTAGAATACGCTGCGCTATTTTCATGATGAATCACCTGCTTTCGTTATAAAACGGGAGATTTTCGAGCTTTCGAACAGATAAATAGAGCTCAGTGGACCGTCCGAACTTTGAATAAGAAAACATTATCCGTTGAACTTGCTCTGGCATTTAGCTTTGTTCTCGCATTCCGAACTGAAGGCGTATACATAACAGAACTTTTCATGCCGACATATTCCACTTTCCTAGAGATGTATCCGTTTATTTTGCACGTATCTTACCTAAAGAGAAGAGAGGGGGCGCCCGTTTAAGATAACGGCTTCTCCTCCTTTGCGGACGGCAATGCAACCATGCATCCGCGGCCGGAAACTCCTATTTGAATGACCTGCCCGTCTTCTACTAAGACTGGAACAGTACCTCCTCCCGTCAAAACAACAAGCTGCTTTAATGCCGCTTTGTCTTCTTCGACATCATACTCGACAAATTCTTTTCCGTCCCATAATAAACTTTCCCGCAATTCCTTCGTGTAAGGACATCCTTTCGCACCATAAAGCTCCAGCATTATTTCTCATCCTCCAAAGAGATGATTTATTATTAAGCATTTTCATGATTGATTAACAGATGCGAGGCAACGGATCGCCAATCAGCATATCGATCAAGCGTGTACCTCCATATTGAGAACGTGCTAAAACTGCTTTTTTTGGCTCTGCTTGTATTTCACCAATGCACTTCGCATTCTCCCCGCCCGGCATGCTTTTAAGTGTTTTTAATGCGATATCGGCATATTCAGGCGAAATGACGGCAAGAAACTGCCCTTCATTGGCAATATGAAGGGGATCCAATCCTAAAATTTCGCAGGCACCGCGCACTGCCGGGCGAACTGGAATTGCCTCTTCATCGAGTATAACAGCTACTTGAGCGTCTCTTGCCAATTCGTTTAATGCCGTAGCTACACCGCCTCGGGTTGGATCGCGCAGCCATCTAAGCCCCGGCGCCGCCGCCTCAATAAGTGCCGATACGAACGGCCAAACCGCCCGAGTATCGGAAGTAAGGTCAGCTTCTAAATCCAACTCCCCTCTAGCCAAGAGAACGGTAATCCCATGATCACCAATTGCACCAGACAAAATGACATGATCACCCGGTTGAACGTTTCTGGACGAAAGAGAAACGCGCGGATCGGTAAGGCCGATACCGGCTGTCGTGATGTACAGACCGTCCGCTTTTCCGTGCTCCACTACTTTCGTATCTCCCCCGACCACAGGCACTCCGACACGTTGAGCTGCCTTGGCGATAGCCGCCACCTCCCGTTCCAACTCCGACGTTGCCAATCCCGCTTCGATAATAAGTGTTGTCACCAAAGCCAACGGCTTTGCTCCCCCCATCGCCAAGTCGTTTATAGTCCCGTTGACGGCAAGTTCGCCGATAGATCCCCCTGGGAAGACGAGTGGATTGACAACAAAGCTGTCTGCAGTAAACGCCAATCGGCTCCCATTTGCCTCAACATATGCCGCATCATTTAATTCTGCTGGTTTGTCTCCCATCATATAGGGAACCAACAGTCCTTCGATCAGTCTTCTGCTTGCTTTCCCGCCAGCGCCATGAGCCAATTCGATATAAGAATCAGTAAAATTCACTTTGGCTGTCTTCATGCTTGTTCCTTCCTTTCTTCCTGATGCAACGATTAATTAAGAAGTTCAGTGAGAGTCTCCCAAATCATATAACGTCTGAAAGTAAGCTGATGAACCCTGCCACTGCCCGAATTCGAAACGCATTGTATTTCACCTAACAGGGAAAACCAATCTATATAATTTCCTCCTTTTTATTCACCCACTGCTTCTTGCAAATGAACGTAATGATAATAGGCGGCGCATGCCCCTTCTGACGACACCATAAGAGCTCCCACAGGATGTTCCGGAGTGCATTCTTTGCCAAACAGCTGGCATTGATGCGGTTTCAATATACCTTTTAATACTTGTCCGCAAGGCGCCATTTGCGGATCACTCACACGAGCTCCCTCGACTTGGAAACGAACTTCCGCATCCCACTTGGCGAATTCAGGCCGCAATTTGAGCGCAGACTGCTGAATAGCCCCAAGTCCCCTCCATTCAAAAAGAGAGCGGACTTCAAAAACTTCTTTCATTACATCAAGTGCAGACATATTTCCTTCGTAAGGAACGACGCGGCTATATTGATTTTCTACTTCAAACCGCCCCTCGCGCATTTGTTTTACAAGCATGAGGATCGATTGCAGTAAATCGAGCGGTTCAAAACCGGAGATAATTATCGGTTTTTGGTATTTTTTTGCGATGCTTTCATAAGGACGGGCGCCGATTACAGATGAAACATGACCAGGTCCGATAAACCCATCAATGCGCATATCCGGAGAATCCAATATTGCCTGCATTGCCGGTATAATTAGGACGTGATTGGAAAATACAGAGAAATTGGGCACATCCAATTCACGTGCGCGCATGAGCGTCAATGCTGTTGATGGGGCGGTAGTTTCAAAGCCAATCGCAAACAGCACAACTTGCCGGTCAGGATTCTTCATCGCTATGTTTAAAGCATCTAAAGGGGAGTACACCATACGTATATCAGCCCCTTTAGCTTTTAGTTCGAGAGGCGTTCCATGTTTCCCGGGAACGCGCATTACATCACCGAATGCGGTAAAAATGACGTCCTGCTGCTTGGCAATCGAAAGTCCATTGTCCATACGTCCCATTGGAAGAATACAGACAGGGCATCCCGGTCCATGGACAAGCTCAATGTTTTCAGGCAGCAGATTCTGCAATCCAAATCGAAAAATCGAAAAGGTATGTCCTCCGCAAACCTCCATAAAACGATAGTGATAATCTGGATCGACGTGGCGGTGGATTTCTTCCGATATTTTGCGGATTAATTCCGGATTGCGAAACTCGTCAACATATTTCATCGTCGTCATTAAACTGCACCTCCTAAAATTAGATCAACAACGACTGCCTGCATGCATATCGTCTTTTTCGGAACGGGTTATGATTGACCAATCATATGCCTTTTGTTGCCTTAAGTCTCCAGCGCTGTGTATTAACATGTTTAAACTTTTTCGTTATCAAATTGGTAACCTTGTACTTCCTCGATCGCTTCATCCGATTCATTTAACATGCTTAGCAAATTCAATTGTTCATTTGCTTGTTCTTCACTGATTTTGCTCATCGCAAATCCCACATGAATAAGCACCCAATCTCCAAGAAGGAGATGTTCATTTTTTAATAAGTCAATGTTAATTTTGCGGCGCACACCGCAGACATTCACCACAGCATAATGGCGGTCACCATCTAACATTTCTACAATTTGGCCTGGAATAGCTAAACACATGGATGAATCGCTCCCCCCGATTTGCAATAAATATGAAAATTTAGATATTTTATTGTCCGTAAAGAAAACTAGAAGTTCATTCGAACACTAAAACACTGAAACTTTTGTTAGAGATTCTTTAGAACAATCATGTAAATTCAAGGCGCCAAATGATGACGCGGTTATTTCCTGAATCAGCAATTGCCAGACGATTTTGATGACACCAAATCCCGTACGGCCAGCAAAGTGAATCCCTTGTTACGGCTTTCCAGCGATTTTCTCCCATTCCTTCGAAATCTGCTTGGCCAATAACATACGAAGCAGGATGATACGCTCCTTTTCGCGGCGACTCAGTAAAAAGAAGGATGCGGTTGTTTGCCGTGTCAGCCACCGCTAGCAAATTGTCGTATTGTGCGATCCCGTAAGGAAACCGGAAGCGCCGGGGTCCTTGCGGTACATGGGGAAGTTCAAATGACTGAGTAAAATCTTGTTGACCGAGAACTAACTCAGCTGGGCGGTCCGTCTCTGGAGGCGGCGTATAACCAAGAATGCGGTGATTGCCCGCATCGGCAACGTATAACGTATTTCCGTCGCCGGCAAGAGCGTGAGGCCAGCGATACGTATCCGTTCCTACGCCTTTTCCCCTATTCTCACTGTTTACATAACCATTCGGTTGACCAAGAATGACATCAGGAACACGCCCATCTTCCGGTAAACCTTTCCATCCCAAAACTCGGCGATTCCCCGTATCCGCTACGTAAAACCATTCATCAATGTATGCAAAATTATATGGCCAATAAAATCCAGTCGGACTAACTTTTCCTCCTCGATTCGGGGATGTCCCTGACAGATCCTCTTGTCCCAAGACATAATCGGGAGGCTGGTTATTTATTTTCGGCAATGTTTCCCAAATGAGCAGACGATGGTGCCAAGCATCTGCGACAAATAGCTTTCCTTCAATGACCGCAACGCCAGTTGGGAGATGAAACAGCTTTGGTCCTTCTGTTTCAAAATCAGGCTGACCTAACACGATGTCAGCTGGCGCATGATCATTTTCCGGCCAACTGTACCAAATGAGTACGCGATGGTTGCCGCTGTCGGCCGCCACTACAATATCATCGTCTACATACACTCCCCTTGGTGCATAAAGATGAATCCTGTTTGGATGGGCAGGGGGCAGCACAAGACCGCCTGGGGCCGGTCCCCCTAACCACCGTTCGGGATATGCGGTTAACTTAATCGTATCCATATTTTTTCATCCTCTACCCGAACTGGAAAGGGTTCTAGCTGCACGTGAGGTGCCGTCATGCATTCCCCGGTGGATAAATCAAAACGGAAGCCGTGCCATGGACAAGTAATAATAGAGTTGTCCACCAGTCCTCCGTCAAGAGACATCCCCATATGAGGGCATTGATTGCGAAATGCCATTACTTTTCCTTCTAAGCGAACCAGCAAAACATCGAGCTCCTCATGCGAAAAGCGAACAGGACTCCCTTCTTCCAGTTCCGAAGCGGATGGACCTTGCACCCATCCGTTTTGTTCTAAATTTCCAGTATCATTCATAGCGTGAAATGGCATGTAGCCGGAGGTCACTTCCTCTTCGACCATGACAACATGTTCAATTTCTGGAACGCGGGCTTTAATTGCTTCCTCAATCCCATTTTTCAACGTCATAGCGGATAGCGAGCAACCGGAACAAGCTCCTTGAAGGCGGACATAAACTGTATTTCCTTCCACTTTAACTAGCTCCACGCCACCTCCGTGGGAACGCATATAAGGACGCACTTCTTCTAACGCGGCGGCGGTACGGGTAAATAAATCTTGTTTAATGATTCCGTGCATCAAAAACATCGCATAAATAGAAGGGTCTTCTGCAGCTTTCAACAGCAATTCTTTTCCCGCCTCCGTTTCACGAAACGTGCGAACGAGTTTTCTAAGAGCATGTTCGTGAAAGGCTTCAATGGCTTTTTTCAATTCCATTGCTTTCATCCGAGCGTCTTCTGGCAGACCCTTTATCGAGTCCAGCACGCGATCCACCCGTCCAGCCAAAGCTTGAAAATCCTCTTCCTGCTGAACTTTCATGATCACTCACCTCCAAAAGCCAATGTTTGCTCCAGAGCTTCTTCGGTTTTCCGATATAATAAAGCGGCAAATGTTTGTTTGGCCATCTCCTGCAGCATTTCTTCAACCGTATTACGGTCAACAATGTTAATAAAATCATTGACGCGATGATTGGCTAAAGCCTGCAAAATGAGGCAAGAGCCCGCTGGATTATCAAGAAGGGCATCGCGAAAGAAAGCGTCCACAAATTCGTTCAGCCAAATTCCCTCACTTTGAGGATTTGCGCGAAGCCGTTCCAGAGCTTTTTGAGCTCCTTCATTGCGCTGGATGATACGTTCACAAAAGCGGTCAACCGCCATACCCAACAAAAGATTAAAATATTGCTGTTCGTGGGGATTCATGCAATCCTTCCTCTCTTTCGCACATTTTACTGTTCCATTTTTTCATTGACTGCTGCTTGCTTCCGCTTAAGGGCAATTTCCGCTAATACGTCTTCGATGGCACTCGCTGCCTCATGCTCTCCATATTTACGAAACAATTGACTGGCCTCTTCCAACCGAGGTACCGCTCGGGAAAACGCACCTAGATGTGCCAACGCATTCCCTTGATTAGCTAAAACGCGGGCATATGCTATTGGATCGTCTTTAGAGCGGCGTACTTCGAGCACATCTTCATAAAGAGCTACTGCTTCCCAAAGATTATCTTCAAGATGAGAGGATTTTACATGTTGCAGCGCATTGGCTAGATTGACCGTGGCGCTTGCCCAAAGCTCAGGGTGTTTATCTTTTTTAAAAATGCGTAAAGACTCTCTTAATGACTGGATCGCTGTCGCTGTGCGCAAATAGGCGCTGCGGTCTAAAGACGGAATGGCTAAATACGCTAAAGCAAGATTCATATGAACGGTAGCATACTCTTCTGGATAAGTGTCTTTCCGATATACTTTTAGTGCTTCATGATAACATCTGACTGCTTCTAGAAGAGAACCTTTCCGTCCATCCGCGCCAGTTTGATGTACTGTGCCTAATTGAAACCACAGTTCAGCCCTTGCTTCCTGAAAGGAAGACGTTTCTAAAAGAGAGAGGGCTTTCCGGTATCCTTCTACTGTCTCCTTCCCGCGATCACCAAGCATTTGTTTTGTCGCCGCATATTCCGCGTAAAGCCGAGCGGAAAAAACAGGTGACACGTTTTCTACTGTAGCGGCGGCTTCGGAAAGAAGCGAAAGCCCAGTCGGCCAATCCTTTTGTTGAAACGCGTCGTACGCTTGAGTCGCCAATAAAAACGCCCGTATTTCTCCTGACGCATCGCCAAGCGGTGGGGGAGTTTCAAACAGTTTCAGGCGCCACGCCGCTGCATCCAAAAGCAAGGAGAAATCGTCTGGGAGCACTTCTTTGGCTAAAGTGTATGTATATGTTTGTGGATCTAAAATAAATCGGTTATAAGCAGCTTCCGGTCCTTCCGGCAATAATGTTAGCACCTCGTCTTCGCTTTTTCCCTCAATCGCCGCAGCAAAAAAACGCCAGTTCTCCGGCCAACGATCAGGAAAATGTCCGCGGAGAAGAAGGGATATGAATTGATCTGCATTTGGAACAGGTGGTAGAAGAAAAAAACCTGCCGCTCCAGGAAAAACACCGATTGGCTGTGGCTGCAGCACTGTTATTCCCCCTTTTAAAAACTGTAATTGGAAAAACAACGAAACCTCTAAATAACTAAGATCGGCATGTTCTAACGTACTAACGATTATTGTGCAATTACTCACTCTCGTTTCATTTAGTATGGATATCATCTTATCGTCCTGTCGGCCAGGTCCAAAACTGTTTCTTCATCATGACCATTCAAGTCAAGGGATGAAGCGGCTTATATACTTTTACTTCTCCGACATCGCACAGGAACAAAAAAGTGGCATGCGAAGCGCTCCATATCGTTCATCCCATACAGCGTCACGAATTCCCGGCTGCACACCTTCAGGCAAAATTTCTTGGACAAACATGCTTCGATCTCCACGAGAATTGCGCAGTTTTAACAGCAATCCGCCCGCTCCCAAATGACTTACCGGCATCACCCACAGTTCTTCGTCACGTATTAAAACGATGGCTGTTCCTGTAGGAAACCGCACCGTTTCTTCGGCGGGAATATGAAGATAGCCAGTTGGTGTCAGTTCAAGCTTCACTTTTTTTCCCTCCTAAGCGCTGAAGCAGCTCATCCGCTAAACGATCTAAGGCATTGTCCACCGTTCGAGACAATCCAAATCCGTACGATATGTTTTCGGCTTCGATCAGGAAAACGGTCACTTTCTTCGGGAAGCGGCTTTTTAAAAGCCATCGGCCTAAGGCAATCGCATGATCCCAGCGGAAATCGTGAAGATTAACATCTTTTAGCGGAGGAGTTTCCACCTCTTCACCTGGAATTTCAAAAATCGTGCCCGGTTCATCTCCTGATTTACAGGCATCTACTAGAATCAGCTCCTCTGCATCCCCGATTTGAAAAGCTACATCCATGCCAGCAGTTCCGCCATCAGCCAAACGGACTCCCGGTGGGACCCCATGTTCCCACAATTTGCGGATCAACATGGGTCCCGCCCCATCATCACTTCGCAGCAAATTGCCACATCCAATAATCATAACGTTCATACAAAATTCCTCCTTCTGCAGGCGTACCGTTCCCATTACCATTCTTTGTCTGTTTTACTCGACTATTAGTTTTACAGTTGTATATGAAACGTCTGCTGATATGCTTGCACTGCAGAAAAACACGTCACTTAAAGTTGCATATTAGAGATATCAGCATATATTTATCACTTTATATTTGGCTAACTCTTTATGCGACTTGGCATCATAAGCATGAACGGTGCAAACAAGGCATGAATCATAGCTTTGGGCAATATGAGCCAATTCGACCGGATCTTCAGGATTCTTAATAGGTACGCCGATCATCGCTGTTTCGATAGGTCCGCGCTGACCGTGACGATCACGCGGTCCAATGTTCCATGCTGTCGGAGTGACGACTTGATAATTTTCAATTTTTCCATCTTTAATTTGAATCCAGTCAGCCAAAGCGCCGCGGGCTGCTTCTGTAGCTCCGAATCCGCGTCCTTCAGGCAATTCTTTCGGCTTGATGTAAAATTTTTCGTTTAAATCGATTTGCTTCAACCACTTCTTCATGCGCAAATAATATTTCGCGGCTTCGTGAAGGCGAGCCAACACACGCACCATCGAACTTGGCCCGATTTCTTTAATCAAGTTCAAAAAGAGAGGATCATAATCTTGCCACTCCTCAGCACCAGAGCGGCCAGCAATTACTTGGCGGGCCAACGGACCTACCTCCAGAGGAGTTTCTCCGATGCCTGGAATATCATACCGCGGTGCTTTAGCAAACGTATATTTTCCTTCTTTTTGCCCTTCGATCGGATCCACCGGATCGGTTACTCCTTCAAATGGGTGGTAAGAACCGCTGCCGCGATAGAAAGAATGGGTATGATCCTCGCGTATCCGTGCTTGATCAAAATCATGGAAATTTTCCCCATCAAATATTCCCGAACGGGAAACCAGCGCTGCGTTGCGTCCTTCAATCGTCGGATAGCGGTATTGCTGCGGGTTAAAAAAGCTTCCAGTGGCTAAATAGCGGCCCGGCCCCGCTCCGTATTTGTCCAATCCGATTTCCATGCTATAGCGAATGAATAAGCCAAGATCAGAATTGCGATGTTCCGGCTTCTCATCCAGCCATGCAAGAACATCGTCCCAAGTCTTGTTTTCCAGCCAGCGTTCAGCGGAACAACCAAGAAGAACTTTCTCCAGCCAGTTTTCCCGATAATATTCCAAAATCGAGATAGAGCGAGTAATATCGGACAATGTCGGCGAGCTGACAACGCCTCCCGGAACCATGAAGCTGGAATGCGGCCATTGTCCGCCAAGGATTGCGTAAATTTCCACCGGCTTAGCTGAAACAGTGACGCCAATCTCATAATGCTCTCCCTCAAAAGGAGCCCAACGGCGAACCACTTCATCGTACAGCTTAGAAGAAGCGTAATGTCGATGAGTTAAACCAATTGCGAACAAAGCATAAAACCAACGCGGAATGCTTTGAATCGTTTCCGCCGCTTGAGCAATATTGCGGATGAGCGTAGCATTCGGCGGTACTTCCGTCCCCCAAGCCGTATCGAGCGCATAAACTGCTTTCGTTAGATGGCTGCCGCCGCAAATGCCGCAGATCCGAGGAGTAACAATCAAACCGGCCTGCGGATCTTTTCCTTTTAAAATCATCTCGAAACCGCGGAACATCGTTGCTTCCGTCCAAGCATCTACAACAACGCCATCATCAATGGCTACTTTTACATCCAAATCTCCTTCTACACGACCGAGGGAATGTACTTTAATTTCCAGTTTGTTTGTTTTTACAATAGCCTCTTGCTTTTTCATGTTCTTTAGGCACCTCGTTTCTAAAATGGTTTCCATTAAAAGATATCTGAATCACAGTAAATGGAAATCGTCGATTTCAAACATACAAAATAACTTTCTTCATGCCTTTGTGTAGACGAGACGGTCACTTTTTCCGTTAAGCAACATCAACAAACGGCTTATTCGTGCTTCACCTATGTTCGGTTCCCACTAGATGCTGATGACAAAAGTCGTGATTTTCATTAATGATCATGATCATGGAACAAGCTTCACGTCTTTGTGTAGATAGTCACTTTTTCCGTTAAGTAAGATCACAAACGGTTTATTGGTGCTTCGCTCATATCCGGTTCCACTTCATCCTGATGACAAAAGTTGCGAATTTTGTTAATGATCACGGAACAAGCTTCACGTCTTTGTGGAGATGTCACTTTTTCCGTTAAGTAACATCACAAACGGTTTATTGGTGCTTCACTCATATCTGATTCCACTTCATCTTGATGACAAAAATCCGAATTTCGTTAATATCACGGAACAAACATATCTTCTTTCGCCCATTTCGGCGCCACAGCACGTGCCAATGCCGCATTCACAGAGTAGCTGAGCGGATCGGTGCCTTGTGGTACTTCTTTTGGAATTGAGCCGAGAACTTTTTGCGTTTTAAAAACTGTTCCAGGTGCTAGGTCAAAGAACGGGAACTGAGGCTCCGTACAGCCAATACAAGGCATTCCTGCCCGAGTTTTGGAAGATTGACGGTTCCAAAGAATGCGGTTGCATGGCGAATGAGTCATTGGACCTCGACAGCCTTGCTCATAAAAGAGACATCCTTTTCGCGTACCTTGTCCGAACTCTTCCACCGGCTCTTTCCACTCGAAATACTGCACACGCGTACAGCCCGTTTGGGTGAACGTTTTAAAGAACGTTTGCGGACGTTGAAGATCGTCTAAAACAACATCTTCCAAACGGCCAGTAGCAATGGCTACAAGAATTTGCGTCACCCAGTCGGGATGAGCCGGACAACCAGGAATGTTAATGACTGGGAGTCCACCTTTCGAACGGAACTGTGTACCAAGAAATCCCCCGCGTTCTTCTTTCATATATTGAAGACCAATCGATTCAGACGGATTCGGTTTTGTCGCCGGAATTCCACCCCAGCACGCACAATCACCGATTGCGACAACGTATTGCGCTTTATGGGCGAAATCCCAAATCCAGTTTTTTTTCGGACGGTCCATAAGCATATCATAGTGCCCTGTTCCGTCAGGTCCCTGAATAATTGTCCCTTCTACCACCAAGATATCCAGCGGGATTTCGTCATTGAGAATTTGCTCATAAAGGCGGCGAACTTGCTCACCGAACTCCATCGACAAAGAATGGTGATACAAAATGTTAATGCCAAAATCGGTTACTAAATCAATGATCGTTGGCTCTTCCGCATTTAAAAATGATTGAGTGTTTCCATTGCACGCACCGCCGTGCATCCAAAGGAGATTCACCATTTTCTCCACCTCCAAAAAGTTTTTGGCAAGATTTTTCAATTTCAATACCTTTGCGCAACGAAAGTCAGAAGGTTCTGATATTTTAAAATACATCTTCGTATAGACGCTCTCCTGTTTAGATGTCTCACTGGTGTTTGGCGACTTGTCGGCTTGATTCAAATCGTTTTCTATTTCAACCAAACGACTCAAAATCATAGTCTTTCGCAGCGTTCTATTCATCTAAAATTTTGCTTATAGAGAGCCGGACGAATGAATAAATGCTGATTTATCCGCTTCCAGCTGTGAAATCCATTCGTCAATTCCTTCTCCTGTGCGAGCAGAAACTTCGTGAATGCGAATGCCTGGGCGCACCTCATTCAATGCTTCATAAAATCGTTTTCGCTGAAAATCTACCGCTTCCGCTAAATCAATTTTTGTGATAATCGCCGTATCAGCACTGTTGACAATAGTCGGATATTTTACCGGTTTATCCTCGCCCTCTGTCACGGAAAAAAGAACTACACGCTGGTTTTCTCCCAAGTCATAACTTGCGGGACAGACGAGATTTCCAACATTTTCGATAAAAAGGAAATCAAATGTTTCCAACTCCCAATCTTGCAACGTTCGCTCAATCATTTCCGCTTCCAGATGGCAAACTGTGCCAGTAGTAATTTGGCGCACTTTTGCTCCACTTTGCCGCAAGCGGTCCGCGTCGTTTTCAGTTGCTAAATCGCCAACTAAAGCGGCTGTTCGATAGCGTTTGCCAAGGCGGGTAAGCACTTCTGTAAGCAGCGTCGTTTTTCCCGCTCCAGGACTGGAAACGAGATTGACGACATAAACGCCCACGTTTTGAAACCGCTTTCTTAATTCTCTAGCAAGGAGATCATTTTTCTTCAAAACATTCTGGCGAATTTCAACAATTCGAGGATTCAAGGTCAAATCATGCATTTTCTTCTCCACCTTCCAAAGCGTACAATTCCATCTCTCGTCCCGCAAGGACTTGGCCAGTTTTTGTGCCGCACGTAGGACAGCGCATAGGAAGCGGTTCAGGCAAAATCCGTTCTTCTTGGCAGTTGGGACAGAAAATGGTCACGGGGACATCTTCAATAATAAGTTTAGCCCCTTCCAAAGAAGTTCCCTGAACAACCACATCAAAAGAAAATTCTAAGGCTTCTTTTACGACACCTGATAATACTCCAAGCTTTAAAAACAGCGCTTTAACTTTCTTTATTCCCGAATTTTCCGCCGCTTCTGCCGCCAATTCAACTAAGCTTTGGGCAATAGACAACTCATGCATCGCTGATCTCCTTCGATAAGTTTCGTGCAAAATTAAGGACGAAATTAAGTGCAGGCTGTACTTCCGGATCGCTTAATGTCCGCATCAGACCAATAATTCCCACACGTTTTGTTCCCGTTTCCGCTGCTTCTTTAGAGGCTTGATACAATGAACGCGACACCTTTCCAATTACTTGCACCGAGCGCACGTCCAAAACATCGGACTTGATCAGCTCTTGAACTTGCGGAGAATCGAGGAATTCTTGCATTTTATGCAACGCGGTTAAAGCATTCTCAAAACGCGTAACATATTCTGGTCTAGATATGCTTTGTCGCAAAAGAACGACAAGTTCATTGATCGAATCAGCAAATTCCGGTCCGCGTTGAAGGAAATTTTCCAGCATATCCAAAAGGAACGTTACATTCTCCAGCTTATCAAGCAAGTGGATTAGCTGCTCCATCGTTCGCGGATCTGAAAGCTTTTCAACCAACAAGTGATCAATGGACGTCTCCATAACCGCTCCTTTCCCGGCCTCCCCCATTTCGATTCCTCCTTCTTGGTTTTTACAGAAAAAAGTGCGTCATTTTGGAAACATTGTTGTCTTTTTTTGCTAGCTGTTAAAATAATAATACAACAATTCAGAATATTTTAACACCATATTTTATAAAAACTATTTCAAGTTTTTGCTTCTTTGCTAATAGAATCATTCGTTGACCATACTGGATATGAAAATATGCAAAGAGGTGAACGAAATAAAAAACTATCAAGTAAAGTTGTTTCAAGAATAGTGATAAGTTGTGGAATAAAATGATGAAAACTGATCAATACCTTTACCGATAAGGGTTAAATAGAATGGGTTTAGTAAAGAGCTTGAAAATTTTAGTATTTTTTGATTCATATTTTCCAAAACTGATCCGGCTCTACACAAGAAACAGAAAGGAATTTTATGGAACATGGATGGAAGGAACGTATTTCAACTCGATTGAAACGTTCTTAATGCTTTCCAGGAGGGTTTTACACATTGCGTTTGCAAGCTTCTTGAAGTGTTTGACATAAGTCAGCCGTCGATTAGCAAGCATCTTCGCAAATTAGATTAATATAATGCAGCAAAACTTTATTTATCAGCATCTAAAGCAAATTAGCAGTTGGATCCTCTATAGACTATAAAATGGGCTTGGACAGTTCCAGTTACTTAAACTATACTGAATGTAACCAATAGAAAGTGTAGCAAAAAATATTTTTCAAAGCGCAGTTTTTGAACTGCCGTGTGAAAAAATAGCAGGTCAATTTCAAAGCGGGGTAGAATGCAGATGGCAGAAGAAATGGAGATCATTGATAAAATCATATCAGATATTCATTCTGGCAGGTATGGGGCCAATGATAAATTACCATCCGAAAATGAGCTTGCTGACTATTTTAACGTTCCGCGAATGACAATCCGCAAAGTATACGAAAGGCTTCAGGAGATGGGATATATTTATTCAAGACAAGGAAAGGGCAGCTATGTAAAAGATCGGCAAATGCAGATTCCGCTTGTTCTTTCCGGGGATGAAAGCTTCAGCAGGAAAATGATTAGACTTGGGCACCATTTCCGATCGAAAAACATTTTTTGCGAAGAAATCGGCTATAATAAAGCAATCTTTCATTCTCTCGGTGCTGAGGAAACGGATCGAGTATTTAAAATAGGCAGGCTGCGCATTGTCAATAATCGACCAATTGCCTTGCATATTTCCTACGTGGCGAAATCCGTATTTGATGATATTGATTTGTATGGCAAGGAAATCACGTCCATGTTTGATTATTATCAAAAGAAAGGCTTCACTGAATTTGAATCGAAGTCAAGCGTGTTAAAGGTTTTATTTCCGACTAAATTCCTATGGGAAATTCTTGAATGCACCAGTTTAATTCCGCTTTTAGTGTTGGAGACAGGATGTATCGATAAAAAAACCGGAACGGTGCTTGAACATACAGAAATTTTTTATCGGAGTGATTGCTTTAACTTTGTTATATAAAAAACTTTTGCTTTTGGGTATGTCCGATAAGTCCCTAAAATCCAACAAGTAGAGGAAAACATGCGTTTTTCTCTTCTTGTTTTTATATGCTTTCGATTTTGGATTGAAAGCAGCAGAGAGATTCATTCAAGGAATCTCTCTTTTTTTGTGTGCTCATTAACATTTTCTTAAAAATGCGTTTGCAAAAAATTAATAGAATTTACTTTTTTTTAAATTTTTTCCACTTGGCAACAAGATATGCTTAAATCAACGGAAGCAAAAAATCATGATGGAGGGGCGGAAATGGAAAGAAGGCGAAGAACAGAAATTTTAATCAACGGAAATAAGAACGTTGCCGCCACATTGGCACAACAAATTTTAGCTAAGTATGAGGTAAAAACGATTGAAAAGCCGAACAACGGTTTAGTAATGGTAAAAGTTCGGGAAACGGCAAAGAACAGTTTGTTCTACTTAGGAGAAGTTTTTGTAACAGAATGTAAAGTGGAAATTAGCGGGTATATCGGCTTCGGCATATTAAAAGGACATGAGCCGGAATTAGCATACCATTTGGCTGTGGTCGATGCAGCTTACAATGCACAATTGCCAGAAACGGAACGATGGAATGAAGTTTTGTTGAAGGAGGAAGCAGCAATTCATGAGCAAAGAAAGAACTCCTTTATGAAAATTTTGAAGACAAAAGTAAATTTTGAAACGATGGATGTTTAAAAGGAGCAGAGGTTGAATGAAATTAGATTTTATTCACGATATTCAACGTGCATATCGAAAAGTTGTTGATTCCATGTCTAGGCCCGGATTGATAACAAATTTAAAAGATGAGGCGGCCAAAGTAGATCTTGAGGCTGGCTGTTTTCCCTCGACACTTGTTCTGGCTGCAATGCTTCTAGATACTGAAGTGACCTTTAAGGTAGTTTCCGAGAAGGAAGAAGAGACAACTCGCTGGATAAACCAACTAACCTATGCAAAAGCTGATGCAGCAGAACGCGCTGATTTCGTTTTTGTACTTTATGACAAAGCTGAAGATGAACTTGGGCAAATATTACAGCGAGTAAAAACCGGCAGTCTCATCGATCCCCATGATTCAGCAACCATTATTGTTGAGGCAGATGCTGTTACGGATGAATGCGATTTCAAATTAACAGGTCCGGGCATTGAAGAAGCAAATTATGTAAATGTTTCAGTAAATGGGAATTGGATGGAAGTTCGACAGCAACAAAACGCTGAATTTCCAATGGGGGTTGATTTAATTTTTGTGGACAAAAATCATCATCTCTTATGTCTGCCAAGGACGACGCAAATTTTATCAGAAGGGAGGAAGCTTTGATGGGTTATGTGGCAGTGAAAGGCGGAACAATTGCCATTGAGGAGTCGATTAAACGGTTGAAATATGAGCGGTTAAAAAAAGGAGTTGTTCTTGACATTGGAAGAATTGAAGCTGGCCTGCGGGGATTGATTGATCAGGTGATGTCAGAGAGCAGTCTATATGACGAAACCCTTGCGGCGCTAGCGATCAAACATGCTGAAGGCAATCTTGAAGAAGCGGTTTTTCTGCTTCGTGCATATCGATCCACTTTACCGCGCAAGCATTATTCGCAAATAGTTAATACAAAGGACATGAGTATCGAAAGAAGGATTTCAGCTAGTTTTAAAGATATACCAGGCGGCCAAATTTTAGGAGCTACAACTGACTACACTCATCGTTTGCTCGACTTTGACCTCATGGAGGAAACAGATGAAGATGCAGTAAATTGGCTTTCGGCCTATGAGAAGGAAACGCTCGACGAAGTGGATGAAAAACATTTTGGCAAACTGCCAAAAGTAAGTGATTACTTAAGAAAAGAAGGTTTGTTCTCGGAGTGTGTAATGGATAATACAGAGCCTGATGATGTAACGAGAAAAAGCTTGACGTTTCCTTCCACCCGCAGTCAACGTCTCCAAGTTTTAACGAGAGGCCAGACAGGGGCGGTGACTTCATTAGCTTATGCCGTCATTCGCGGATATGGAAGTCTTCATCCAACAGTAGGTGAACTGCGTGTCGGCTATTTGCCGGTTTACATCGATAGCCCTTTTCATTCATTTAATGGAGAAGACGATGCTTATTATATTGGGGAAATTAAAGCAACCGAAGTCGAAATGTTAATTCCGGAAACAGTTGAGATCGGGGACGGGAAAAAGGAAATTAAGTTTGAAATCGGATATGGTCTTTGCTTTGGTCAAAACGAAACGAAAGCAATCGCAATGGGGATTTTAGACAATAGTTTGGAGAAGGGAAATAGGGACTATCCGACAGGAGACGAGGAATTTGTCCTTTATCATATTGATTCGGTTGAATCCACCGGGTTTATTTCACATTTGAAGCTGCCTCACTATGTCACTTTCCAATCGAAGCTTGATATTGTACGCAAATCAAAAAGCAAGCAAGAAATGTAAAAAGGAGAGGAATTCATGCAAATCCATTATAATTTTGCTTTTTTCGATGAAGGTTCCAAACGGGAAATTCGAAGAGCCACATTAAAAGCAATTGCCATTCCGGGCTATCAAGTTCCATTTGCATCAAGAGAAATGCCGATTGCACGCGGCTGGGGAACAGGTGGAGTGCAATTAACCCTTTCTCTCATTGGCAAAGATGATGTTTTAAAAGTAATCGACCAAGGCTCTGATGAATCCGTTAATGCGGTAAACATTAAAAAATTGGTGATGAAAACGGCGGGCATTAAAACGACGGAGGAGACGCAAGAAGCAACGATCATTCAATCAAGACATCGAATTCCAGAAATTCCTCTTACAGAAGGCCAGATACTTGTATTACAAGTACCACTGCCTGAACCGCTGCGCGATTATGAACCGAGCGAATATAATACGAAAAGGCTTCATGCGGAGAAAGAATACAGCGGCGCATGGCTGATGCTTTTTGAACAAATCATGAAATACGGGCATATGGCTTCGGATTTTGATCATCCTGTGATGGTGGAAAATCGGTATGTCATGGCGCCGAGTCCTATACCAAGGTTTGATAATCCGAAAATGCACTATTCAAAGGCATTAATTTTGCTTGGAGCCGGTCGTGAAAAGAAGATATACGCTGTACCACCATACACGAAAGTCGTTTCACTTGCGTTTGACGATTATCCGTTTGAAGTGGAGAGCTTTGAAGATAAACATTGCAGACTGTGCGGCGCTACGGGAGTATATTTGGATGAATTGTTTAATGAGGAAACAGGTGAAACCTATTACCAATGCAATGATACAAGCTATTGTTTATCAAGATTAAATGAGCAATCAGAATCAAGAGGTGTTCAACATGGATGATTTAAGCAATCCAGTATTATCGGTCAAAAAGTTAAACAAACAATTCGGACCTGGATGCAGCCAATGCGGAAAGGCGGATTCCGCCGTTTTGGTGAAAAACTTTTGCCCTGTCTGCGGTACGGTATATGCTTGCCGTGATATTTCGTTTGATCTCTATCCCGGTGAAGTATTAGGCATTGTAGGTGAAAGCGGCAGCGGTAAATCAACATTAATGAGACAGCTATATTTTGATCAAGAGGCCACAAGCGGTGAAGTGTATATCCGATTTTATCATGATGGAAAAAAAAACGTATTAAACGAGTCCTCCCAACAAAAACGGTACATTCGCAACCATCTGATGGGGAAAGTTTACCAAAATCCGCTTCTCGGCTTGCGCATGAACTTTTCCTCCATCGGCAATATTGCTGAAAAATTAATTGCGGCAGGGAACAGGAATGTTGGACAGATGGTGTTAAGAGGACAAGTGCTGCTTGAGGAGGTAAACATTCCGCTATTTAGGATGAAGGAGGAGCCCCAAAAATTTTCGGGGGGCATGCAGCAAAGAGTTCAAATCGCCAAAGCATTGTCGAATAATCCGCCGATTCTTCTTCTCGATGAAGTAACGACCGGTCTTGATTTGTCCGTTCAAGCAAATGTTTTAGATTTGATACGGAATTTACAGAGGGAACTGAAGATAAGCATGATCGTTGTTTCCCATGATTTAGGCGTTATCAGAATGCTTGCAGACAGAACGTTCGTCATGCTGGAAGGAAAAATTATCGAGCAAGGGTTGACCGATCAAATTTTGGAAGATCCACAGCATCCTTATACACAGCAGCTCGTCCATTCATTATTATGATCAATTTTTTGGACTTGTGAGAATGGAGGAAAAAACGTGTATCTCATAACAAACGGAAGAATTATAACGGAAGAAACCATTCTCGATGGTTACGATCTTCTTATTGAAGGAGATAAAATTAGCAAAATTGATGGCAAAGGGAAAATCGCTTGGAAGGAAGGAATGGAAGTAATCGATGCGGCGGGCGGATATGTCTCTCCTGGGTTTATCGATCTTCATTCTGACTATATTGAACATATGGCAGCACCAAGACCGACATCGTTAATGAATTTTCATTTAAGTCTTCGCGAAGCGGAAAAAGAATTAATCACCCATGGGATTACAACAATGTTTCATTCACTTTCTATTTATAAAAGCTCGGAATTTTCACATAAACCGATCCGTGAGCCGGAAAATGTCCGGAAATTTATTGAAATGATCCACCAAACTCATCATACAAAGCATTTAATACGACATCGGTTCCATGCACGGTTTGAAATTGACAGCATCGAAGAAGTTGAAAACTTAAAATCGTACATTGCTGAGAGCAAGGTGCACTTAATTTCGTTTATGGATCATACCCCTGGTCAAGGACAATATAGAGATTTAGAAATTTACAGAAAAACGATAAAAGGCTACCAAGAGCTCAGTGATGAAGAGATTGATAGAGTCATTACAAAACATCAGCATAAGGAAAAATTAACACTTGAGGGAATAAAGGAAATTGCAACGCTGGCACAACAAAAAGGTATTGCTATCGCTTCTCATGACGATGACACGTTGGAAAAACTTGAGCTTGTGCAAAGCTTTGGGGCTTCGATCAGTGAATTTCCAATCACCTTGGAAATTGCTAAAAATGCGAAAAAGAAAGGAATGCTGACGGTAGCCGGGGCTCCGAACGTTCTTTTGGGAGGGTCCCACAGCGGAAATTTATCTGCACAAGAAGCCATTCAACACGGGTGTATCGATATTTTATGTAGTGACTATTATCCTCCATCGCTGCTTCATGCTGTTTTTAAAATGAGCGAAAAAAGCGATATCGACCTAGTCGAAATGTTTAAGCTTGTGACGATTAACCCGGCCAAAGCTGTCAAACTGGATGATCAAATTGGATCAATTAAGGAAGGAAAAAAAGCGGATATAGTCATCATCGAAAAAATAGACTTAGATTTTCCGGTTATCACGTCTTGTTTTGTGGACGGCCGTTTAATCTTGAAAACAAATTATAGAATTTAAAGATGATGGAAAGGGAGTTTCTATGATCGAGAAAAAGCTGTCAAAAAAACCTTATATCCATGAACATTGCCAGTTGTTTCATACAGAATTAGGTGAATACACAGAAATAGGGGCTCACAATTATTTAGAAAATGTAAAAATGGGGGATTTTTCTTATACAGGGCAGTTTTGCATCCTGCAAAATGTTGAAGTTGGAAAATTTTCCAATATTGCTGCGATGGTGCGAATCGGTCCAACCGCTCACCCGATGAATCGCCCTACTTTGCACCATATTACGTATCGGAGAAAAATGTATGGAGTTGATACTCATGACGATGAAGCGTTTTTATCATGGCGTAAAGCACAAATCACCTATATCGGCCATGACACATGGATTGGCCATGGGGCAATAATCATGCCTGGTGTAAAAATCGGCAATGGTGCAGTAGTCGGCAGCGGAGCTATTGTGACAAAGGATGTAGAGCCTTATACAATCGTTGCTGGAATACCAGCCAAACCGCTAAGGCGCCGATTTGATGAGCAAACGGTTAAACGATTGGAACGAATCAAGTGGTGGGACTGGTCGTATGAAACGTTGAAAGAACGAATCGACGACTTGTCTCAACATATTGAAACATTTCTAGATAAGTATGAGGGAAGAAGGGAATTCAGTGGAAAACATTTTAACGGTTGAGAGCCTGTCCAAAACATTTCGATTGCACAGTGTAAACAAGGAAATCCGCGCAATTAACAAGATTAGCTTTGTTGTAAAAGAAGGAGAATTTGTCGGTATTACCGGTAAAAGCGGCAGCGGTAAATCAACCATTTTAAAATGCATCTATCGCACATATTTGCCTGAAAGTGGAGACATCTGGTACAACTCAAAAAAGTTTGGCCTAATCAATTTGCGAGAAGCGACGGAAAGAGAAATGATTTATTTACGAAAGCATGAGATCGGATACGTATCACAGTTTTTAAATGCTTTGCCTCGTATAACGGCCAGGGAAATAGTCAAACAAGCAATATTAGAAATGGGGCATAACGATAAGTATGCGGAGGAAGAGACAGAAAAAATATTGACGCATTTTGAACTGGATCCTCAGCTTTGGGATAGTTATGTTGCTACTTTTTCCGGGGGTGAAAAACTGCGGTTGAACATCGCTAGAGCAATGGTAAAGCGTCCGAGACTACTTTTATTGGATGAACCGACGGCAAGTTTAGATGATGAATCGAAGGAAAAAGTAAGAGTATTGATGGAACAGCTCGTTCGCGAAGGGACAACAATGCTGGGAATTTTTCATGATATGTTGTTCATGCAAAACTTATGTGATGTAGAATACCGAATGCTGGACGGGGAAATCATCAAGTATTCTGAAAAAAATCCCTTTACAAAACATTAAAAATTCTTTAGTAATTCAACGGTATGAATTAACAGTTCCTTTACATTCATCCTTTATATTCAATTATAAATGGAAAAAAATCTATTTTGACAAGAAAAGGGGTAATGAATATGAAAAAAATGATAAGGTTTATGAGCATCGCTTTCATCTTGGTCATCTTTTTATCAGGATGTTCATCATCTGCAGGAACAGAAAGCGGTTCCGCTCAAAAAAACGGCGACGATACGCTTACAATTGCATGGTACCCGAATGAATCCGGTGAAGATTTGAAAGCGGCACGTGACGAAATCGCTAAGTTGATTGAAGAAGCAACTGGAAAGAAAGTCGAGCATAAGACGACAACTGATTACATTATTGCCATTGAGGCGATTGCAAACGGAAATGCTGATTTAGCGTTTATGGGTGCACAGGGATACATAGAGGCTCATGACAAAAATGAAAAAGTGCTTCCTCTCGTTGTTCCGAGCGGTGAATCCGGCACACTTGATGATGCCATGTACTACAGCTGGCTTGCCGTAAATAAAGGGGATGAAGACGAGTACAAAAGCGGCTCCGGGTTTTCCATTGATAATATAGCTGGAAAGAATTTTTCATTTGTGTCTAACAGCTCCACATCAGGCTTTAAAGTTCCATCGACCGAAATCGTTTCGTACTTTAGCCAAAAAGAAGAGTACAAAGATTTAACTGCTGAAGATTTATTAGAAGGCGGCGAGGGCAAGTTTTTCAGCGAAGTGCAATATGGAGGCTCTCATCAAGGGTCTGCGGTTAACTTACTGTCTGGAAAAGTAGATGTAGCAGCATTTTGCGACACATGTGTGAACAACTATATTGAATTAGTTGACGGTGAGCAAAATAAACCGGGAGCGGTATATAAAGTCAAAAATGATGCTGCTGAGCCGTTTCATACTGTGCCTGGAAAGGAATTTGTCTTAATTTCAGTCACACCGGTATTGAATGCTCCGTTTGTTGTCAATACGGAAACCGTATCTGAAGAAGATCGCAAAAAGCTTGTGGAAGCTTTTGTTTCTGATGAAGTAGCCAACAATACGAAGATTTTCGTGCCGGAGGATTCTGATTTTAGCGGTTTGTTTACGAAAAAAGCTAATGAGCGTTTCGTTGAAGTAGAGGATTCTTGGTTTGATCCGATCAGAGAATTGTCTAAATAAGGATTTGGTGAGGGATAAACGATGACAGCCATTTTAACATTAAATAACGTGTCAAAACGTTATGGAACCAATACAATGGCGCTTCAAGACATGAACTTTTCTGTAAAAGAAGGGGAATTCGTTTCGATCATTGGTCCATCGGGGGCGGGGAAATCAACCCTCCTCCGGTGTATTAACCGCATGATCGAAGCGTCTAGCGGTGAAATCATATTTGATGGTGTCGACATTTTAAAGCTTGGCAAAAAAAGCTTAAGAAAAGTGAGAGCAACCATTGGAATGGTCTTTCAGCATTACAATCTTGTCACTAGATTAAGCGTAATTGAAAACGTGCTCCACGGAAGGCTCGGCTACAAGTCAACTTTGGCAGGAGCATTCGGTTTATACAGCGAGGAGGAGAAAAAGCAGGCGGTTCATATTCTCGGATTGTTGGGGCTGGAGGATCAAGTGTATAAACGGTGTGATCAGCTAAGCGGCGGACAAAAACAGCGCGTCGGAATTGCCAGAGCCTTAATTCAAAATCCGAGAATGCTATTGTGTGATGAGCCGATTGCCTCCTTAGATCCAAACTCAGCCAAAATCATTATGGATCATTTAAAAAATATTTCTTCTACACTCGGAATTACTTGTATTGTCAACCTGCACCAAGTCGATGTCGCTTTGAAGTACTCTGATCGAATTATCGGTATTAATAATGGAAAGAAAGTGTACGATGGCTCGCCGAAACAAATAACAGAAGATATTGTTCGCAATATTTATGGGTCTGAAGTAAAGAATCTGATTCTTTAATGTAGGTGAAGATCATGCAAGCAGATATCTTTGTAAAAAGAAGAAGAAGCTTCTCCTTATTTTTTTTATTGTTGATTGTGTTAACGTATCTTTCTATGTTTATAACAGATTTTCAGCTTGTGAAAGGACTCGCCTCTGTTGCAAAGGCAGTAGAGTGGGGAGTGACAAATTTTTTTCCTGATGCAAAAGCGATGGAAAAGCTTCCGGATATTTTAAGTAAATTACAAGAAACAGTTTTAATATCAGTCGCTTCCACGACAACAGCAGCTATTTTTGCAACTTTTTTCGCAATATGCGGTTCGAAGACGACGAAAGTGAATGGTTTATTAAGTGCAATAAGCAGAGGAATTGCAACTGTTTCTCGTAATATTCCGGTAGCTGCATGGGCATTGATTCTGCTCTTTTCTTTTGGACAAAGCTCCATTACCGGATTTTTTGCTTTGTTCTTCGCCTCCTTTGGTTTTTTAACGCGAGCATTTATAGAAACGATCGATGAAGTTAGCAATAGTTCCGTTGAAGCATTGCGTGCAACCGGCGCCCAATTTTTTTCGATCATCTTCCAGTCGGTCATTCCATCCAGCCTTCCCCAGATGATCAGTTGGGTATTATTTGAAATTGAAACGAATATTCGCAGCGCGACTTTAGTTGGAATTTTAACCGGTACTGGAATTGGTTTTTCTTTTGACTTGTATTATAAAAGCTCCAATTATAGTGCAGCGAGTTTGGTTGTCATGACTATCATACTGACGGTATTTGTCATTGAATATCTTTCGAATTTGATAAGAAGGGTCATTTTATAACGATGAATGAAAATTTAAGGAAGAAAGGGTGATGATATGAATAATGAATGGTTGATGAAAACTGGAAGCACTCTGAAAGACAGCGGAAAATTAACGCATTCTTCGAAAATAAAAGTGAAACCGTTGACGAAGCAGGCAATTGCCATCCGGCTGACATTGACAGCATTATTCGTTATTACTGTTTATGGCTTTACAATGTTTGATTATGGCGATACAAATTTCATGTCTGGATTAAAAGAAACATTTGCGAATTTTAAAACAATGTTTTTCGAAGCAAGCTTTTCGCGTTTAACTATAACAGAATCAATCTATCAAGTGTTGATAACCTTGGGGCTTGCTTTTTTGACGACAGTGTTCGGAGCTGTTATTGCACTTTTTCTAGGGCTGTTGGCAGCGCAAAATTTATCAAATAAAGTTGTTTCCAATACCATTAAAGCCTTTGTTGCATTTATTCGCGCCGTTCCTACTGTTTTGTGGGTGCTGATTTTTTCCGTCGCTGCTGGTCTAGGAAGTGTTGCAGCTGTTATTGGCATGACGTTTCACTCCATTGGCTATTTGATTAAAGCATATTCTGAATCGTTCGAAGAGTTGGATGAAGGTGTGATCGAAGCATTAAAGGGCTGCGGGGCCAATTGGTGGCAAATTGTGTTTCAGACGGTAATCCCCTCATCAATGACGTATTTAATTTCTTGGACGTTTATGAGATTTGAGATTAACTTTTCCGTTGCTGTTGCGATGGGGGCTGCCGCAGGAGCAGGCGGGATCGGATTTGATTTGTTTATGGCGAGCGGATTTTATTTTGATTTAAGGGAAATCGGAATGATTACTTACTTCATTCTTGTTTTAGCGATCATTTTCGAATTTGTTTCGACAAGAATGAAGGTAAATTTGCGTGAAACTCATTAATTATTTTATAAAAACAGTGAAAGCAGGTGTTGACCGTAATGATTGATTTACATTGTCATTCAAATATATCAGATGGCTCAATGAGTCTATTTGAAGTAATTTCTCTTGCGAAAGAAAAAGGAATCACCCATTTGGCAATTACGGACCATGATACGACAAAAGGATTAAAGGAAGCGAAATATATAGGAGAGCAGCTTGGAGTAACCATTATTCCAGGGATCGAGATTTCGGCTTATGACTATAAAAGACAACGGAGAGCCCATATTTTAGGCTTTTTTGTGGAACCGCATCACGAAGCGATTGAAAACCTGTGCAGCCCGCTGTTAAAGATGAGACACCTGGCATCGTATGAAATGACGAAAAGAATTATGAAAGCAGGTTTTAACATTTCATGGGAAGAAGTAGAACAATTCGCCAAAGACGGCACAGGGGTATACAAACAGCATATTATGCATGCTTTAATAAACAAAGGATACGCTGACAAAATCTATGGCGATCTATATGATAAGCTTTTTTCAAAAGGCGGGGAAGGAAAGCCGCAAGGATTAGCGCACATACCTATACAGTATGTCGATGTGGAAGATGCGATTATTGCCATCCGCGAGGCGGGCGGTCTGCCGGTACTTGCCCATCCAAAACAATTTAACAATTTTGATGCAATCCCCGAGTGGGTTGAGATTGGCTTAGAAGGCGTCGAAGCAGTTCACCCTTTGCATGGACCTAAGGACGAAGAACTTGTCAAATATTATGCGGACCAATTCGAGCTGATCGAAACAGGAGGATCTGATTTTCACGGCTTTTATGGAAATTTTGAACTAGGCAGCAAAGATGCCGGAATGGTTCGATATGAAAAACTTCTCGAACGCTATCAAAAGCTATGTGAAAGCAAGAAAACATTATCGTAAATGTAAGAAGCTCTCAACTTTTATTTTTTTGGAGCCAAGTTAGGAATATAATTCGGGCAAGAAACGCTTCTCTTTTCAATAGTTGTAGTGTGTAAAAAATATGTTCCGTCATTAACAGTGGGAAACAGATGAATATTAAATTGATTCTTTACTTCGGCGATTATTTTAACAACAATTTACAGCCTTTTGTCTTCCAATTATTATCGTTTTGAACGAATAAAGGACTTACATATAAAAAAGTCCTTTATTCAATTTCTTTTCTCCCTTTTCATTTTTCCTGCCAAATTGCAGCGTGCAAGAGATCCCTCAGCAATGAGAACAATAACTGCGGCTTTTTTGACAATTTTTACTCTTTTCCCTATCATTAGGCTTTCGGCTTTTCGGTTTGGAAGATAGAATACAGAAACTGACAACTAAAAATTCCGTTTTGCGCTCATCCTTCAATTATGATTTTCTGTAAGGGCTTCAACAAAATTGCTGGTAAAAGAATCTCATGTTAAAGAAAAGCTCTGTCAATCTATTCCCTCTCATCTTTCAGCACTTGAAGCTACTTCAACGGCAAAAGGCAACCTGCTCAAGTTCACTTTTTGTAACTCTCTCATGTAATCGTCAAATCATCTCTGTAAAATGGACGCTTATTAAAAAAGCGCAAGCATTTCCCCTAAAATAAAATTTATCAGAATATGGAATTTTTTCTATTATTTATGATATATTCAATCTAGATAAAGAATGGGCTCGAAATGGTAAATTAAAAAAATCGAGTGATGGCGAAATAATTTTTGCCATCGCCCTAGATTGTAAACTCAGGAGGCAGTATGTTAAAGTCTAATCTATTTTATTCGAATTTCAAGTTAAATTTTAGACGCTATGTCAATAGATTTCTTTTTTTCTTTCCGTTTGGGGAAAATTTATTGAATCAAAAAATATTACTAGTTTTATTTGTTTTCATTTTTGGAGTATACAATTTTATCCTATATCATTTAGTAGAACTAATCATTCCTTATTTTTCTCAAGCAGCTGTTTTGTTAGTCAATTTGCTAGTATTATGGAATTTAATCAGCAATCTTCGTTCTTCTCATGATATTTTGCAAAGGTTTGTCTATCCGGAAGATTTTCTCTTACTATACTCCGTGAAAACAGATCCAAAAGATATATTATTGGTAAGATTTTTTACGCAAATCATTTTCAAGTCACTGTTTTCGACTCTTTTCTTTTTATATCCAATCCTGTTCTACGTTTTAAATTTTGTAGAAGAATCAATAACTTCTCGGCTATTGTTATTTGTATCGTTTCCATTTTATGTTCTTTTTTTAATTGGGGTCATCAGTTTTTATTCTTCAGGATTATACATAATATATTCAAAGGTTTTGCATGTTGTTTTTCAGTCAGCTGTGAAAAGTGTACTTTCTTTCGTTTTTGTTATGCTTTTATCATTTCTGTCTACGATTGTATTTGGCTGGTTAGGTTTTAGCTACTTTTATGAGGAAAACTTTATAGAATCGATCGTTCATTCTATTTCTAGATTCAATCTTGATGTGATTTTGACTGGTTATGTGCTGCCTACTAATTGGTTATTTAATACACTAATGGAAGTAGAATACTTTCTCTATTATCAACCGTTGTTGCTAATTATTGGAATCATTCTAATTTATATTTCGTATCTTATTGTAAATAAATATTTAGACGTAAAAGATATTTCGCAGCTTTCCAATGAAACAAATGTCAACATAATAAAAAACAGATCTTTTCCCAATTTTGTTTATAGGAAACTAAAAAAACTTCTATCAAGAAAAGTTTTGGCGGTTATTAAAAAGGATTTCATCGCTTTCACTCGAGCGAACTTTTTAATAAAAAAGAGGTTTTATTTATCTATCTATATGCTGGCTTCCGAAATCGGAATATTGTTCGGGTTAGGAATGATGCAAAATTGGTTTGAATTCCCGGCTCTTTTCGTAATATATCCGATCATCTTTGCAGTATCAATAAATGTCTCGTTTTTAGGAGACGGATTATTAGGGATTACATCAGCTGATGCTGAAAGGGAGAACTTGTTTTTATATAAAGGGTCAGGCTCTTCTTTGAAGCAGTTAATCGTAAGCAAGGCGATTTTACATGTTATTCCTATTTTGATCGTCATGAACGTTTTATTTATATGTGTTGTCTCATTTTTTCATCTGAAACTAAGTACTGTCATTATGATATTTGTCCTTGTAAATACTACCGCTATTATCATCAGCAGTGCTCAAATTATTGGAACGTTTTTGTATCCGCGTCTGGATTGGGAACATATTGAAGATGTTGGCTCTTCCGTTAAAGCTTCTGTTTTTGAACACACGATTCTTGGAATTGTTTTAATATTAAATTTAGAAATATATGGGCTGTTGGGGGTTCTTTACTGGAAAAACTACATCAGCAGCATTCTTTTTAATGTGTTGGCAATCTCAGGTTCTTCCTTGCTATTCATAAGCTTTTTTATATTCTTTTACTTTTGGATTAAACGAGTCGGTACTTCTCATTGGGAGATGAGCAGATGATTATAAAAGATGTTTCGAAAAGGTATAAGGAGTATGATGTATTAAAATCAATTAATATTACATTAAAAAGAGGAGAAATATATGGACTATTAGGGCCAAACGGTGCTGGGAAATCCACTTTGCTTAAATGTATAATCGGATTGGTCACTCCAGACTCTGGAAAAATATTTATTGACGGTAAGACAATTGATGATGATCGATCCGAATTTTTACAATATATAGGTTATGTTCCGGACACACCTTTTATTTATAATTATCTTACTCCAAAGGAATATTTAGATTTTATAGCTGACCTGCAGCAAGTACCCGATTCGCAAAAAACTGACCGTATTCAAATGTTGTTAAAAAATTTTTCACTAAAAGATAAGGAAAATGAAATGATTTCAACTCTTTCCTTTGGTATGAAGCATAAGCTGTCTGTTGCCGGTGCTATCATTCATGAACCGGATGTGCTTTTACTAGATGAGCCGCTAAGCTCATTTGATCCTCCGACAACAATGTTTATGAAAAAGTTTTTAAGGGAATACGCAGATAGTGGAAAAATTATTTTCATGTCTACTCATTTAGTGCATGTTGCTCAAAATCTATGCGATCGTGTAGGAGTTTTAATCAATGGGGAAATATTAAAGGAATACACGAACATGAAAAACATAATAAATTTCGAAAATATGATTATTAATGATATGGAAGAGATTGGTTAAATAAAAAACGTTCTACTGCGAAATAAGCGGGTTTTATCAGTGGCGTTTATAATATACGTGATTGGAATTATCATGGGTACTTTTTTTAGCAATATCTTACCTGTAGAAAGACAGGAACCAAATGTTGGGCGTACTATATTTGATTATTTTATACATAACGTACTTGCGGATGTTTTCATAAGCTTTACTATATTTACGTTTGGAATTTTTACTGCTGCTTTATTACTAGTCAATGATTTTTTAGTTGGTGTATCTATCATGCACAGTCTTCAACATGGGAACGATCTAATTTATATTGTAACAGCCCTAGTTCCACATGGTATATTTGAGATTCCTGCTATGATTATTGCGGGTTCTATTGGGTTTAAACTGATTGATGCGGTCATTGCCAAAATGAGGGGAGAATCAAATTCCGTTTTTTTAAAGGACATCTTTACATTCTTTTTTCTAATGATCATTTTGACATTTATCGCTGCCGTTGTAGAGGCTAAGATCACTCCATATTTAATGGCCCAATTTTCATGAGGAGGTGTAAAGCATATGCTATGGGAAAAACTAAACTTAGAAAAATTGCTGAATGATTCGAATAATGGGTCAGATGATGAAGAAAATGAAAAAAGCACATGGTTTATACCCGTTTTTTACGTTTCCATATTATTAGCTTTATGTATAGCATTTATTGAGATAAAACTCATTTTAATCACTCTGTTTGCTCCTGCCATTATCGTCATAATGTGGAAGCCGCCGTTTAAAAATAAAAAAAGGCTCTTCCGAATTATATCATTCATATATCTTTTATTTCTAACTATTGTTACGATATGGTGGTTCCAAGGTTGAATTTACGAAAGTTTGTAAAGATTGTATCTTTTGACGCTCACGAATTTTCATTTCATCTAATATATTGAAGTCTAATTCGCGATTTTGATAGAAATATTCATTTTTGACAGATTTCGCCGCAGCCATAATGTAAAAGACAATAAAGGCTGCTCGAAGCACAAACAGGGGCTGTCTAGAAAGTCAAAATCCACTGAAACCGAAATATCATAAGCATTGATATATCAACGTTTCTAAAACATTAAAGGGGCGTCTATAAGCCGGAAAATCGACTTATTAGATACCCCCCTTAAAAATTTGTTTCAGTTTGCTGGATAGGCAAAAAGATTGGTCCGGAAAATCTCCGATATTCAATGATTGATATTGATAAATGCAGTACAATAAAGGATTCTTAAAGAAAGCGCTATCGAATATATTTCTAACAAACTCTTAAGCTATGGCTTTCGCCGCTGAAGTGTATGTTAGAAAGAAAATACTTTAGATGATCATCCATCCGCACTTTGTGACATTATACGGAGTAAGCGGGGGAGTCATCTGTATAGTCTCCATTCCCTAGATCAAGTAGTAATCTGACCGAACCGTTTCAACGTACTATAGACTGCTGACTCGAATTCGAGGAAGCCCAAGTATGACCCCACATCTTGGAACGGAAATATTTGCGTAGCCCAATATCCGCCAATCCCGTTTTTGCGATCAATCCAGTAAAACAGGTTAGCCAATCCCGACCACATCAATTGGCCTGCTGGACGACCTGTAGGGGTAGGTTCATCGTTTACCTGGAATGTATAAGACCACGACTTTTGTACGCCGGGGTAGAACTCGCCGTCATTAGCCAGCGTTGGATCGGACGAAATCCATCCGCCGCTCTTCAATTCCCCAAGTCCGTTTTGAGACATTTGCGCGACTGTTTCTGGTTTGAGTACACCCGCACCGTCATTCAAAATCATTCGGATAAACTTCGTGTATTCGCCAATGCTCGCATACAAACCATGTCCTCCCATATCCATTTCTGGAGATTGCGGGAGAATAAGCTCAGGTTTTGGTGTGAGTTGACCATCCTGACTGCGGCTGTGGATGGTTGCGCGGCGTTCCATCATCGACGGTGATAACGTGAAACCGATGTCGGACATGCCGAGTGGGGCAAAAATACGCTCTGCCATCACTTCGCCCAGTCGTTTACCGGATACGGCTTCAACAACTTTACCAACCCAGTCGATGTTGACGCCATAGTTCCAGCGTTCACCTGGCTCGAATAGAAGCACGCTCTTTACAGAGTCAAATGTACTAGTGAGGATGGAAGGTACTCCCTTTGCTTCACGGTATTTTCGATCTTCATGACTGAAGAACTCGTAGCCGAAGCCGGCAGTGTGTAGCATCAACATGTTGATCGTAACGTCGGTTTTTGCTTCCCTTAGTTTTGGCTGCCCGTCTTTGTCAAACCCTTCGAGAACTGGAATCTCGGCAATCTCAGGTACATACTTCTTGACCGGATCGTCGAGACTGACTTTTCCTTCCTCGACCAATTTCATCAATGCCGTACCGGTGATGGCCTTCGTGGTCGAAAAAAGAGCGAACACTGTATCGGTGGTCATCGGTGTTTTCTTTCCAAGATCGCGTACACCGGCTGCCCCCTCATAGATGTTTCCGTCCCGGTCAGTTACCATTGCAACTACACCAGGGGCTCCTCCAGCCCTGCCTATAGCGGTATCCAACACCTTGTCAAGAGTTTCCTTGAGAGCATCCTTTACTGCTTGTCTTGTCATATCTTTACCCCCTTTAAGCGCTTACAATTTTAATTATTTACTGTAGATGAGCAAAATCACTAACATAAATTTACATCGAAACAAAAAAGGAGACATGAACCCGATTCCTTGGTTAGAATAGATGTGCCAACAAACCATTCACACAAGGAGGTTCATGTCTCATGAATAGATTAGCACATCATCAAGGAATCCACAAGTTTTTCACGATGTTGGGGTTGGCACTTTATTTTTCAAAACCTGTCATGAAGCATCTCGTTCATATCGTGGATGCGATGATCACGAAAGGCTTTTCTGGAACGTTGACCGATCTTCATCATTGGAGCTTTCACCCCAATCATCGAACGACACTCAGCCATTTTTTCACGAAAAGCCCTTGGGATGAAGAGACGCTGCTTCGCAAACTCCAGCAATGGATGCTTCATCGTGTCGAACGGATCGCCAAACAGAAAAATCAACCCCTTTTTGTTTCGATCGATGATACGATTTGCCAAAAAATCAAGCCTTCGTCACGGGCAACGCACGCCATTCAAGGGTGTGATTGGCACTATTCTCACACAGAGAAAAAGTCGATCTGGGGACATTCTCTTGTTTGGCTCATGGTTCATACGATGACCCAGGCTTTTCCCTTTGCGTTCCGCCTCTACGACAAGGCCGCTGGGAAAAGCAAGGGGGAACTCGCGATCGAGATGCTTTCTTCTTTGGATGTACGCCGTCCCGTTTATGTGCTGATGGATTCGTGGTATCCATCGCAAGCGCTCGTGGAAGCCTGTCTGAAAAAAGGATTTCACGTCATCGCGATGCTCAAAACGAACCGGATTCTCTATCCGAAAGGCATCGCCATCCAAGCCAAACAGTTTGCCCGCTATATCGAACCGAACGACACCCATCTCGTCACGGTGGGAGAAGAGCGTTATCGCGTGTATCGCTACGAGGGATCGCTGAAAGGTCTCGATGATGCCGTTGTGTTGTTGGCTTGGAAAGCCGATCAGCCGATGACACCCGAACATCTTCACTGCGTCTTGAGCACCGACCGGGAGCTAAGCGATGAAGAGATCTTGCGCTACTATGCCCAACGTTGGTCGATCGAATGCTTTTTTCGACAAGCGAAAGACCAGCTGAAGCTCGATGGGTACCGCGTTCGTCAACGTCGGGCGGTGAAACGGTATTGGATCTTGGTGCAACTCGCTTATGTGTACAGTATGGTCGAGTCCAACCGGGATTTCTCTACTGGGCTTGATCTTCTCCGAACGAAGAAAGGGCATAGTCTCGTCGAGTTCATTTACCATGCAGCGAAGCAAGATATTCCCATTGATGTTGTCAAAAAACAGCTCCATGTGGCATAAGGGATACCCTGTTTGTCTCTTTTGGTATGGTAATTATTGTTATGAAAATTGCTCATCTACAGTTATTTAAATAATTTTCTGTATTTTCAAAACAAACTATATCACGCTCAAACAGAGCCTGTCAAATTTTATTGTGTTGAGCGTTTTTTCATTGTCTTTTTTTAAGCTGTATCAGCAGCGAATTCAGCATTGAAGGCTAAGTTCAAGTACTACAACCAAAGAGGCAGAGAATTTTTAGATTCCACTGTCGGCAAGGATTTTGCATTGAACGAAATGTCCTTTAGCGTCCTCAAAAGGGGGCATATAAAATATTTTGCGATTATTTCCGAGATCAATCTCATTTGGAAAAACAAACTGAATTTTTTCATCTGTGTGGGAAACTGCTAGTAAACTCGGAAAATATCACGTCCGCAATGATTTTTATAATATGACAACACATGTGATATCTAAACAAAAAAGAGTGTATTTAGCAAAGAATATGAATAAATCGTAAAAAATTTACAAACAATTTACATTCTAAGTTGGGAATGATGCATAATTGCGATTTGAAGCCGTTTTTTCATTTCTTATTTTTATTTTTTCATTTACAGAATGTTTACAAAAGTTCAAACCGCCTTTAAGTGTTCCTTAACAAATCTTTTCTAAACTTAAGATAGATGAAAAGGAAGTGGACATACATATTCCAATTGCTTGTCAGAATCAATTGTTGATTCAGGAGGAAGTGATTTTCATGGACTTAACTCACGAAATCTTTCTCTTATCGGCAATGTAAAAATGAATCTCTCCATTTCATTAAAAAATAAGAAAGGAGGAAATCAGTTCGATGAATATACGCTTTGCTTCTACACTTGCATGGGCATTTCCGGTTGAGGAAGTGATTAGGCAGGCAAAAGAGTTAAAATTTGTCGGTGTTGAGGTTTGGGCAGAGCATGTGTGGAAATATGAAAGCATGCCTAAACGAATCCGACAGGTCAAAGAAGAAACAAACATGCAGCTGACGATGCACGCAGCAAGCTGGGATTTAAACTTAAGCTCTCTAAATAATGGCATTCGCAAGCAGTCCGTTCATGAAATTATTCGATCTATTGAGCTGGCTTCACAAATTGGGGCTGATAATATTACATTTCATCCAGGAAAGCTGACTCTTGCGGATTCAGACGTTTCTATCCATGAAGAGCTTTTGTTCGAATCAATGGAAGAACTTGATCGAAAAGCTAGACAAGAAGGACTCACGTTATCGTTAGAAATGATGGAATGGGAGGCGAAAGAATTTATTATTAAACCAGCCGCCGTAAAAAAAGTGATTGTACCCTTTTTCCCGCAAATTCAAACGACATTTGATGTCGCCCACATTCCATTACATGCAGACATTTTTTCTATCTGGAATGAAATGCCGGAGGTAAACAAAATTCATATTAGTGATGCAACAAAAGAAATTCTTCATTTACCGTTAGGTGACGGTGATATCGGAGAAGAAATATTAAACAAATTTTTAACTATCGAGAATATTCCAGTAATTATTGAAGGGTTTGATGCTTCAAAAGATTTGATGGTGTTAAAGAAAAATGTACTGTATATAAAACGGAACGGAAATCGCTTGAAGGAGGTTGTCCGTTGAGAATTTTAGTTACAAACGATGACGGAATTTTTGCGCCAGGAGTCGAAGCACTTGTAGAAGTTCTTCAGCATTTTGGTGAAGTTTATGTCGTTTGTCCTGACCAAGAGCGAAGCGCAGTCGGCCATTCCATTACTCTCAGAACACCATTAAAAGTGAAACCTGTAGAAATATTCTCTGGAACGAAAGGGGCATGGGCCGTAAACGGTACTCCGGCCGATTGCGTCAAGCTTGGGATGGAAGTACTGTTAAAGACTCCGCCTGATATATTGTTTTCAGGTATTAATCTTGGTCCGAATTTAGGAAGGGATTTATATTACTCTGGTACATTGGCAGGTGCGGTTGAGGCTTCTCTTTACAACGTTCCAGCCGTATCAGTATCGTTGAACGAATTTGATGAAGCGAAGGTAAATTATTTAAAAACAAAACAGCTTTTGTATAAAGCGGTTGAAATTATTTTACAAAACCGAATTCCTAAAGGAGTTTTTTTAAACATCAATTTACCGAATATTCCGATTTATCTTTGTAAAGGTGTTGAGGTAGTTCCTTTAGATTTGACAGTTTCCCGTTATCGATACGTAGGGCTAAACGATCCGCACGGTCAAGTATATTTTTGGTTAAAGGATGAATTAAACCAATTAGTAAACCTTAACGAAAACAGTGATTATTTAAAGCTAAAGGAAGGTTATATCACCGTTTCACCTGTGGAGTTTCCCGTTCATCACAAACGGAAAATGGAACAGATTGAACGCTGGTTTCGAAAATGCTCTTTAAATTTCTTAAAAGAGGGTAAGGAGGAACATTCCAATGCGTAAATGGTTGTCCGCTTTCACTATATTCACATTACTTTTTGTATTAGCTGCCTGTGGCAGCAGCAATAATGCCTCATCAAGCAATGATGTAGAAACGCAGTCAGAACAAAAGAAGGAAGTCTCAGGGGAACTTAATTTCTATACTTCACAGCCTGATGAAGATGCTCAAAGATTAGTGACAGCTTTTAATGAAAAATATCCTGATGTAAAAGTCAATACTTTCCGGTCAGGAACGGAAGAAGTGATTGCAAAATTACAAGCTGAAAAAGAAGCTGGAAACATTCAAGCAGATGTTTTGCTTGTTGCAGACGCTGTAACGTTTGAAAGTTTAAAAAATGACGATCTTTTACTTTCTTACAAATCAAAAGAAGCAGAACAAATTCCGGGTCAGTTTATTGACAGCGACGGCATGTACACAGGCACAAAAGTGATGGCAACTGTTCTTGCAGTGAACACAAATAGTGTGCAAAACATACCTGATAGCTGGAATGTATTGACGGAAAGCGACGCAAAAGGAAAAGCGATTATGCCAAGCCCGTTTTATTCAGGAGCAGCTGCATACAATCTTGGAGTGTTTACAAGACAAAACGATTTAGGATGGGATTTCTTCAAACGTTTAAAAGAAAACGGAATGGCTGTTACGAAAGGGAATGGCGGTGTGTTAAAATCGGTTGCTTCAGGGGAAAAGCCATACGGAATCGTTGTTGATTATCTCGCTGCGCGAGCCAAAAAAGAAGGTTCACCTGTAGAATTCATCTATCCGAAAGAAGGCGTTCCTGTCATTACTGAACCGATCGGTATTATGAAGGATACAAAAAATGAAGAAGCAGCTAAAGCTTTCGTAGATTTCGTTTTATCAGAAGAAGGACAAAAATTAGCAGCTGAACTTGGATATACACCGATTCGCCAAGACGTTAATGCTCCAGAGGGATTAAAAACGATTGATGAGTTGAACGTACTGAATGCAGACATATCTGAGCTTTATCAATCTCGTGAAGAAGATAAAGCAAAATTTGGTGAAATATTTGGTCAACAATAATTAAAGGAGAGAGGACGATGTTTCCTGGTAAAGAGCAAACAAAAGGGATGACGAGGAGCACGTCCTCGTTTTCTCGTTTCTTCCCATTGAAAAACTTGTGGATGGGTTTCGGGTTTTTACTGATTATTTTATTTTTTATAGTTCCCGTTTTTCGCCTTATCTTATTAAGTTTAACAGAAGAGGGTGCCGTCTCACTTTCGAATTACTCAGAAGTGCTGAAAGAAGAACAAACATGGATCACTGTGAAAAATACGCTTTATATCGTCATCGGTTCTACTTTGGTTTCACTTATTTTAGGGATTGCGATGGCATGGGTTATCGCCTATTTAAACATTAGCGGGAAAAAATGGATGCAGCTGTTTATCTTTCTTCCGTTTATTATTCCTTCATACATTACAACACTTGCATGGGTTCAGTTTTTTAGCGGCAATGGACCAATTGCAGCTGTTCTTCATATGCTTCCAGGAGATTGGAAGCTGCCAAACTTGTATAGCATAGGTGGAATCATTTTTATTTTAGGTTTGTCTCATTATCCGCTTGTATATTTACTAACGGTGGAAGTGTTTAGAAAAATTCCTCTGGAGCTTGAGCAAGCGGGACAAACATGCGGTGCTAAAAGAGGAACTATTATTCGTAAGGTCATCCTTCCGCTAGCATTGCCCGGGATTTGTAGCGGCGGGATGCTCGCTTTTTTATCAAATCTTGATAACTTTGGGATCCCTGCTTTTTTAGGTATCCCGGCAAACATTCGTGTGCTAAGTACGTATATTTACGAAGAAGTCGTCGGATTTGGACCGGCTGCCTTTGCAAGAGCGGCCGTTCTATCGATTTTGTTGGGAGCAATTGCTTTAATCGGACTGTCTATTCAATGGCTTCTTTTAAGGCGAAGCCGTGTAATTGAAACGGTCAAACGGGATAAAGAACCTCGCATTCATTTGTCGTTGACGTGGAAGCGTTTGATCGAAATAGCCGTTTGGGCACTTTTGTTGTTCACGAGTTTCGTTCCGTTCGTTTCAATGGGTACGACATCATTAATAAAAGCTTACGGGCTCCCTTTTCAATTAGAAAATTTATCACTGGAAAACTATCGATACATTCTATTCTCTGATCCAAAAACAATGTCAGCGATCAGCAACAGCATGAAGCTTGCGATGTTAACGACAATTGTCTCATTGATTGTCGGAACGGCCATTGCGTATCTTCGCTATAAATCACCAAATAGATGGACAAAGTTAGTGGAGCTGTTTGTAACGATACCTTACGCACTGCCGGGGACTGTCTTTGCTCTCAGTATGATCTTTTCATGGATGCAGCCGTTGCCAGGATGGAACCCGGGTATCTACGGCTCCATTTGGATTTTAATTATTGCCTACATTACAAGATTTATCATTTTACAGGTTAGGGGAAGCTACACGGCGCTGACACAGGTAGAGCCTTCCATTGAAGAAGCTGCTCGTACGTCAGGGGCTAAACCTTTGGTCAAATGGCGGCGAATTCTCATGCCGCTTCTTTTGCCGGGTATCATTGGCGGAGCCTTGTTGGTCTTTTTAACCTCTTTGACCGAACTGACAGTTTCCAGCCTTCTATGGTCTACAGGAGCCGAAACGGTGGGAGTTGTTATTTTTAACTACGAACAGGCTGGATATACCACTTATTCCACAGCATTTTCAAGTTTAATTGTTTTAGGAATTTTGTTCGGCAGTTTTTTGTTTATCAGCCTTGAAAAAGTTTGGAGACGAAAGGTGTTGAAAACAAAATGATTCGGCTTGATGGGATTTCAAAATCATATGGGGATGTCACAGCTTTGCATTCCATTGATTTAACAATCAAGGATGGAGAATTTATCGCCATTTTGGGACCTTCTGGTTGTGGAAAGACTACATTATTAAAATTACTGGCCGGTTTTATGAAACCGACAAGCGGAACCATTACGATAAATGATACTGTTGTTGCTTCAGCGGAAGCCGTCCTCCCGCCGGAAAAAAGGAACATAGGGATGGTTTTTCAATCGTTTGCCTTATGGCCGCATATGACAGTATATGAGCATGTTCAATTTCCTTTAATGCATCATTCGTTTGCTCCAAAGGCTGATAAGGAGCAGCGGGAGGAGAGAGTGAAAAATGTTTTACGAATGGTTGGGTTAGAGTCGCTAGCCCAACGATATCCTCATGAACTTTCCGGCGGACAAAAACAGCGGGTGTCTTTAGCACGTGCAATTGCGCCAGAACCAGGTCTTTTATTAATGGATGAGCCTCTCAGTGCTTTAGATGCTGAACTTCGAATGGAAATGAGAAAGGAGATTCAACACATTCATCGTCACACAAATGCTTCCATTGTATATGTTACCCATGATCAAAGCGAAGCATTTGCGATGGCAGATCGAATTGTCGTAATGAATCGTGGGAAAATTGAACAAATTGACCGGCCGGAAATGATTTTTACAAGGCCGGAGACAGAATTTGTTGCAACTTTTGTAGGCAAATGCAATTTAATTCAAGGTAAATGGGAGGAAAAAATGTTTATTCCGAAGCCATTTCCTAATGAAAAATGGCCGGATATAGGAGTATCTATTAATTTGAAAAAAAAGGGTCTATATCCTGTCCGTCCGGATCAATGGGCGCTGTCTAAAGCAAAAGAAGGTTCTTCGCATGGGGTGGTAAAATTTGTTCAATATCAAGGAAAAGAAATGTATTACATCGTACAAGTAGGTGAAGAAGAATGGACGGTACATGAATTGATTCAACATACTTCCCGCTTTCAAGTTGGAGATCCGGTCAATCTCGTTCTTCAAAATACTGTAATAAAAAAAGAAGCAGTTCTTGTATAACATAAATGGTTCAAAGGTTCTGTGTAAACTTGATTGTATTGATGGAGATTGAGTTTGGTCTAATCTGCTTGAAAGTACCCTCTCAAATGAGATGGGTGCTTTTTTGTCATTTTTTATAGATTTAAAATTTTATATATTTAGAATAGATCAAAAAATGGAATAGGGTGGAAGACATGAAGTCAAAAAAGTAAGTAGTAGTGTTATCGTTGTGCGGTTTATTTCTGCTTGTCAGTCTATCTGCTTTTTATTTTTTAAACAGTGAAGAAAATGTCAGACAAAAAGATCAAGAGTCAACTAATGAAGCCAGTAATGGGAAGAGTAATGAATCGAATCTTTCTTCAACGAATACAGGACAACAAAATGAAGAAACAGCTGAAAACAATGAAGATGAATTATCTCTCTTTATTTCTCGTTATCATGATGTATTTAACCAACTAACAAATCATGATCGGTATCAAAATATCGATTGGGAAAAATTTCAGGAGCTAGGAAATGATTTGATCGGAGAAATAAATAACATCTTATCCAAAGATGTTCCTTCAGAATATGAAATCTCTAGAAAAAGGAACTTATAAAGGAACAGCAAGAAATGGGGATAAATCTTATGTTTATTCTATTAACAAGTACGGAATAAACCAAGTTAAAGTAATTGTGAATAAAGATGAGTCATAAAAACAGATTATCCTTTATCCGGTAAAAATGTAATAAAAGTAAAATAAATTTGTGAGATGGATTAGTAGTTGAAACTAATATTCGAAGTTGAAGAATATGAGGATACAAAAGATGAGCCTTTTGAACTATTCTTTTTGCAAAAGATTATATATGTATATTGTTGAAAATGGTAAAAAACGTGAATTATTAAATTCAACGTTCCATGATGGTCTTTTATTGGATATTGGAGATTACTTAATAAAATTAAGTAATGGAGAAATAGTTCAAGGTACCATTGAAACTCATGAGAATGCGTTAAAATATACATTTAAAAAATCCCAAAATCGCTTGTTCATTGATTGTTTTAGTTAATATATTCAAGCAAACAAAGAGTACTGGATTTCCATTTTATGGACTTTATGAAAGCCTTTGTAAAAGAATACCAAGAATATATAGTTAACATTAAAGAAAGATGAAAATGCTTATGAAGATAAAAATTTTGTTATGATGGTTGATCAAATCAAGAAGTTGAAGAATATCTCTTAAATTGTGGAAAATTTGTTTTTGTATAAGTTGTTAAGACGAAATTTGAATGAATTTACTTTAGAGTCTGTCTATTAAAGAATCGGCTCTACTTTTGTCTTAATAAAGTTATATAGAGGCATTTTTTGATCTATAATGCAAAGACATATAATAAATAAAAAAGATTTTTGTCCTTCATTATTTCCTATCAGATATAATGCTGCCTCCTAAGCGGAATGATACCCTTCCATGACTACAAAATCAGTAATAAGATCCCTACCAAGCCAAGCAGGATAGAAGTTCATACTTGCCTGATCTGTGGGTTAGAGTGTTGAAAAAAATTTAAAAACTTGAGTGAAAGTTTTGTGAATAAAATTTACAAAGATGTATTGATAGTGGTCTGAATATATCTTAAACTTAGGTGGTAATAAAAAGTATTTTAGTAAGTAATTTACTGTTAATGGCTAAAAGAAATAAAACAAGCTGTCTTTTCTTTTAGTGTGCTTTAGCAGTCGGCTTTTTAACGTTTGCACTGTGCTCACTCTCTTCAGCGTTTCCAGCTGCAGATCGTGAAAGTGTAGCGGCGGTTGTCTTAAACGTTGTTGAAGCTGGCGGAGCTATTACTGCACTCGTTTCTATTCCAACAGCAGTTGGTTCAGACGGACGTTCATTGAGCGCTGCAGCAGGTTAAGAAGCAATTCGTTAATATCTAAAGAAGGAAATCAAGAAAAGTGATTATCGCTTGAAAGTCAAACTATTTTTCGATGAAGAATTTTCATACTTTGAAATACAGGTGAGAGAATGTTAATAAAGCTATTATCACTTATGCTATCGATTCGAATGGAACAGCAATATTCTGCTGTCATCGAATTCATTATTAAAAAAGCGCCCTTTTTAAGAAAACTTAGTTCAAAACAGTATATGATGTTTTCTTTTATTCTTGATATTTTGCTTGCCTTCGTCATCGTATCCGTTTTGTACAAATGGCTATACTCCCAGCAATATCGCCAGCAATGGGAGAGTGGTTTCATTGTCTTTTTTCTTCTTTATTCAATTTTTAAGGGAGCCGGAGCTTATCGAAGAACTCATATTCCACCGTTTATGGATCTTATTCAGGCTGCTCCAGTCTCGTTCAAATCAATACATATCACATTTATTGCTTTAGAGCTGGTATGGAGCATTTTTACAAATTCCAGCCTATTTTTTGTTTATATTTTATTTCAATCACGAATTGCGGAATCATTAGATGCTTTATTCTGGATGAAGCAGTTGAATATTTTGCTGCTGGGCGCTCTGTTGTTTATGACGAGCAATAAACTTGCAGGTGCCTATATTCATAACATTGTAGTAAAAAAAATAGGGTGGGTCCGTTTTGTATTTTTCGCCGCTGTCTCAACTGCTTTTTTTATGCTGGGGCGCGTTCTTGTGTCAGGTCTTCTAGTCCCTATTTTCAAAACATTTAAGGATAATTTTCCATCCTTTTTGGCTGCAGCTGAAGATACAGCTTGGGTCAATCTATCTCAGCAGCTGATCAATCTATATGGGAATAAAATAAACTCCTTTCAAAAGAGTTTATTTTCAGATGGCTCTTTATATTTGCAGATTGAACATTTTATTGGGACTCCCTGGATGTTAGGGCCTCTGATTTTCCTTCTAGTTGGCGTACTTTCCTTGCCTGTTAAAATGATTCCAACTGAAGATCATGGAGAGATTAAGAGATTTCGTGACTTTTTTCACTTCTATCTACAGCTGCTGCATTGGGTACGTTCTATTTTTTTGCCGAAGAATGCACTGATTTATAAAGATCTACAAATCATACGTGAAAAAAGATGGCTGCTCTCAAAAGAATTTTTTAATTATATGGTCTTATCTTACGAAGCATTTTTTTATATAGGGTTCTTTACTGCATGTATGTCAGCGACAGGTAACACGGCTCTCCAAATACAGCTATTATTTACATTGAACTTGATGGTTTTAGCTAACCAAGCAATGGAAATGAGAATGTTGACTCCTTCTTTCTTTTCTTTTAGCACCGAAAAAAGAAACATATGGATGTACCAACTATCATTTTTTTCGTTAACTGAATTCTTTTGGGCAAAATTGAAATTGTTTTATTGCCTATATTTAATTCCATCTTTCTTTTTGACGATAGGGAATATAATGATTCTTATGTATTTCCAAATAGCTGATCTCAGGATGATCATTCCTTTTATTGGAATAACTATCTCTTTTTTCATTTTTCCATTTATTCAATTATACTTGTTTCCATTTATCACCAAGTTCCATTTTATTCATGAATACGAGATTGGAACAACAGAAGAAGAGGAAAACATAGTAAATAACGGCCAAGCTTTTATGAGGAACTTTCTCGTCATGCCTTTTATTTATTACTTGCTCGCATCACTATTTATTGGTGGATTGAGGGAAGCGGCAGGTGCTGTCAACTACATATCTGTTCTATATTTTATGATAGTTTCAGCCATTTGCCTAATTGTCTGTAAGAATACAATGAAGAAAGGAATTGACCATGTTGAAAAAGTTAAAATCCTTTCTATTACTGAATAAGTGATTGCCTCGCTGGGACTGATTTATTTCTTGTGTTTGAACTCGCTGCCATATACTCGCAATGAGCGCATTCCAAATTTACAACCAGGAAACAATTTTTCTTTCGCAGTTATTTTTATGTTAGATAGCTATCAATGTTTGGAATTGGTTCGTTGACTTGATGGAAGATGACCGCAGTCACTTTGTTTTACAACAATTCTCATAGGGAAAATCACGACTTATATGACCGCTGTCATGTAGGACTTACCTTTTTCTCACACAGTGCTTGAAAATACCGGAACTATTAATTTTTTCAATCATAAGTACTTATCCCTTTATCTTGATATTTCTGCTTTATTACGGAATAGTTTCTTACGCTAAAAGGAAGCAGAATAGGGGCTGTGGCGTATTGTCTCGCTTTATTGGATTATAAACTGTTTGTTGATTATTGGAGGATTTCTAATGGTTAAGCTTCAAGTTTCACAACTGGCTTTTCAGTATGAACAAACTGCAGAAAAAGGAGCATTGCTGGAAAATGTTTCTTTTCAATTACATGCAGGAGACCGAGCATGTATCATCGGAAAAAATGGCAGCGGCAAATCAACTTTGCTAAGGCTAATAGCGGGATTAATCCAACCGGATTCAGGCAACATTTTATTTAATGAACAGTATAAGCCTGGAACAGATCGTTTTAAAGAAGCAATGGCCTATATTCCTGATAAACCACTTGTTTATGATGCATTAACTGGATTTGAAAATAAGGAGCTTATTCTTTCACTTTGGAGGATCAAAAAAGAAAAAAGAGCTGCATATGAAGAAAAATTCCAAGAGCTTTGTGAACAGTTTGATCTGACACATGCTTTGCAAAAGCCGGTCAAACATTACTCTCTAGGCATGAAATGTAAACTATTCCTTATTAGTATGTTAGCAAGATCACCTGAGTTGATTATTTTGGATGAACCTTTTACTTCATTAGACGAGGCCTCACAAAAGCAGTCAATCATGATGCTGAAAGAAGCGTTCAAGGAACAATGCATTTTATTTACAAGTCACCAGCGATATATTTATGCCGAATTAGGCAGCCGATTTTTTCTGCTTGAAAACAGACAGCTAAAGGAGATGAACCTCATATGAAAACTTATTCTCTCATTATGATCGCAATCAGTTTAGTCATGATTTTGGCAGTATTCGTGCTGAAAATAACAGCATTGCTTGTCGGAAAAATTCTTCTAGCTGTTGCTGCTGCTTTTTTGGTCTCCTCACTGATTCGTTTAATAAGTCTCAAAAAATAAAACCTGCCGACAGACAGCATTTCGGAAATTCGTACAGAAACAGGTGAAGTTTTTTGAAGGCACTGCGGATTGCCTCCCGGATTCAACAGTGAAATCTTACAGAACTAAAGCAGATGGCAGAATCGAGGAAAAGAAATTGTTCGTTAAATAATCAAACAGAGGGGAAGACAGAAAAACATTTTTGTTTTAAAATATTAAAACCGAGTATATAATGAAGAAAAGATGTTAAAGGGGCGTGAATACATGAAAAAAATCGTTGCCCTGACAATTTTTATTTTTATAAGTATTACCTGTTTATACATTTCTAGTGATCGTTCCAGTCATACTATAAATGCTGTACACGAAATTAGCACCATCGATCATTTGGCAGAAAATTTTGCTCCGATTGATGGACCAGATATAGGAAAAGACTCTTGGGTTGATATTGCCAGTTACATTTTTATAGCGTTAAGCACCACTTATTTCTGCTATTGCTTTGTGCAATCTGTCAAAAGACGGTTTTTGCTAAATCCCGTCTTTTACGAATCGAATTATGTGGTCTCACCTGCTTGAATGAATCATAAACAAATCATTCAAAGGAGGATGAGTACCATGATATGGTTACGTATGTTTTTAACAGCATTTTTTTCAATTACAGCTCTCTCTTTATTGTCTTATCAAGGATTGGAAATTTTCAACGCGTTTACTGACTTTTTTAGAAAAAATTAATGGATTGAAGAGGGTTAAATAGAACTCTCCTTTCCTATCAGCTTGCGGAGAAAGAAGTATTTTTTCTCTGCAAGCTTTTTTATTGTTGAAAATAGCCCACTTTGCACATAGATAAGTCGTCGTTCTTTCATTTGCCGCAACGTGGCCGATCTGAAAAAAATCAAGTAATGGGTAAATTTAAAACATATTAAGAGAGCTGTGCAAAAGAATCCGGCCAGCTTGTCCTCTGAATGAGAGAGGCAAGCTGGCCTCATTTTTTTAAATCGCTATGGATGAAATGGCACACTGAAAGTTTTTGTCGCAGGGATTTAACGGCTTTTTTTAAAATATTCCAGAGTTTTCAATCAAAATTTTTTGAAGCGGTCCTGTGAAATAGCGCTCCCTTTTTCCAATACTCATAAAAAGTTGATCGATTAGTTAAAAATACACCAAATAAGATCAAGAAGGCGCCGATCAGCGTAATGGGTTTCATGATTTCATTTAATATTATGTAGCCGGCGATTAGCGCGACAAGAGGCGAAATGTAAAGCCAAGTTGACGGAAAAACCGGATTTGTTTTTGAAACAAGCCAATAATACAGCCCGTGGCCGACGATGGAGCCGATGATGATTAAATAGAGCAGTGATAACACCGTTTCATAGCTTGCCAGCAGCAGCCATTTGCCTTGTTCGCCCGTTAAAAAGGATACAGCCAATAAGAAAATGCCGCCGTAAAACATTTGTACGGCATTTGAAAGAAACGGCGAGATATCCGGATGTTTGCTTGTAAACATTTTTGCCCGAACTGTCCCAAGTCCATAAAACCACTCGCTTAATATGATCATAAAGCAAGCCAAAACCCACATGCCGGAGACAGACAAAGAGAACCCCGGTGAAGAGATCAAAAAGACGCCTATTAAAGCAGCTGCCATCCCTGCTAATTGTTCTTTTTTGATCGGTTGTTTATTCTCTCTTGCCTGATGGAGCAGCACCATCATCGGGCCTGTTGCAGATAATACAGCAGCTAGTCCGGACGGGATGAATTGCTCAGCCCAATATAATGAAGCAAAAGTGATAAAAGTTAAGCAAAAACCGTTAAACACGAGCGAAGAGGAAAATAAAACGGTTTTCAATCGATAGTTCCGCATTTTAAAGACGGCCATCATAATCACCCCAGCGGCAAAAAAACGCATTCCCGCTGAAAAAAACGGCGGTGCCCCTGCTTCAATTCCGATTTTGATAGCTAAAAAAGTTGTTCCAAAAATTAAGCATATAAAACAGTAATTCAAAATAACCACGACGAATAACTCCTTTTTGTTAAGTTTTTTGATATTATAACGACAACGGTATATAACAGTACAATGCACTGTATAACAGTTATGCGCTTTTATCTTTTGTCTTTTATGTAATGGGAGGGGAGACAATGCAATTATCGATTAATAAAAAATTAGGCACCCCATATTATGAACAAATCAGCAGGCAAATCGAAGAACGGATTCAATCGGGCATGCTTCCTCACGGTGAAAGGCTTCCTTCTTTAAGATCGTTAGCAAATGAACTTAATGTAAGCTTTCTGACGGTGCAAAAAGCCTACAAACTGCTGGAATTGAAAGGATATATACAGATTCAGCAAGGTAAAGGTGTTTTTGTTGCAGCAGGAAAGAAAAAATCATATGAAAAGCACTCTGAATCTTTCGACTGGCAGCATCAGATGAAGATGAATGGAACAAGATCACAATATCTCGCCTATCGTGAAAAAGAGATTTATGACTTTTCCCAAGCAGTCGTTTATCCAAGGCTGCTTCCATCTCACTTCCTTGTTCAAGAAATGAAAAAAATATTGGAGCAGCATCCCCTTGTGTTGTCGACATATGGTCCTATTGAAGGAGATGAAGAATTAAGGTATGAAATTGCCAATTATTTATTTAACTTCCATCACTTATCTGTTAAACACGACAAAATGATCATTACAAGCGGTGCACAGCAAGGAATTGACTTAGTGGCGCAAACTTTGTTAAGTCCAGGGGATGTTGTGATGGTTGAAAGCCCTTGTTATGGTGCGGCCATTGATGTGTTTGTCAATAAAGGATTTCAAGTCGTATCGATTGGAGTAAATGAAGAGGGACTGAAAGTGGATGAATTGGAGGATAAATTGCAGGTGCATCAACCAAAACTATTATATGTAAACCCAACCTTTCAAAATCCTACTGGAACATGCATGCCGGAAAAGAGCCGCAAGCAATTGGTAGAACTCGCAGAAATGTACCATTTTTTAATTTTAGAAGACGATTCGTTCAGCGAAGTTTCATTTGACAATATTACGGTGCCAAAGCCAATAAAATTCTTTGATAAAAACGGTCACGTCATTTACCTTAAAGGATTTAGCAAAACAACTGCGCCAGGCATTCGCATTGCGGCTGTCATTGTGGATGGGGTTTTATTCGATTGGCTGTACGGCACGAAAGCGACAATGGATATCGGAAGCCCGCTCTTACCGCAAAAAGCGCTGCTTCCCATTTTGCGGACGGAGCGGATGAAAAATCATATGGAAAAACTAAAAATTGCACTTGAATTAAGAAGAAATACGGTTCTTGACGCATTCAAAAATTTAGAGGAAGTAATGATTTATAAACCAAAAGGCGGATTGAATGCCTGGATTAAACTTCCATCCGTGATTCAGCCAATAAAATTGCAAGAAGCAGCTCGGAAAAATAAGATTTCTTATTTGCCCGGAAGCGCCTGTTTTCTTCATGAACCGAAACAACATTATATTCGCATCAGCTATTCTTATTTGAGCGAGCATGATTTGCAAGTCGGTATCGAAAAGCTGGTGGACATTTTGCAAAATATGATGGCAAATTATAAAAAAGAGATGTGACACATTTGACGCATTTGAGCTGCCGTTCATGTAATGCTGCTCGCTCGTTTCTTTTTTAAGAGAGCAGCGCAAGCAAGAGCGGCACTGTAGCAATGCTGGCCAGCGTCGTGGTTAATGTGCTGAATGAAACTAAATCTGGTTCTGTTTGAAATTGAACAGCAAACATTGTCGTGTTGGCTGCAGTAGGCATAGATGCAAGAATGATTAAAATTTTTGCAAGCAAGTCTTCAAGCGGAAGACAAAGAATAATACCAATTGAAATAATAGGCGATATGATCATGCGAATGATAAAGATGGAAGCGACGTCGCCAGCTTTTACACTTTTTAGCTGGATGTTGGCGAGCTGCATTCCGAGAATGACCATAATGGTCGGAATCGTTGCATCGGCAATCAAACCGACAGGCTGCATGATGAAATCAGGCACCGGAACATGCAGAATTTGAAGCAAAATGCCGGCAGCTGAACCATATAAAACGGGCATTTTCACTATTTTCATAAGGGCGCTTTTTATGCTGCTGTCTTCTTTGCTGCCAATGGCAGCGTAGTAAAGACCGATCGTATTCATTAAAAAGGACTGGATAACCATCATGATGACTGCATAATCAAAAGCAGTTTGACCAAAAACAAACAATATAATTGGGGCCCCATAGTTGCCGCTATTCATGAAAACAGCTGATAACATCATGGCAGACTCTATCGATTGTGGCAATTTTTTTAATTTACTTACAATTTTTACGATAACCATTAATATGAAACATAAAAGCAAGCAAAATATAAGAATATAAAAATAATCAAGTGTAATTTTGTTTGTATAAAATGTCCGGAAGACAAGAAACGGATACATTAAGTATGTCGTCATGACCGAAATAGATTTAATGTCAAAGCCAATTGTTTTTTGCCCTACATATCCGACTGCAAAAATGATAAAAGCCGGCAATACAATCAGTACAAATTCCATAACCTTTTCACCACTCTGCGTAAAATGAACAAACAATAGAGCATTGAGCAGATGCCCAATGCTTTATCACGTAAAGTTAAAGCTGAAATATGAAAGCACGCCAATTCTTTTTTAGATAGTTGCAAAGTTCAAATCGGCTGCCACCTTGCCTGTTCCGTCCATATTCTTCTTACACAAAAGGATAAAATACCATTCTTCCTAAAAATACCCAAAACATTTGAAAGCCCAATTGTTGAGACCACTGTATTAAATTGGTATAAGCAACACCTATTTCAAATAATAAAGTAAAAGCCCAGTTATTAGCAACAAATTTAATAAATTTAAAGATTCACAGAAGAAATCCGAATAAAATGTAAAAGTTATATTGTTAAGGAAAATGAAAAACAACTTTAATTTTTTACGGAACTTTATCATACTCTTATTATTTTATGTCCTTGAAAAGCGGATGGGAAAAAATTTCTAGAACAAACTGCATGATATTTTCCATCTCTAAGAATTTTGTCTTATCACCATATTCTATTTGATCCTGCACAATTTGACGTACTCATCTCTCCTAATGGTTGGTTGCCTGAACTAAGCAAGAAATTTAATAATAGTAACTTCATTTAGAATTTATAGAAAATAATAAAAATTATATTGACATAAAAAAAGGTCTTTTTTATTATTAAAATTGAAACAACGTTCCAAATTTGATTTGTGAGCGGTATCATAGGAGGAGAAATATTCATGGTCAATCCTAAGCCCTCAGATAGACAGATCAATTCAACAGTTATAAAAGCACTCACTGTTCTTGAGAAGGTTGCTTTTGCAAATGGCGGTATTTCATTAGCTGATTTAGTGAAAGAGTTGGATATGCCGAAAACTACCATTTATCGGCTGATCGAAACGTTAAAGCATTGTGATTATATTCATTTAGATGCAAATACTGAAAGATACTATGTTGGCTGGAAAACGGTACAAATCGGTGTTTCGGGATTGAATAATATTGAAGTTGTCGATATCGCTGCCCCCTATTTGACAAAATTGGCGGAGAAAACGGGAGAAACTGCATTTTTGGCTGGCTACTACAACGGAGAAATTGTTTATCTTTACAAAAAAGAGGGGACGCAGTCCATTCGAACGACAGCTCAGCTTGGGATGAGAAGACCTGTTCATTGCACAGCGGTCGGAAAAGCGATTCTTTCCACTTTCACATGGGAGGAAGTCGAAAAAATTTTAGAGGAAAAAGGGATGAAAAAATATACAGAGAACACCATTACAGATGCTCATAAACTTCGGAAAGAATTACTTGAGATTAAAAGAAACGGTTATGCGATTGACAGGGAAGAAATTGAAATAGGATTAACTTGCTATGCCGTACCTATCTTTAATTTTACTGGAAATATGGCCGGCTCAATCGGATTAGGCGGTCCAACAACGAGAATGAGAGAAAATCAAAATGATTTTACATCGCAATTAAAAGAAGCAGCATTTCAAGTTTCCAGAATGTTGGGATACGTTCCGAAAATAGGGGGAGAGACAGTTGAACGATAACAAAAGTATTGTAGACCAAATTTTGGAGAATGGAAATAAAATGAATAAAGCGGCGATAGCGACAGTCGTTCGTGTAAAAGGATCGGCCTATAAACGAGAAGGGGCCAAAATGCTAATTGATGAAAGCGGTAACACAACCGGCTTAATTTCTGGCGGCTGCCTTGAACCCGATGTTGCCGAAGCTGCTAAGCAGGTTATAGAGAATGGAAAACCTGTGCTAAGGCGTTATGATATGGATGAAGATCTCGTCTGGGGGCTGGGGCTAGGATGTCCTGGTACTGTTGATATCTATATTGAAAAAATCAATTTTGATGAATTAACATTAGATCGCTCGATTGAAGATTTTTCAAAGAATCCATTGACAGCTTGGCTTTCTTGTGTAAAAGAAGAAAAAATGGGTGTTTTAGCAACCACTTTAGACTTACTCCGTTCACATTCCGGACAGAAGCAAATTTTTGTTTCTGAAAACTATCAAACGGTAGGTAAGCTGGACAATAATGAATTACATCAATTCGTCTGCGATTTTTCGAAAAATCTATTACAAAGTACAAATCCAAAATCGGAAACAAAAACATTCACCTTATCAAACGGAGAAAAAGTCGATGTATTTTTTGATGTAAATATTCCTCCGATTGAATTAATCATTTTTGGTGCGGGTCATGATGCCATTCCTTTAGCAGAGTTTAGTGTTAGATTAGGATTTAATACAACCGTAGTCGATCCAAGATCAGCCTATCTAACAGAAGCTCGTTTTCCAGGTGCGAAAAGAATTTTAGCAGATGCAAGCTCAATTCCCGAAAAGGTAAAAGTCAGTTCCAAATCGTATGTGGTCATTATGAACCATCATTTGGAACGAGATATAAATGTTCTGAAACATATACTTCATACGGATGCAAGGTATATTGGGATTTTAGGTCCGCGTTCTAGATGCCAAAAAATATTTAAAGCTCTTCAAATAGACGACATTGACCAATATGATCACATATTTAATCCTGTTGGATTAGATATTGGTTCGGAGTCTCCTCAGGAAATAGCGTTAAGTATTCTTGCTGAGATCATTGCTTTTCGAAACAAGCGTGCGGGCGGATTTTTGCGTAAGAAAAAAGACCGTCAGTTAGTATCATGAGCAGCTCATGATCATTTTAATATTCCTAATATTCCCAATATTCAAAATAGTTATCCCTCTTTAAGGAGGTGATTACAAGGATTACAAGGACAAATGATCCTAATCAAAAAATAATTAAGAAACCCGTGGTGCTAGTTGAACTTTAACGCTCAACTAGCCCAAGAATTACGAGTGAATAAGTTAGTAAAATGCCATCCAAAGCTGATTCAAATCCAGAAACAGAGTTGGCTCGAATCTCTGTGATCCGGTACTGATCAATGAGAACTGAAAACACGGTTTCAATGACTTTGCGCTTTCGTTTCATCCACCGTTTCCATGCTTTCGATTGGTGGATCTTCTGGTTTTTCCGAACGGGCGTCCCAAAAGCGATCTTGTATTCATCATACAGCTTCTTTTGCAAGTCTTGGCTCACATATCCTTTATCACCAAGTGCGTACGGATGAGGAAGTTGGGTCATCACGGTTTCTGCAGCTGTCCGGTCGTGGCAGGATGCTTCGGTGACGACATATCCCATCGGAAGCGCTTGGTCGGTGATCTGAAGATGAAGCTTCAACTCATAGTAAGCCATCTTTTTGGATGCACAATACCCAATATCGGCGATTCCTTGAAACCGTTTGACACGATACATTCGTGCGTGGTGGCAGAGTTCAATGGGTAAGCTGTCCACTACTGCATAAGCGTAATGTTGTCCGCGTTTGGCTAGTTGATATCGGATCCATTTGACGGCAAAGCCAAGATTTCAACAACGACGGTTATATCGAGAGCGTTCAGGAAATAAATCTTTCGAAAATAAGTTTCCGATCACCAATCGGTGCCAAGCTCGTTCGGAAGTAAAGTCAAACAGCTTTCCCAAAATGTGAATCGCAATGATCTCGTCATCTTCTTGTTTTACCAAATGACGGTTGCGGCGTTGAAGATGCACAGTTGAGCGGAGACAAAAAAGAAAATGGCGGCATATTGCTTTTGACTGTAGTAAAATGAAAGTGCTCTTGCACGAGAACTTCTCCTATTGATGTTTCGTTGCCCTTTCATTTTAAGCTCAAGTTTGACACCATTTCACTACATGTGGATAACTAAAGGTGATTATACCAATAGTTATCCACTTTTTTTATCGAAAATATAATCATTATGTAGTGTTATGTGGATAACTTTTGTATATTCAATAATATGTAATATATGTTATACTATTAGTGCTATGTATATTCGAATTAATAAGCAAAAAAATAAAAATGGTTCTGTTCGTCAATATCTACAAATATGTCGTACATTTCGTGTAGACAATAAAGTTCGGCAACAAACGCTTTGTAATCTAGGGAGGTTAGAACATTTATTAGAGAATGGCTCTGTCGATAACATAATCGAGGGATTAGCCAAATTTTCAGAGCGTTACTTTGACCGAATTCACGGGCAAGGCTCTTCCTCTTCTGTCTCCGTGCTTTGGACAAAAGAGTTTGGGCCGGTTTATCTGTTCCGAAAGGTATGGGAAAAGTTAGGGCTTGGTCGGCTATTACGTAAAATCATGGATGATTCCGAGGCTGCTTCTCAGTATGACGAAGCCATTTTTGCCATGGTGTTAAACCGTCTCATGGATCCCAATAGTAAGCATTATATCTTCAAACAATGGATCGACACGATTTATGCAGAAGGTCTTTCAGACATTCAACTCCATCACTACTATCGTGCATTAGACTTCTTAAGTGAACAAAAAGAAAAAATTGAGGAACAACTTTATGGACATTTAACCGATTTAACCTCATTAGAAGTAGATATCGTGTTTTACGACACGACAAGCACCTATTTCGAAGGAGAGGAAGCAGACGAACTGCTGGCTCACTATGGTTACTCCAAAGATCATCGTGGAGATCGAAAACAAGTCGTGATTGGCTTATTAATGACCAAAACAGGGATTCCGATTGGGCATCAAGTCTTCCCTGGAAACATGCATGATACGAAGACATTTGGCATGGTGGTTGGAGACCTGAAGAAGCGCTATCCTATTCAGAAAGTCATTCTAGTGGGAGACCGCGGAATGGTTAGTGAAGCCAACTTAGATCAAATTCGTGAACTGGGCATGGAATATATTGTGGGTGTCAAATTACGAAAGTCGAAGAAAGCCCAAGAGCTATTATCCATCCGTGGGCCATATAAGAAGGTTCTCCCGAATCTAAAAGTGAAGTCAAAGAAAATCGATGGCGAAACGTATGTACTCTGTTACAATCCGGACGCTGAAGAACGTGATCGAGCGAGTCGTCAAGTCGTGTTAGAAAACCTTCAATCGAAGCTTGATGAACTCGGTCCATCTGGACTCGTCAAAAACCGTGCGTATTCCAAGTTTTTAACGATAGAAAAAGCATCGGCCAAAATTGATGAAGAGAAGGTATCCAATGACGAAAAGTTTGACGGAAAGTACGCCATTCGGACCAACTCGTCATTAACGGATGAAGAGGCAGCACTTGCCTATAAAGAGTTGTGGAGAGTGGAACAAGCCTTTCGTAACCTGAAGTCGAATCTAGAACTTCGCCCGATGTACCATCGAGTGGAATCTCGTATTCGAGGCCATATCATGGTTTGTTTCCTTGCGCTTGTCATGGAATCCTTTTTGGCCTATAAGCTAAAAGAAATAGGATGCCAAACAAGTGTAAAGGATATTTTGCATGATGTAAGCCAGATGAAGGCCTCGAAAATACGCGTGAATGGTGAAGAGCAAATCGTTCGTACAGAATTACAAGGTCAAGCAAATCTAGCATTTGAAGCACTTGTCACACAAGCGCCTCCTAGAGTATTAGAAAAAAACACGTGCCACTAACAAGTGTAGTGGTACGTGTTGTGGGTAAAGTCCAAAACACCAGTATTTTCGGGCTTTTCTTTAGTGTACTCTGTCAAACTTGAGTTAAGGAGATCCTCATGCAAGGGCTTTTTTTTGCTTGTCTGATTTTATATAGCACCAAGGGTGAAAAAACTGTGTCGCAAAAACACGCGCACCCTCGGACGGAGTATCGAAGAACGCCCGCAGGAATGGGAAGAACGCAAGGAATTCGGCCATTGGGAGATGGACACGGTCATCAGAAAAGTGCAATGATAAAACCCTGATGACCGTAACCGGGCGAAAGATGTGCCGAGAAATGATCGTTAAGATAAACGGAAAGAACAGTGAAGCTATAGTCGCTACCATCGCTGACTTACAAAAATGGTATGGTTCTCTTTTCCACAAGGTGTTCAAAACAATTACAGCAGATGTGTAAATCTATCCCTTTTGGGCTTAGCCAAAAGCGAAGCATGCCGTCCAGCAACTTGACATGGATCCTCTGTGGGCATAACTTGCCAGCTAGGAACCAGCAATAAGGTAAGCTGGCTCTCCATTTAGACTATCATGCCCGCCACCCATATAAAGTTGCTCGATAATCTCAGGAAGCATCCAGCATTCGATCTGTTTATTTAAACAGCGGTTGGGTCTTGGTTTTTTTTTTTAAATCGTTAAATTTATTATTTCCAATTTAAGGTTCCTTTTTTGTTTTAATTTTCTGTGATTTTGATTTTTTGTAAACGTTTTCTTTTTCTCGCATCCTGTTTGTAGGTGCGATTTTCGCCTTTTTGTCTTCAACGCTTGGTATTAGGAAGGATCAAGTACTAATCATTTGCTTCTCTACGCCATTTATCATATAGATTTATAAGTTTAACAACAGAATCATCTAAACTATCTATAATTTCCTTCATATCAAGAAAGTCCTCTTCGCTCAAACCTTTAGGTATTTTCTTGTTACTGATTTGGTCGGCAACAACTTTATTTTTCATTTCTTCCCTGCCCATAAGCAACGTATTAAACTCATGCTCCTCTAAATATCTTTTTTCCCGCAACTCAGTCTCGTGCATCTTTTCTTTGAGGAGCTGCTTCCTGTACTCTGAAGGCGTTTTTCCAAAGTTTTTCTTAAATGCAATATTAAAAGCCTTGACATCAGAAAAACCGTGTGACAAAGCGATATCAGAAATTTTTCTTTTTAAATCCGTTAAGTCATACGTAGCTTCACGAAGTCTAATTCTTGTGAGATATTCGTAATAATTAATACCGAGCTGTTGCTTTACAATTTGAGAAATATAACTTTCATGATATCCTGAAAATGATGAAAGTTCTTCAAGACTAATTTTATTTTTATAGTTTTTTTCAATATACGCAACAATATTGTCTACATCTTCTTTTCTCTTTTTATTTCTAACTAACTCTTTTGAGGACATCATTTTCGGAGGAAAATCTCTGATCAAATTGGCTATTAGCTGATTAAGAAGGCTCTCGAAGTAAATTTTTTCTTCAGGATGTTCACCTTTTATATATTTAACCATTTCGAGCGCTATATTTCTTAATCGGCTAAAACTCTCATTATTTCTAGTTTTAAAGTTAGATCTACATGAAAACTGAAGTAAATGATAGTCTTTGTAATAAGAGCGAAAATATATCGGATTAAGATGAATAACCATAGCTATTGAATTTATCTTTTTCGCAAGAGTAGCATGCCCAACATTAGAGTTAACGAGCATAATATCGTCTTCTTGCAAAATATATATATTCCCGTTTACGCTCATTTCAACCTCGCCTTGAAGAACGATGATGAACTCTAATGATTCATGCCAGTTGTAATGATAATGCTTGATATAATACACGTACTGCTTTACATCTATATCTTTTTTATCATTCTTCCATTCATAGTATACGATACTCATTAAATCCCCCCGACTTTTTTTATATTTGTAAACAGCCCGACAACATTCTTTTACTTTTTTCGACACAAGCCCTATCATCCCCTCTCTCAGAGTGAACTTTTTCACGTCCTTCTATAGGATAGTGAGTCCTAATCTCCCTTCTTCCACATTTTCTCAAACCGTATCCGGGATTGGAAATAATCCGCACAAACAATCAAAATACCCGTGGTGCTAGTTAAGTGTTAACGCTCAACTAGCACCACGGGTAAAGACTAATTGCTTTTACTTCACATAATTACAAAGCTTACCCATACCTTCTACTTCGACGACTACAGTATCTCCTCGCTTCATCGCACAACTGCCGGAAGGAGATCCTGTAGCTAAAACATCGCCGGGCTCTAACGTCATAATTCTCGAAACCCAACTTATGAGATAAGGGATCGAAAATAACATCTGATTCGTATTACCTTCTTGCACAACTTTCCCATTTAAAGTCGTAACGATTCGTAAATTAGTTGGATCAATACCCGTTACAATATACGGACCAATAGGACCAAAAGTATCAAATCCTTTACCTCTAGTAAATTGCGGATCCGTTTTTGTAAGATCCCTCGCGGTCACATCATTAAATATCGTACAGCCGAAAATATAATCTAATGCATGTTCTTCTTTTATATTTTTTCCTTGTTTTCCAACAATAAGCGCTACTTCTCCTTCCATCTCCACCTGGTTAGTTAAATCACTTGGCGGAATGATAATATCCCCTTGATCCGGAATCAAGCAAGACGGCGGCTTTAAAAACAAAAATGGTTCTTGGAGACCAACCTTCCCTCCCGTTTCAACAGCATGTTCAGCATATGTCCAGCCGAAATTAATAATCTTTGATGGTACTATCGGTTCTAAAATCTGCACATCACTATATTTTACTTTTTCACCATCGTATTTTAATTCATTGTGGACAATGTCCTTAAAATCACTAGACAGTTGTAAAATTTCATCTCCTTCTAAAACGCCATAGAAAATATTGCCTTCATATCGTTGATACCGAATTATCGTTTGGGTCTTGGTCATTATTCGCATGATTCACAAAACTCCCTCGACTACTTAATAAATCCTACCTGCTTGCTAATGTACTCATATTGCTCTTCTTTTTTTCTATTAAACTCCGCTTTATTTTGTTCGAATAGATTGTTACCTTCTGCATCAATGGAAACAATTAAAGGACCAAATTCCTTCACTTCACATACCCAAAGTGACTCCGGCATTCCTAAGTCTGTCCAATAAACGTCCTTAATCCGTTCAACTTTTGTTGCAGCATAAACTGCATTACCAGCGGGAAAGACGAGATGAAGAGCTTTATAAGTTTTACACCCTTCTTCTGTCCTTTTCCCCATTCCACCTTTTCCGATAATCAGTTTAACGCCAGTTTTTTCAATAAATTGTTTTTCGAATTTTTCCATTCTCATACTTGTAGTAGGGCCGATAGAAACAATCTCATACTTTTTATCTTCAGTTTCTCTCACGATGGGACCCGCATGGAAAATCGCTTTTCCTTTAAGGTCAATCGGTAACGGAATTCCTCCTTCAACCACTCTTCTATGAGCGACATCTCTGCAAGTAACTAACGTTCCGTTTAAGTAAATAATATCTCCTATTCTTATATTCTTTAGATCTTCATCTGTTATTGGAGTAGTTAATATTTTCTTATTCACAACTTTACCCCCTTGTGTGTGTGAATTTCATAGTTCAAATTTCTATCAAAAGTGATTTTGCCTCTTCTATGCGACCAACAGCCTGTATTAACAGCTACTCCGATAGTAGAAGGATGTCTTGCTGAGTTCACGACGTTAACTCCCATGACAGACTTCGAACCTTTTAATCCTTGAGGACCAAGACCGATCGCATTTATTCCATCTTCGAGAAGTTTCTCTAATTTAGCAGCGTTTTCATTTTCATTTCGACTACCGACAGGCCTCATAAGTGCCAGCTTTGAATTTAAAGCTGCTGTTTCAACTGATGTACCGATACCTACTCCGACGAGAAGAGGAGGACATGCATTAATTCCGTAGCTTGTCATACGATCAAGCACAAACTTGACAACCCCTTCATATCCCTCACTCGGCATTAGAACCGTTGCCACTCCCGGAAGTGTACACCCCCCGCCTGCCATATAAGTATAAATTTCTGCTTTGTCACTACCTTCTACTACCTCCCAAAAAATGCTCGGTGTACCGCTGCCGATATTCTTTCCAGTATTAAATTCATCAAATGTTTCAACCGAATTATGACGTAATGGAGTTTCTTTTGTTGCTTTATAGGTACTCTCTCTTAAAATACTTTCTAACTGTCCAATTAAAGGAAAGTCTTCGCCGCATTTCACAAAAAACTGTAGTACACCCGTATCTTGACAGGAAGGTCTCTTTAACTTATAAGCTATCTTTTGATTTTCAAACATCGTTTTGTATATGGTTTTAGCAAGCTGGTTGCTTTCCTCTTCACTCAGTTCTCTCAATTTACTTTCCACATCATCTGGAAGCTTATAGCTAACGAGTGAAATAAAATTCGACATCAGTTCAATCATTTTTTCTTTTTGCTGTTTTTTATCCATCAAAATCTCAACCTCACTTTCTAATAAGATAATTTTTAAGTCGATTCAACTTTTAAGTATGAGTTTGAACAATGGTACTTTTGTTTATAAGCTAAAATAAAGCGCTTAACCACCATTTTACCTATAGAAAGGAAAGAAAATCGGTAACAAAATCATCGATACAATAATTGAAATAATAATTAACGGTGCGCCAGCTTTTACATAATCTTTAAACTTATACCCTCCTATACCATAGACCATTGTGTTTGCCGGCATTCCAATAGGTGTCGCATAAGCCATGGAACCACCAATTACTGTCGCCATTAAAACGGCCCTTGGATCTGCACCCATAGCACTAGCAATGGAAAGACTTATAGGAACGAGCAATGCAGTTGTCGACGTATTCGACATAAAGTTTGTCATCATCGCCGAAAGTATTAAAATAACGAACAACAGAACGTAAGGAGATGGAGTGTTTCCTACAGCACCAATAATTGAATCGGCTATGACCGCCCCTGTTCCAGTTACATCTATAGCTTTAGCTAGTGCGAGAGAACCGACAAATAACATGATCGTATCCATATCTATTGACTTCATCGCATTACTTTTAGAAATAATCCGCATCGCTACTAATATTAATGCTCCTATCCACGCTGACACATAAAGCTTTATTCCAATTTGTTTTTCAAATACCATCGCCAAAATAGTTAATACGAGCACAATGAAGGACATATGCTGTTTCCATTTCGGTATGCTTGAATAATCGATTTGTTTATTGTAAATGGAATCTGAATCTAAAAGAGTATCTTCACCCTTTGGTAAAAGCTTATGACCAAATAAACTGAAGTACAAAATACCTACAATTAGAATTGGTAAACCTGCTTTGGCATACTCAAAAAAGCCGAATTCTAATCCAATATCTTGAAGCGCTGACTGAGCAATCATATTTCCAGGCGCACCAATTAAACTTAAGTTCCCTCCCATTGCAGCAGCCAACACAAGAGGTAACAATAATCTGGAACGCGAAAAACCGGATTTCGCTGCAATACCTATGACACACGGTATTAAAACTGCTGCTGTTCCAGTATTAGAAAGAAATCCAGACATTAATCCAGTAACTATCATCACAGCTATGATTAACTGTTTTTCTGTTTTAGCAAATTTAGTAACAACCTCTCCGACTTTTTGTGCCATACCCGTTTCAAAAAAAGCAGCACCAACGATAAACATCGCCATGAAAAGAAGAACATTTTCATTAACGAACCCAGCAAAAGCATCAGCAGGCTCAAGAACCCCGGAAACCGTAAGACCAACTGCAACGATCATTGCCGTGATAGATAAAGGGATTATTTCCCATACAAACATAACAATAGCAAATACTAGAAAAAATAAAGTGATAAACACCTCGCTCATCCAACATCCCCTTTCTCATTCTTTATTTTGAATATAGAAGACGTCTTCTTGATGCATATAGTAATCATTTGCAAGCGCTTAATCTATCCAATTTTTTAAATCTTTATTTTCTCGTTTGAATTAGCACTTTTTGATATCGCCAAATAATAAAGTAAGCACTAACTAAAAATAACCTAAATATTCAAATAATAAAATTAACCTTATAAGGCATAAACGCACAATATCCACAAAATTTCATTATCTTCAACAATATAAAAAAATACTTAGTAAAAACTTTATATTAATTAAGAAATAAAAAAACAGAGGAGGCGAAAAAATGGTTACTGTAAAAAAAGGTTTAGGTGTAAGTTTGAAGCGTAAAGAAGACATAAGACTTTTGACTGGTAATGGACAATTTACCGATGATATTGAAAAACCAGGCATGTTACATTTGGCCATTGTACGGAGTCCTCATGCTCATGCACGTATTGTAAATATTGATGCAAGCAAAGCGAAAAAACTGCCTGGAGTAGTAGCTGTTCTAACGGGAGAAGAGGCACTTCAATATTCAGGACCACTTGCACCGACGATCAATATATTTAACAAAGTACCAGAAGTGTATGCGATTGCCTATAAAAAGGTTCGCTATGTCGGTGAGCCAGTGGCCGTTATTGCTGCCGAAGACCGATATATTGCTGAAGATGCAGTCGATCTTATTGAAGTAGAATATGAGGTTTTACCAGCTGTTGTGACGATTGAAGATGCACTGGAGCCAAAGGCGCTTCTTTATGAAGAATGGGGAGATAATAAACAATTAGAATCGAGAACCACTATCGGCGATATAGACGATGCATTTGCCAATTCGGAATATGTCTTTGAAGAAACCATTACACACAACCGCTACACCGGAACTCCGATGGAGTCTCGTGTATGTATTGCCGAATATAATCCTGGATCTAAAAAGATGACAGTTACATGCTCGACACAGGCACCTTCTCAAGTACGCACGCTGATTGCCCAGACATTGCAAATGCCTGAGCATAATATACGAGTTATTGCCCCGGATGTTGGCGGCGGTTATGGCACAAAGTTGCAGGCAAATGCAGAAATCATTGCTTGTATCATGGCGCGCATGCTTGGCAAGCCGGTTAAATGGACGGAAGACAGAGTAGAGAATATTCTAACTGGAGTTCATTCTAGAGACTATACTTGCACGGTGAAAATTGGGTTCGACAAAGATTTTCGCATCACAGGACTTCAAGCGAAGCTGATTGGAAATATTGGGGTTGATGGAACTTGCCATGCACCGGGAACCCCTGCTTTATCGGTAGCAGGTGCTTATTTTCCAGGTCCATATAAAGTGCCTGTTTATGACGTAGAAATCATTGGGGTCGTTTCAAATAAAGCGCCTTATGGTGCGCACCGCGGATATGGAAAGGATATTGCCAATTATCCTATTGAGCGGATGATGGATATAGCAGCTCGAAAACTTGGTATATCACCAGAAGAATTAAGACGTCGCAACTTTATAAAGAAAGACGAATTTCCTTATCAACAAATTTCTGGGCCGCTTTATGATAGCGGAGATTTTGATAAACTTATGGATCTCGTAATGGATAAAATCGATTATCAAAACTTTAAAAAGAAACAATTAGAGCTTCGTAAACAAGGCAAGTACATTGGACTTGGAATCGCCGCTATGCTTGAGCCGTCTGGCGCTGCTGTCTTTAATGGCATATTTAATGGTTATCAGGCAGCAACTGTACGAATGACGCCTGAGGGACATTTCCAAGTATTAACCAGCCATCAGAACATAGGTCAAGGGGTTGAAACAACGATTCCACAAGTTGTTTCACAAGTTATGGATGTAGATATAGACGATATTCGATTTGTTTATGGAGATACGGATATTACGCCGTACGGATTAGGTCCATTTTCTTCCAGAGGTGCAACGTATACTGTTTCTGCCGTATATGAAGCTGCCAAGATGTTAAAGGAGAAGCTTTTAAAAATTGCCGGTTATCTGCTTAAGGAAGATCCGGAAAATCTTGAAATGGCAAATGGAACAGTAAGGGTTAAAGGGACGACAAATCCGGAAGCAGCCATCAGTTTAAAAGAAATCGGCAATAAAGTTTATCTATGGCCGGGACCTTATGCGACAGTGCCGGAAGGAATAGATTGCAATTTAGAAGCAACCTATACATGGACGAGTAAAGTAGTGAAGTGGGAGCCTGATGAACACGGGCGAGTCAATCTTTATACGACACATCCGACAGGAGTCTTTGTTGCTCTAGTAGAGGTTGACATTAAAACCGGGCTTGTGAAAGTAGACAAATTCGTTGTTTCCCATGATTGCGGCACAATTATCAATCCTATGATTGCAGATGGACAAATTGCCGGCGGCATCGCACATGGAATTGGTGGCGTGCTGTTAGAAGACCTTGCATATGACAGCAACGGATTAATGACAAACCCTGATTTTCAGCATTACTTATGTCCAACTGCAATGGATGTATCAGACATCGAAACCATTCACATGCAATCCCCATCACCTTTTACACCGCTTGGTACAAAAGGAATGGGAGAAGGCGGAACGATTCCGTCTCCAGCAGCAGTAGCGAATGCGGTAGAAGACGCTTTATCACCTTTTGGTGTAATTGTAAAAGATTTACCAATTACTCCTGAACGAGTTTTAGAATGGATTAAGCAAGGGGAAATGCAAAATGTCAAATCATAATTGGGAAATATACCCTTTGGTGCTTGGAGAAGCAGATGTATCAAAGGTATTAGATACATTTTGGTCGCTGAGCGGCGACAAATCGATGGTAACGGTGCCGATTTTAGCTTGGCTTTTAGTTCCGACATTTAATGAAGAGCCAATTTTAGTGGACACCGGTTTTCGAGATGCTGAACGCTGCCAGACCGTTCATGGCTTAGGTCCTCATCGGACAAAACCTGAATGGAGCCTTCGCACCCAATTGAAGAACCATGGCTTTACAGCTGAAGAGATAAAAAAGGTAATTCTAACTCACCTCCATTATGATCATGCAGGAGGATGCGCCGAATTTCCGAATGCAAAATTCATCGTCCAACGCACTGAATTGCAGGCTGCTGCGGCACCAATGGTATCTTCGCAGCTGAAAATCGGGGGAGGGGCGTTATTTTATGACAGAAAAGACATTGCAGAATTAATTGACCCATTGTGGCCTCAAGTTCATTTGATCGAAGGGGATACAGAAATAGCTCCTGGGGTGAAATGTGTCTTATTCCAAAACACTCATACGCCAGGCAGCCAAGCAGTATATGTCCAAACTGAATTCGGCACCGCAGTTATTCTTGGAGACATTGCCAGAAATGTTGAATTAAATATTAATCAAGAAATTCCACCTGGATTAATTTACGATTTAGAGGCTACCTATCGAGCGATGATTCGAATTAAGAATGAGGCTGATATTGTTCTTCCTAGTCATGATTATGAAGTAGTAAAAAAATATAGGAACGGACTAAAAGAAGGGACGTCAGTTCATGAAAATTAAAGGAATTGAACGAGTGGCATTGCAGGTAAAAGACATCGATCAATCGATCAAATTTTTTTCGAGGCTCTTCGGAACAACTTTTCAGCGGCAAAATGTGCAAATAAACGATTCCGTGATAAAAGTGGCTTTTTCTCCGCTAGGAATTGAACTTTTAGAAGAGACAGATTTAGAGAAAGAATCATTGAGAAGCTTTCACCTTCGTGTGGAGAACATACAAGACGTTCATCCTGCTGTTTTGGAAGCTGGAGGTGAGATTCTCGCGCACTTTACAGTGGGAGAAATGGAACATATGATTGCGAAAATTGGAGATTTTCGAATTGTATTTGTATCTTACGAAGGTAATGATTCTTTGAAAGCGTTATCTTCCGGAAAATGATAGGTTAGGGGGAAGAATGAATGAAACCAGTTCCATTTGAATATGTGGCTGTTAAAAGTGTAAATGAAGCGATAACCGCACTCGAAAAGTACGGAGACAATACAGTCATCATCGCTGGAGGACAAAGTCTGATGCAGGAAATGAATTTAAGGCAGGCTCGTCCTTCATGTTTGGTTGATATAAATGGGATCACAGATCTTGATTATATTGAAGAAACGGGTGATGCCATTAAAATCGGGGCATTAACAAGACACCGCACCGTTGAAAAGTCTGAAATTGTAAAACGAAATTGTCCTTTGCTTCAGGAAGCCGTTACTCATATTGCGCATTTCCAGATCCGCAATCGAGGTACGATAGGAGGAAGCCTGAGACAAAATCCGCCAGGCGCTGAATACGGAGTCGTTGCTCGTGTGTTAAATGCTCAGTTTGTCATTGCCGGTCCTGATGGCAAACGCGTACTTTCCGGAGAAGAGTTTTTCGTCAGCCACTTTAAAACAGCAGTGAAACAAAATGAAATCATTGTCGAAATCATATTCCCAAAATTAACAAAAGAGACGGGATATGGATTTTTGGAAGTAACAAGAAGACATGGACATATTCCCATTGTTTCAGCAGCGGCGACTCTTCAGTTAAATGAAGATGACACGGTGAAAGATGCTCAGGTAGCTTTAGGGAATGTCAGCCCTCAAGGTGTCCCTTACAAAGTGCAATCTGTTTCACAATTGATTGGGAAACCATTTACTCAGGAAATTCTTGATCAATTAGCAAACGATATAAAGAATGAAGTCAATCCAGATCCTGAAGCAGATGCAAAAGCTGGCTATACATTGCAGCTTTCGAGAATCATGGGACGCCGTGTTTCTGAAATTTCCAGTGCTGAGTATCGAAAAGAAGCGTCATCCGTATTGAGTATTCGGGCTTTACAAAAGGCATACCAACAAATTAAAGGAACATTTCAGTAATGAAGAAAAATAAAAAGTCCCCTTGGTTTTGATAAGGGTTTGAGGCCGTTTCCCTAACGAAAAAACCAAAGAGGACTCACTTGTATTATAACTCGATGAAAAAATTAAGCAAATGACACTAGTAACAGTCATTACCTGCATTCATCTTTTCCGAAAAGAGCTCGAGATGATCGCTGCTCGTTTCATTTTCGAAAATTCAATCATTGACTTTGAACCATTGAAGAAAGGTCATTTGTAGGTGTTGAATCAGACAAAATGACCGCTATAAAAGGCTTGATCATACCGAGAGCCGGCGGTCTTCTTTTTACGAATGCTGTCACCACCGATCGCTGCGGCTTTAATTCGGAATACAGACGAATTTTTGTAAGTGTACGGAGAACATGTTCGCCTTCACTCGCGGTTACACCGAATGGTCCCAATAGAAGCGACCATGAGACAAATGTAAATTCAAGGGGGTTATAACGGGATGTTTCACTTCCTCATAGATAAGAAAACATCCCTTTACCCATATTTCTTCAATATATAGCATTTGTGCGGGGTTTGAAAAGTTTTAAAGAAAATGTGAGGAAACAACAAATAAATAATGAAAAGTAGGGGGAGGAATTTACATGATAGATAAAACTACTCGCAAAAAAATCACGGTCACTGTCAATGGAACGGTATATGAGCGTGAAGTGAATGTTCGGACATTACTAAGTGACTTTCTCCGAAGAGAATTAGGTTTAACGGGAACACATGTTGGTTGTGAACAGGGGGTGTGCGGCGCTTGTACGATATTGGTGGACGGTCAGGCAGTCCGTTCCTGTTTGCTGTTAGCAGTTCAAGCAGATAATCGCTCTATTACCACCATTGAAGGAATAGGAACGCCTGATCACCTTCATCCGATTCAGGAGGCTTTTTGGGAAAATCATGGTTTGCAGTGCGGGTTCTGTACTCCAGGATTTGTGATATCTGTTTACGAATTTTTAAAAGAAAATCCAGATCCATCCGATGAAGAAATTCGTGAAGCGTTGTCCGGTAATTTGTGCCGTTGTACAGGATATCAAGGAATTATTAAATCGGTAAAAGCAGCTGCAGAAAAATTAAAACAATCGGAATTGGCTGGTTAAATAAATAATCAGGGGCTGCCTGATAAGTTCCTAAAATGAAGGGGCTCCAAAAAGTCAGTTAACCCTGACTTTTTAGACAGCCCCGTAGTTTTTCAAACGACTAGGAAAATCGCTTCTGCTTTAGATGAGATTGTGACTCATTCTTAAAGACTATCTATGTTCGTAATTGACTTTAACCATAATAAAATCAAGATTCTAGCAAAAGCATATCTGTATGGTGATGGAATAAAGGAGGTTTATGGAAATGCAAGAGCTGCTTCAAACATACCACTTAAATGAAAACAAGTTCAATTGGGATAAAAACCGGTTCATACAAGCATGGCGGATTATGAACACGATACGTGTATTTGAAGAAAAAAGCATTCAAATTTACAAAAAAGGACTCATGGGTGGATCACTTCACTCATCTATTGGCCAAGAAGCTGTAGCAGCTGGAGTTTGTATGAATTTGAAAAAAGACGATTATATTTCCATTACGTATCGGGGGCGTGGTCAAGCATTAGCAAAAGGGGCCGATCCTTTTCAATTATTTTCCGAAATTTTAGGAAAGAAGACAGGCTATTGCAAAGGAAAAGGGGGCCCCATGCATATTACATCTCAAGAGCTTGGAATATTAGTAGCGAATGGCATCGTCGGTGCAGGTATTCCAATTGCTGTCGGAGCAGGTTTATCCATCAAAACGTTGAAAAAGAATCAAGTTTCTGTTGCGTTTTTCGGAGATGGGGCGACAAACCAGGGAGCATTTCATGAAGCTCTAAATTTGGCTGCGATCTATAAACTACCGGTCGTTTTCGTTTGCGAAAACAATCTATATTCAGAAATGACGCCAATTAAAAATGCTGTATTAAATGAGCATTTAGCAGAAAGAGGACTGGCCTATCGCATTCCGTCGATCATCGTGAATGGAAATGATGTGCGAGCTGTATACGAGGTTGCAAAACAAGCTGTGGAACGGGCGCGTTCAGGTGAAGGGCCTACCTTTATAGAAGCCAAAACTTATAGATTGTTAGGACATATGATTGGTGATGCGGAGACGTACCGAACAAAAGAAGAAGTGGAGGAATGGAGACAAAAAGAACCGATCAGATATTTTCGGGACGTATGCTTAAAACAAAATGTATTGAACGAAAAAGAATTAGATGAAATACAACAGCAAGTCATACAAGAAATTGACATTGCATATGAACGTGCGATGAAATCTGAAGAACCTGAAATGGAGGAGATCTTTAATGATGTCTACTAATAGAATCATCAGTTATGCCCAAGCAATCAATGAAGCTCTTAAAGAAGAAATGGCATTAGATGATAGAGTAATCCTTTTAGGGGAAGATATTGGTTCATATGGCGGCGTTTTTAAGGTGACAAAAGGTTTGTTTGATGAATTCGGAAAAGAACGAGTCATCGATACACCTATCTCTGAAACCGGATTTATCGGAGCAGGAGTTGGGGCAGCGATGACGGGGTTAAAGCCGGTCATTGAGATTATGTGGATTGATTTTTCGCTAGTAGCGATGGATCAAATTATTAATCAGGCAGCGAAAATGGCCTATATGTCTGGAGGACAAACGAGCGTTCCGATGGTGATACGTACACAAGGCGGCGGGGGAAGAGGAAATGGCGCCCAGCATTCGCAAAGCCTTGAAACATTATTTGCACATATTCCGGGGCTCAAAGTCGTTGCACCTTCTACCCCTTATGATGCGAAAGGATTATTGAAATCATCCATCCGGGAAGGAAGTCCGGTCATATTTATTGAACATAAAATGCTTTACTCTCAAAAAGGAGAAGTTCCGGAAGAGGAATACACGATTCCTTTAGGAAAGGCAGATATTAAAAGGTCTGGAAAGGATGTTACGATTGTTACGCTGTCAAGAATGGTACAGTTTTCGCTTGAAGCTGCAAAAGAACTAGAAAAAGAAGGAATCGATGCTGAAGTAATTGATTTGCGTACACTTGTTCCTCTAGATATAGAAACAGTTAAGGAGTCAGTAAAAAAGACGAACCGAGTAGTTGTTGTGCATGAAGCGACTCGTTCTTACGGCTGGGGAGCTGAAATTGCTGCCAGAATTCAAGAGGAGGCTTTTGATGATCTGGATGCACCGGTACAACGAGTGGGGGCGGAAGATGTTCCTGTTCCATATAACTTAAATTTAGAAAAAGAAATGCTCCCGCAAACGAAAGATATCATTCAAGGAGTAAAAAAATCTTTGTATTTACAATTGGAAACAGTGTAATGGCACAGTACAACAATTATTTGAAAGCATTTTGATAAATAATTGCAATTTATAAACACAAAAAGATGCTATCTATGTGTTATGACGAAGGAGGAAAAAAGGTGCGGCAGGAAATTGTACTTCCTAAATTGGATTCATCAATGGAAGAGGCTCGTATAGTTTCATGGGAGGTCAAAATTGGTGATACCATTAAAATAGATGACCCAATTTTAATTGTAGAAACTGAAAAATCCAGTCTTGAGGTTGAATCGGAAGTAGAGGGAACGTTAGAAGAAATTGTTGTGGATGAGGGTGAAACTGTACCAGTAGGAACTGTTCTTGCATATGTATCGAGTGGTAAGCATTCCACCGATCAAAAAGGCAGTTCCGATCATAATCCTGTAAAAGAAGAGAACATCTCACTAGGAAAGACTGAAAGAATCCGAGTTTCTCCAGCAGCTAGAAGACTTGCAAAGCAACGCGGAGTAGATCTAACCAAAATTAAAGGTTCGGGACCAAGGGGAAGAGTGATTCTGAAAGATGTGGCGGAAGCTGCTGCAAATGTAGTGAATCAAAGTGTTAAAATAGAAAATAAAGTCATAGCATCGATACATGCTAAAGGAAAAAGGGTTAACCTTACAAGTATGAGAAAAACGATTGCGCAGCGAATGACCGCAAGCTTTATGAATGTTCCTCAATTCCAAATCAAGAAAAGAGTCGATGTATCATCCATTGTACAATTGCGGCAGGCAGTAGTTTCAAGCATTGAACATTCGGCAGGCGTTCGTTTATCATTTAATGATTTTCTCATACAGGCGGTGGCTTTAACATTGAAGAAATTCCCGAGGGTAAATGCCTCATTCATAGATTCTGAAGGAGATCCTTATATTTTGGAGCATGAAGATATTAATATTGGTCTAGCGGTTGCTATTGATGACGGTCTAGTTGTTCCCGTCATCCATCAGGCAGATCAATTGTCCTTAATCGAGATTGCAGAAAAAAGAACAGAATTGGTTGAAAAAGCGAGAAAAGGCTTATTGAAGCCTGAAGAAATGCGTGGAGGAACTTTCACAATCTCCAATCTTGGCTCAGTTGGAGTTGACGAGTTTGTGGCAATCGTAAATCCTCCTGAAACCGGCATCTTAGCAGTTGGAAATATAATAGAACAGCCTGTTTTAACGAATCGTCATGAAACTTTGATAAAGCCGATGATCACATTAAATGCTTCATTTGATCATCGTACAATTGATGGCGCCTACGGTGGAAGATTTCTCGCTCAATTATGTGATCAGTTGCAATCAGGTCAATGGAATATCTTTTCAACAGTAAAATAATGAAATCATTAGGAAGTTGCCATGATGAGCATTCGAACATTAAAACAATTTTTCTGAGAAGGACATTAAGCAAAGCTTTTAATCAAGCTATCTTTGACTCTGATCTGAGGAGCAGGAGCTGGTGCACATCGAAAATATTGTCTGAAGATTTAGAATGACTAGACATAATTTTCAACTTGATAGAAACATATAATAGGATTTCCGACCATCTCCTTTTTATAAACCAAGGTCAGCAGGTTTTATAAGCAGTACCGGAGGCAGTACCAGAGTATCACTCGTTTTTGAAAATAAGCTTGCTTGAAAAATTGAAACAAATGACGGAGTTTTAGATGGAGTCTTCTCCATCCTCCGCCATTTATATTTTTAGGCGGTAACTAAAAAACAAGTGAGAACTGATTCATCAACGCCTGTATCAAAAAGTTTCAAAAATTCGGAACAACTTGAAATTTTCATGAGAAGCTTTTTCTCCAAAATAATGTTAGCATGATAGGAGAGTGTAAAAATGGGCAATATGAACAAAATAACCGATACCCTTCAGCGTCCTCTCCGTGATTTGCGCATTTCAGTTACTGATCGGTGTAATTTTCGCTGCCGCTATTGTATGCCAGCGGAGATTTTTGGTCCTTATTTTCAATTTCTCAAAAATGATCAGTTGCTCAGTTTTGAGGAAATAACTCGACTGGCTCGCATTTTTGCCTCACTTGGCGTCGAGAAAATTCGCCTATCAGGGGGAGAGCCGTTGCTGCGCAAAGAGCTGCCGAAGTTAATTGAAATGCTCGGTTCTATAGAGGGTATTTCTGACATTGCTTTGACTACGAACGGTTCTCTTCTTGCCAAACATGCGAAAGCGTTAAAAGACGCTGGTCTTCACCGTGTCAACGTTAGTTTGGACAGCTTAGATGATAAAGTTTTTCGCCAAATGAACGGCGGCCGCTGTGATGTCAAAACAGTTCTTGAAGGGATTGAAGCGGCCGCAAAGGCAGGTATGAAGGTGAAAGTGAATATGGTTGTACAAAAGGGGATCAATGATCAGGACATTGTGCCCATGGCGCGTTACTTCCGCGGAACCGGACATGTTTTACGCTTTATTGAATTTATGGATGTAGGAAATAGCAACGGCTGGAATCTTACACAAGTGGTTTCCAAGCAAGAAATTTTCGAACGTGTGAACGCTGAAATGCCGTTAGAACCGATCCCGTCCAATTATTTTGGAGAAGTAGCCTCTCGTTATCGCTATCGCGGCACAAATGAGGAAATAGGCATTATTTCTTCCGTAACGGACTCTTTTTGTTCCACGTGCACAAGAGCTCGCCTCTCAGCAGACGGCAATCTTTACACCTGTCTATTTGCCTCGCAAGGGACAGATTTGCGGGCGCAGCTCCGCAGCGGGGCAAAGGATGAAGAAATTAGGAATCTCATTCAGGATGTTTGGAACCGTCGAGCTGATCGTTACTCTGAAGAAAGATTTAACAATACAACGATTCCGAACAAAAAGAAGATAGAGATGTATTATATTGGAGGATAAAACAGAGCGGTGGAGAAAAGAACATATATTTCAGCTAATCGCTATGATAACAACGAAATTGTCGGTCGACTGAAGGGACAAAAGAACGTAATTTTCAACTAATGAAAGGCGCAGGATCATTTCAAAATATACAGGTGGTGATTGCATGTTATATATCCCGAATTCTTCCCCTATTCCATTTGAAGAAGCACAACGTCTTATTCTTTCTGCGATACGTCCCCTTCCGGTTATTACCATACCTCTGTCTGAAGCTCTTGGGTACTATTTAGCGGAAACGGTAAGGGCAGATCACGATGTTCCTATGTTTGACCGTTCCACTGTAGACGGTTACGCTCTGCGTGCGGAGGATGTGATCAATGCCAGCGCTTCTAACCCGGTAAAGCTGAAGGTTTTGGAAGAGATTCCCGCTGGATATTTACCTCAACAAAAAATTACCCAAGGTACGGCCAGCCGCATTATGACGGGAGCACCTATCCCCGAAGGTGCAAACGCAGTCGTTATGGTAGAGAAAACTGAGAATGCAGCGGAAGATAGCGAAAGCGTTTTGGTTTATCAATCGGTTAAAATTGGCGATGCTATTGCCAAAAAGGGACAAGATGTTGAAGAAGGGAAGGACGTCCTCACACAAGGGACGCTTTTAGGACCAATTGAACTGGGTCTGCTCGCTACATTCGGGATTGCATCTGTTCCGGTTTATGCGAAGCCTAAGGTTGGTATTCTTTCAACGGGAAGTGAATTATTGAACGTAGACGAGCCGATCGTCCCTGGAAAGCTTCGTGACAGTAACGGCGTAATGCTGGCCGGTCAAGTGAGTCAAGCAGGAGGTGAACCGGTTTATTTCGGGATTGCCCCGGACAAAGTAGAAGAGCTAGAAAAAAAGATGCTAGAGATTCTACAGCAGGTGGACATTTTAGTAACAAGCGGAGGCGTGTCCATGGGCGAATATGACTTCCTTGGAAAGGTATTTGAAAAAATTAATGCGAAAGTGATATTCTGGAAAACATTAGCTCGCCCTGGAATGCCAGTTTTGTGCGGAGTATGGCAGGATAAGCCGATTTTTGCTTTGGCAGGAAATCCAGCTTCGTCTTACGTCAATGCACATCTTTATGTGCTGCCTGCTATACGCTATATGAGCGGTTCTAAGGATCCGCTGCCGAAACGGGTAACGGTTGTATGTGACGAGGCAATTGAAGGGAAGCAAATGCTTCACACCCGGTTTTTACGAGGATTAACGTACGTTTCCCCAACCGGTGAACTAAGAGTGAAAATATCAAAGAAACAAGCTTCTAATGTTCTGTCCAGCTTTCTGGAAAGCAATTGTCTCGTTAAAGTGCCTGGGGGAAAAGGATTTAATGCAGGTGAGAAAGCGGAAGTGTATTTGCTGGGTGCGGTTGAGGAATTGAGACAGTGACAATGAGTCTGGGGGAGAGATGGTTTGAAAAAGGTTGGAGCAATTATTTTAGCAGCCGGAATGTCAAAACGGATGGGAAAACCAAAGCTGTTATTATCTCTAGGTGGGAAGCCATTATTTCGCTACTCTGTGAACACCGCTACCGCAGCTGGCTTAAAACCAATTGTATTGGTCGGCGGCAAACATATCGAAGAGCTGCGCAAACACACATCTGATTTAACCGAAATAGAAATCATTGAGAATCGGGATTATGAATCCGGCATGGCTTCCTCTCTTAAAGCAGGGATTCAGGCTTTAAAGGGACGAACGGATGCAGTCTTCGTATTTTTGGCAGACCAGCCCTTTGTACCTCCAATAGTTATAACTAAATTACTAGAATCTTATGATCAATATCGAAAAGAAGGTGTCCGCATTTTCCGCCCTAAGTATAATAATGTGCTTGGACACCCTGTATTGTTTGATGCTGAATTATTTGATGAATTTGAGCAAATTCAAGGTGATGAGGGAGGAAAATCAATTGTCCAAAAACATTATTCCAGCTTAATGGCTGTACCGTTTGAAAATTCAGAATGGGGATTTGATATTGACACCACAGAGGATCTGCTCAAACTAAAAAGGATTGCGCCAAAATATATTTAACAAAAATAGGGATAACAATAGATTCATTGTTGTCCCTTTTTAAATTTGTGTAACGGTCGTTGTACTTGAAGAAGTGCGTGGTTTTATTCAATCAAAAATTTCCCGGTTCAACAAGATTGACCGAGACTTTAGAAAATTTATTGCAGGAGTCCCATATTGAAATCGATAAACAAACAGCCCTGATGGGATCTATATATAATTCGTATCTTAATAAGGCTCTTTATGATTGTTGAGAAAATTGTATCTTAGTTATCCGGTATTAGAAATAACAAGCAAATCCTTCCTTGATCATCATTCATTAGGATACTTGTGCGAGTGTTCCTCATCTCTTTGCACCGCTGAGTACGAATGCGGTTCTTCCATTTCGTTTTAATTTCTCCCGTTTATTCAGATAGTTTATACTTGACAGTTTCTCAAAAATGGTATTAAATTTGCATTAAGGAAAAATATATGCAATAACAACAAAATTTAAACTCAATAAAATAAATATGTGTGAAGGAATTTTTTTTAACATAAAGTTTGCCCTTAGGCAATATTTATAACTATGGTAAAAAAGTAGGTGAAGGAATGGAAAAATTTCCTATTTGTGCAACATGAAGCCGGCAACTTTCTGTAAAGTATTAAGCCAAACGGTAAGCTGAATGGCGAAGCTGAAACAAATCAACTAGCGAAATGAAATTCATGTCTGTAAGTGTTTTGGCATTTATTCATTGATTGCGTTTTTTCAGTTTTGTTTCTTCTCAGGAATAAAAACAAATTGAGGTTACATATAGGAGTTTTCTATAAAAAACGGACAATGTTTGATTCCTGAATTCACAATTTGCCAGAATGGTTGTCGATATTAAATAGAAATCGTTCACCAATAAACTAGAGAGATGGGCTGACTTAAAAATCAAATCAATTTATAAAAATAAAAGGAGAGTGCGAAAAAATGAAAAATGTTATGAAAAAAATGGGGTGCTTATTCTTAATTAGTGCCTTGCTGGTGTTAAGCGCATGTAGTTCTGGACAAGAAGCATCCAAACGATCAAAAGATGGAAAAATTAATGTCGTCACAACGATTGCACAAATTGGCGAGCCGTTGTCTGTAATCGGCGGCGATCGTTTAAATGTCAAAAGTTTAATGGGGCCGTCAGTAGACCCTCATTTGTATAAGGCTACTCAAAGTGATATGGAAACTCTTGAAGAAGCAGATATCATTTTTTACAACGGGTTGCATTTGGAAGCGAACATGGTTGAAATATTTGAAAAGATCTCTGAATCAAAACCTGTTCTTGCAGTCGGTGAAACCATTCCTGAAGAATCTCTTTTAAAGGATGAAAAAGGGGTAGTTGATCCTCATATTTGGTTTGATCTGGACCTTTGGCAGCAGGCATTGGATGCTGCGGTTGAACAATTAAAAGAATTCTCTCCGGAAGACGCAGATTATTTTGAAGAAAATAAAAAGAAATATTTTGCTAGATTAGCTGATTTGAAAAAAGAAGCCGAAAAGCTTGCGGACATTCCAGAAAGTCAAAGAGTTCTTGTCACAGCGCATGATGCTTTCGGATATTTCGGACGAATGCACGGCATTAAAGTAGTTGGTCTTCAAGGACTTAGCACTGATTCCGAAATCGGTATTACAGATATTCAAGATACGATTGACATTATTAAAAAGTATAAAGTTCCTGCCGTATTTATCGAATCAAGTATTAATGAAAAATCGATCAAGGCTGTCATAGAAGGAGCGAAAAGTGAAGGAATTAACGTTACATTAGGCGGGGAGCTTTACTCTGATGCAATGGGTGAGGAAGGAACAGAAGAAGGAACTTATATAGGAATGTATCGCCATAATATCAATACGATTTATGAAGCATTAAGCGAAGGAGGAAAATAGCATGGCTGAAGCAGTGCTTCAAGTAGAGAATCTGTCCGCTTCCTATCGAAAAAATACAGTGCTCTTCGATGTGAATTTTGTAGTGCAGGCTGGTTCGCTAGTGGGAATCGTCGGTCCGAACGGTGCTGGAAAGTCGACGCTTTTAAAAACAATATTAAATCTTCACCCTTCCTTAACGGGATCAGTGAAATTTTTCGGATTGCCATTCAACAAGGTCCAAAAAAGGATCGGTTATGTACCACAGCGAGGTTCGGTTGATTGGGACTTTCCAACAAACGCATTGGATGTTGTCACTATGGGACTATATGGGCAAATCGGATGGCTGAAGCGGCCATCCCGATTGCATAAACAAAAAGCATTCGAGGCCTTGGAAAAATTAGGGATGGCTGATTACGCTGACCGTCAGATAAGCCAGCTTTCTGGCGGTCAACAGCAGCGTGTGTTTTTAGCACGCGCATTAGTGCAAAATGCCGACTTGTATTTTATGGACGAACCGCTGGCTGGTGTTGATGCAGCAACAGAACGCGCTATTATGACATTGCTGAAAGAATTAAAAGCTTTAGGAAAAACGGTCATGGTCGTGCACCATGATTTGCAAACAGTAGAAGATTATTTTGACCATGTTCTTTTATTAAATCGCACCGTCATTCAGTACGGAAAAACGAAGCAAATTTTTACTAGAGAAAATATTTCGCGAACTTATGGAGGAGACTTGCGCTGGTTGAGAGAGGAGAGTCTTCATGTTCACAATCCTATTAAATAGCAACACACAATGGGTGTTATTTAGCACGATGATTTTTGGGATTGCTGCTGGAACAATGGGCTGTTTAGCCTATTGGAAGCGGCAAAGCTTAATGAGCGATGCCTTAGCTCATGCAGCATTGCCCGGTGTTGTGATCGCCTTTCTTCTACTTGGAGAAAAAAACTTATTTGTCATGATCATTGGAGCATCCATCAGCGCTTTGATTGGAGCATCATTTATCCAATGGATACGTTCATCAACTAGAATTTCGGCAGATACGGCGATGGGAATGGTGCTGTCTATTTTTTTTGGCTTAGGAATCATGCTCCTGACAGTTGTGAATCGGACGTCAGGCGGAAATCAGAGCGGTTTGGACAGTTTTATTTTCGGTCAGGCCGCCTCGATGGTCAGATCAGATGTCACTACAATGTTAATCCTAGCTTTGGCGGTTATTTTGATTGTATTCATTGCATTTAAAGAATGGAAAATATATCTTTTCGATCCGGAATTTGCAAAAGGATTAGGACTGTCACTTAAATGGATGAACGGATTATATACAACGATTCTTGTCACAACGATTGTCATCGGGATTCAAGCTGTAGGAGTTATTTTAATTGCCGCCCTGCTGATTATCCCGTCAGTAAGTGCCCGCTATTGGACACAGTCTTTTCAACGGATGATTATCATATCAGCTCTGTTTGGGGGAGTGGCTGGAGCATTAGGAACATTCATCAGTGCATTGGGAAGAGGATGGCCTACAGGACCTTTTATCGTCATTGTGGCGTCCGCGCTGTTTTTCTTATCGCTTTTCTTTGGCAAAGAGAAAGGGATTCTGGTCAAGTATTTACAATTGAAAATGCAAAAAAGATTAGTGAATATTCATACCAGTAAGGCCTTAAGAACAAAAGGGGTAGAATAACCATGACTTATCATGCTATGTGGATTATCGTAACTGCTTCTTTAGTAGGGCTGTCCTGCGGCTTAATAGGTGTATTTCTGATACTCAGGAAAATGGCGATGATGGCTGATGCAATTAGTCATACGGTTCTGTTAGGAATTGTCATCGCTTTTATTATTACACGTGAATTAAGCGGAACTCATATGCTCATTGGTGCTATATTTGCAGGACTATTGACAGCTTTTTTAGTGCAGTGGCTTCATTCTTTAGACGTTCAGCAAGATGCAGCAATAGGAATTGTGTTTACGACGATGTTTGCTATTGGCGTTATTTTAATAGCGACTTCTGTAGGAAATGCACATTTAGATGTTCAACATGCTTTAATGGGGGAAATCACCTTTATACCTTGGAATAAAATTTCACTTCCTCTAATTGGCGAGGTTCCGAAGGCTACAGCATTGCTGGCTCTCGTTTTGTTTGTTGTTTTATTTGTTCTTGTCGCTTTTTATAAAGAATGGAAAATCACTTCATTTGATCCTGCGCTTGCTGCCAGCTTAGGGATTCCTGTTTTACTCATGCATTATGTATTCTTATGCTTAGTATCGATCACGACAGTTGCTTCTTTTGATGCGGTCGGCGCAATTATGGTCGTTGCGATGTTAATTACTCCAGCTGCCTCGGCTTATCTTTGGACAGATAGACTTTCTATTATGCTAGTATTAAGCGGATTATTTGGCGTAATATCTGCTGTAGCGGGCTATTATATAGCAGCTTGGGTCGACACTTCTATTTCTGGCTCAATGGCATTTGCCACAGGATTAGTGTTTTTCATAAGCTTTTTGTTTTCTCCGAAACATGGATGGATTGCGAGATATTTGCGATTGCATAAAACTGTAAAAAAGACAGGATGAAAATCGGCTATTAAATTGTCTTTCATAACGGTTGATCTCCTCCATACGCTTGTCTTATGGTGCTTTTATATAGTAAACTTTGTATGATGAAGATATTAATGGAGGATAACCAATGCCAACCCCGAGTATGGAAGACTATATTGAACAAATATATTTGCTAATTGAAAATAAAGGCTATGCGAGAGTGTCGGATATAGCAGAAGCGTTATCTGTACACCCTTCTTCCGTTACAAAAATGGTGCAGAAGCTCGACAAGGATGACTACTTAGTTTACGAAAAATATAGAGGGTTCGTCTTAACGCCGAAAGGAAAAAAAATCGGAAAACGCCTCGTCTACCGACATGATCTGTTAGAGCAATTTTTGCGGATTATTGGCGTCAAAGAAGAAAACATCTATCGCGACGTGGAAGGAATTGAGCACCATTTGAGCTGGGATGCTATTGACCGAATAGGGGATCTGATTCAATTTTTTGAAAAAGATAAAAGTCGAATCATAGAATTGCAGCAATTGCAAAATTTGAATGAAGAAAATGAAGAAAACGACTTCTAACATTAAACGACTTCTAATTTAGAAGTCGCTTTTTTTGTGCATGTAAAAATTTTTGTAAAAATTGTAAAAATTTTGTTGATTGATTCGTTATTCCTATTTATAATTTTCTCAAGAGATATAAAAAAAGAGGAAAAGAGGATTATGATGAAAAAATGGGGATTCATATTACTAGCTTTTATTTTGTGGATAGGAGTGATGCCAAAGCCGTCATCAGCTGCACAACAAGCATCTTTTGAGAAAGAACTGAATCAATATTTAGCGGAAGTAAGTAAACAAAGAGGTTTCAAAGTTACAAGAGAACATATCGAATTTTCGTTAGCTCAATATGAAGAAAAGATCGAAAATTTTGATTCTGTTGAAGAACTTCGTGATTTTTTAGGAGAGGTTATTCAAAAAGATTTAAGCAATTTAACCGAAATATTTGACGAATTTAATTTAAATGAAGCCAGTTTGCGCCAGCTGCTTCAAGAACACGGTGAAGATCTAGATGAGTATGTGTTTGTAGAAAATTTGTATGATGCCGTCATGCTTTACATAGAGCGTGATCCAAATTTTGATAAAAATTTGCAAGACTATTTGGCGAAAATTAGTAGTATTAGAGGATTTCCTGTGACGATTGACCATATTAATAGATCTTTGACTTTATATGAGAGAAAACTGGAAGACTTTAAAACCGTTAAAAGTTTAGAAAGATTTTTAGGAGAAGTTATTAAAAAGGATTTAAGCAATTTATCCTATATTTATGATGAATATGATTTAAATGAAAAGGAGTTGCGCCAGCTGCTTCAAGAACACGGAAAAAAATTGGAGGATTACGTTTTTCTAGATGATTTGGAAGAGGATGTTATAACATTTTTAAGTGAAGAATGGGATGCTGGTGTAGAAGACGAGCTCCTTTACGATTTATTAACGGTTTTTGAGCAGGAATACGGATTGACAAAAGAAGAAATCGAGCGGTTAAAGAACCATTTGCGATCAATTGAAGAGCATCTTATGAAAGAAGAGACAATTATAGCTTTGTTGGACTTGGCGGATCGGATGATGGCTTTTGAAGGGTTTGATGAAGCGACAGAGCTTACAAAGAGCCAAATCGAGGAGTTAATTTCGATTTTTAAAGATTTTCAACGTATTTTTAAAATTAAAGTTACATTTTCCTTTGTAAAAGATGGGTCTGAAAAGGAGCTTTCGCTGTTTGATCTATTTAACTTGAAAGAATTGATCAATGCAAAATTGAAAATCAACATATACAGTGAAAGTGGAGAATTTTTGGCTGATCTCCTCATTACCGGAGAAATCGTTGATTCAGATACGTTACATCGAACTGGGCAAACGATTCGTCACGGCGCTCAAGAAGCCAAAAGTGTGAAACAAGAGAAAAACGTTTCGCAAAAAATAGAAAAAAAGCTAAAAGCTGTAAAGGACAATGAGCATAAAACAGTAAAAGGTGCAAAATTGCCGAAAACAGATTCCGGCTATGGCGTGAATGCTATTGTAGGATTGTTCATTGTTTTAGCGGGATTTTTAATTTTTAGGCAAGCAAGGAAGGTTTAATATGCTGGAAACTACAAAAAGAAGCAGCCGAAACAAGCGGTTGTTTCTTCTTTTCTTTGCATCAATGATTATATTAGCCGGCCTATGGTTTTCAGCCGCAAACAGCTATAAACTTTTCAAAGGAATGCTACTGCCTGAGACCCATTCTGAAATGAAACAGAAGGCGGAAGCTGCACAGCCGGCCCCAGAAAAAAATACGAAGGCAGAAAAGGTTTTATATCCGACACGACCTAAAATTGGGGAGCAAATAGGAGAGCTGTTTATTCCAAAACTAAATGCAGTACTTCCGATATACCATGGAACGAACGAAGAAGAGCTTGAAAAAGGGGTCGGTCATTTTGCAGGAAGCGTATTGCCAGGAGAGGCAGACAATTCGGTTCTTTCCGGTCATCGCGACACCGTGTTTCGTAGGCTAGGGGAAGTAGGAAAAGGAGACGAGTTAATCGTCACAACTTCAGCTGGAGAATTTACTTATAAAATCTATAAGGTTCGGATCGTTGATAAAGACGACCGGACCGTGATCGTTCCGAAACCGAGGGCTACGTTAACTGTCAGTACATGTTATCCGTTTCATTTTATCGGCTCCGCGCCGGAACGATACGTGCTCGTAGCATATCTTGTTTCCGAGAAGTTGAAAAAATAATCTGTTATCTTGACCTATCATAATGTTTCCAATTCCCGTCTTCCGGTGGGAAAACTATCATAAAAACGGCTTTAGCCCTGTGTTCTAAAGGGCTAAAGCCGTTTATAATCGACTGTCTGACAGGGGAAGGTTTCCCCCCTAAAATTTGTTATCATGTGCATTTTTCAAGACACTGCATTTTTTTGACAGAGTTACGAATGAGTCTTTTAATGTCCTTATTTTACGGACTTTCTACCATATCCTTGTTATTTTTATCGCTTTTTTCTTTTCTGTTTTTATTCATAAAAGAAAAAATGGTGAGCAGTGCTAAGATGACAAGGCAAACAGTAGAACCGATCATATTTTTCTTATTAAAGATAAAAGAGAAAAAGATGACCAATAATGAAACGGTGGCTACTATCGTTGTGTATGGGAACCATTTTACTTGGAAATATGGTTTCTCCTTATACTGAGAACGAAGCTTTAGCTGAGCCAGACAGATGCTTGTCCATAATAAAATAATCGTAAAACCAGGTATCGTCATTAAATAGCTGATGACTCGGTCTGGAGTCATATAAGCTAAAAATACCCCAAATAAAATACAGATAGCCGTAACGGTAATACAGTTGATCGGTATTCCTTGTTTGGAAATCTTTAAAAATCTTTTTGGCGCTTCACCGCTTTGAGCCATGGAATATAATGTTCTGGAAGTTGCGTAAATCCCTGAGTTCGCCGCTGATAAAACAGCAGTAATAAGGACAAAATTCATAATATGAGCGGCTCCAGGAAGCCCTGTGATGCTCAATACTTGGACAAATGGACTGTCTTCCCCTGTCACTTGATTCCACGGCATTAAACCACAAATAATAAGAATAGGAAGCATATAAAAGAGAATAACTCTCCACATCGTTCCTTTAATGACTTTTGGCAAAACCTTTTCTGCATCTTTTGTTTCTGTGACCGCAACACCGATTAACTCAGCCCCGCCGTATGAAAACATGACGACTAAAAAGGCGCTTAACATTCCTCCAATTCCATAAGGAAAGAACCCGCCGTGTGCCGTATAGTTAGAAAAAGGATCATCAATATTGCTCGGAATAATTCCAAACAAAATGCCAAAGCCTAATAAAATGAAAGCGATTAATGCGAAAATTTTAATTCCTGCAAACCAAAACTCAATTTCACCATAGTACTTTACTTGAAACAAATTCATTCCAATGATTAAAACCATACAAAGGAGACTTAAAAGCCATAACGGTACGGTTGGAAACCAATATTTCAGAAAGCTTCCTGCTGCTAAAATTTCAACAACGGTGACAACAATCCAATTGATCCAATAAAGCCATCCTACAATAAAGGATATATGGAAGCCAAAAGCTTTATAAACAAGATGCTGAACGTTTAAGTTCGGATAAACAATCGCCATCTCAGCCAGTGCCGTCATGACAATAAATAATAAAAGGCCTCCTAATAAGTAAGCTATTACAACACTTGGGCCGGCAATATTTAATGTATCTGAGCTCCCTTTAAAAATTCCTGTTCCAATCATGCCTGCTAGCGCAATAAACTGAACATGTCGAGGTAATAACCCTTTTTTTAATGTTTGATCTTTTTCCATGGTGTTCATGCCTTTCTGTCCATTATGAAAAATATACTAGAATAACTGGCAGCATACTTTTTTACTTAATCGCTTTTCAGGTTTTACGCTTTTCTGCGTTTAAGTAAAAAAATAAATATGTTTCTAGTATATAATATTCTTTCGATTCATCAAAGAATAATGAAAAAACTCATTGCTATAAAACTGTTACAATTTATGGTAAATAGCAATACTCTTGAACTTCGAAGATATTTACGGAGCAAAGATAAGGTCAATTCTTCCTCTATTTAGTAGGAACTTATTACGATCTGTTCGATAAAACACTTCCTAAATGAAGAGGAATGTTATGAAGGTTCGCAAATCTTTTTCAAAACAGGGGTACTATTCTAAAAAGTGTTTTATTTTAAGAGTAGTTCAAATAAGTGTTATAATTTTTTTGTAAAAAAAATTGTCTGTTGCCGACAAATTCCACCACAAAAATCTTCTCGTCATCCGTATAATCTTAATCGTGTATTATTTATAGATTACCTTCTATACAGGTTAGGAGGAGACGGAAATGGGAGATCAATATCAGACGCGTATGGAGAAACGTCAAAAAAAGAAATCAGCTTCTAAAAAATCTCCGCTCATAAAAATCATGACAGCCTTTATGCTTGCGATTATCGTAATGATGACTGCGGGCGGTATCGTGGTATTGTCTTACATTATAAGCGCCCCTGCACTAGACCCGAAATTACTGAAAGATCCGTTATCCTCAACCGTTTATGATATGTATAATGAAAAAGTGCGAGATATTTCAGGAAGCGAACATCGGAAAATCATCAAAATCGAAAATATACCGAAAAATGTACAAAATGCGTTTATCGCAACAGAAGATGTGCGGTTTTTTGAGCATAATGGAATCGATTTTAAACGAATCGCAGGTGCAACCGTTGCGAATGTAAAAGAAGGATTCGGCGCTGAAGGCGGAAGTACGATTACCCAGCAGGTAGTCAAAAATTCATTCTTAACGCCTGAAAAAACGCTCAAGCGAAAAATACAAGAAGCTTACTTGGCTGTTCAGTTGGAACGACGCTACTCAAAAGAAGAAATTCTTGAAATGTATTTAAATAAAGTGTATTTCGGTCAAGGAGCATACGGGGTTGCGACAGCGGCAGAAACATATTTTAACAAATCCGTGAAAAAGCTGACGATTAGTGAAGCTGCGCTGTTGGCGGGGCTGCCGCAAAGACCGAGCGAATACGATCCATTTAAAAATCCGGATTTAGCTGAAAAAAGAAGAAATATAGTATTGTCGTTAATGAGGAAGTATGGCTTTATTACCGAAAAAGAAGAGCAAGATGCGAAAGCGATCCCGGTTGAGAAATTATTAAAGAAGAAAAAAGAAGGGCCGAAATATCAAGCGTTTATCGATCAAGTCATCAAAGATATAGTTGATGCCGGAATATCGGAAAAGGATATCTATACGGGCGGTTTAAAAATTTATACAACCCTTGATCCGGATGCTCAAAAATTTACAGAAAAAGTGCTGACAACTGATCAATACATTTATTATCCAGACGATCAGTTCCGGGCAGGAGTCGTGCTACTTGATACACAGACTGGCGCCGTCAGGGCAATTGGCGGAAACCGCAACTCAGATCAAGAAGTACAAAGAGGTTTTAACTACGCAACACAAACGAAAAGACAGCCAGGTTCGACGATTAAGCCGATCTTGGATTACGGCCCGGGAATCGAACATTTCAAATGGTCTACATATAAACAGTTCATTGACGAGCCGCTCACCATCCATGGCAAAGAAATCAAAAACTGGGACGGTCAATATCGCGGCAGTATATCGATGCGAAAAGCGTTACAATGGTCTTACAATATACCGGCTGTAAAAGCATTTTTGGAGGTAGGGGAAGACCGGGCAAAAGAATTTGCGGAAAAACTCGGAATCCCGCTCGATCAGATCTATCCTTCATATGCGATCGGAGGCTTTAATAAAGGTGTGTCCCCGCTTCAATTGGCTGGGGCGTATGCCGCTTTTGGAAATGAGGGCGTTTATCATAAGCCTTTTACGGTAAGGAAAGTCGTCTATCCAAACGGTAAAGAAATCGATCTTTCTTCCAAACCGGTGAAGGCGATGAGCGACTATACCGCCTACATGATGACCGATATGTTGAAAACCGTCGTGAAAGAAGGAACAGGACGACTGGCGAACATCCCAGGACTTCCACTAGCAGGAAAAACAGGAACAACCAACTTGCCGGAAAATATACGAGGAGATGGAACATCTGATGCCTGGTTTGTCGGCTACACGACTCGTTATGCGGCTGCGGTTTGGACGGGATACGACCAGACGACTCAGGAAACGTATGTGACAAACGAGAAGGCGAAGATTTCAAGACTTATTTTTAAAGAAATCATGTCTCACGTTTCTGAAAAAATAGAAACACCTGATTTTGAAAAACCGGACAGTGTCGTCGAAAGAGTGGTTGGCGGCCGAACTGAATTATTTGTAAGGGGAACTCCAATCCCAGCAATTCCAAAACAAAAAGAAAAGGATAAAAAAGAGGATAAAAAAGAGGATCAAAAACAGGATCAAGTAAAAGATAATGAACAGGAGCAAAAACAAGAAGAGGAAAATCAGGAGCCAAAAGAAGAGAACAATCAAAATGACATGGATAAAGAGCAGCAAGAAAATTCTGAGGACAACAAAGAGCAGCCTGAAGATAATAAAGAAATAGAGCAGCCAAATCAGCCTCCTGCCAATGAACAGCCGCAGCCACAACCGCCAGCTAACAACGGCAGCGACCAAGGAAACGGCCAAAAACCATCAGGAGGAAATAACGGAACTGACGGATCAAATAATAACGGAAACGGCGGCTCGAATAGCAACGGGAATGGCAGCGGATCAAGCAGTAATAATGGTCCAGGAAAAGGAGCCGGCACAACCAATCCGAACGGAAAATCACAATCTGAAAAGCAATCAACGGATAACGGCAGTCCATAAACAAAAGGGTTGAAAAAACATACTAACAATAGTAGTGCAGACCACGGCCATGGTTTGTGCTACTATTTTTTTGTAGAGATGAGAAAGTTTGTGTTCATTTAGGAAAAAACATATAGCTTGCAGCAATTGTATACGCTTTTATCGACTTCAAATTTGATATAATTAGAGCAATCGGATCTGTGTCAGCAAAGATTTGTAGAGGTGATTTTCAGAATGTTCTTAGAAGAGCGTGCTCAAAAATTTGAATATAAGTTGAATGATACAGATGATCAAATCATCGAATATATTGTGAATAATAAAAAGCTTGTTGTTACGATGTCTATTCAATCACTTGCTGCGTCTTTATATACAGTTCCAAATACCATTACAAGACTCTGCAAAAAACTAGGATATGATGGGTATTCACATCTTAAAAACAGTCTTAAGGAAGAATTGCATACAGAGCTAAAAGGACAGGATATGGTAGAAAACAGCTTATATACAACTGTACAAAAAACGTTTGATTTAATGGATATGGATAAGATTAAACTTGTAACAAGGTTGTTACGTGAAGCAAAAAATATTTTATTTTTTGGTGTAGGAGATTCAGTGATTTTTTGTGAAATGATGGTCAAAAACTTGAAGGTTGCCGGAAAACAATCCGATTATTCTATTCATCCTCACGAAATCAGGCATGGGATCAACCGGCTTAAAAGTGGAGATATTCTTTTCCTTATTAGTTTATCAGGAGAAACTCCTCAAGTGTTGGAAATGGCAGAGCTAGGCAAGATGAAATCAATTTGTGTCATATCGCTTACTCATTTTTATCGTAATTCTCTTCAGAAATTAGCAGATGTCAATCTATATTGTCATGCTCCTAAGAAATTGCTGAACGGCTACAATGTCACTGATAAAACATCTCCAATGATTGTTTTGCGTACTTTGTCAGAATACTTCTGGAAAGAAACGTGCGGATGTGTATAAATACACATGAAAGCGCTCTATTAAAGAATAACTGTGTAAAAATAAGAAGAAATCTCTTCTTCTTTTTTTTTATGCTACGATAAGGCTAAAGTTACAGCAATTGATAAGTAAAGGAGATTGATTTTATGCAATTAGTATCTGCGACATCACCTGATTTAATTAGTACGAATCAATCCTTTGCTTCGAAAGATGAAGTTATCAATTTTTTAATTAAAAAATTATATGAAGCAGGGAAGCTGTATTCGGAAAAAGATTTTTACCAGGCTGTCATGGAAAGAGAGAGTTTATCCCCGACAGGCTTTGAAGGCGGACTGGCGATTCCGCATGGTAAGTCGGCAGCAGTAAAAGAAGCAGCATTTGCCGTTGCAACTCTAAAAAAACCGATCATTAACTGGGAAAGCATTGATCCAAATAATGAAGTGACTTTGGTTGTATTGCTTGCTATTCCTGAAAATGAAAGCGGTTCAACACACCTGTCGTTATTATCAGAACTTGTGAAAAGGTTATCAAATGAAGAGTACAAAAACCGTTTATTGAAATCGAAAACCAATTATGAGTTATTTTATCATTTAGATCATCAATTTCAAGAAGAAAATGCTGAAGCAGCCAATAAAATGAATAAAACAATTTTAGCAGTTACCGCTTGTCCGGCTGGCATTGCCCATACTTATATGGCGGCAGAGGCGTTAGTAAATGCAGGTAAAGAGCTTGGAGTTGATATTTTCGTTGAAAAGCAAGGAGCGAACGGCATTGAAGACCGCCATACTACACAGTTATTAAGAAAAGCCGATGCTGTTATTTTTGCGGCTGATGTGGCGGTAAAAAATGAAGAAAGATACAGTCATCTTCCCAAAGTGAAAACCTCTGTGGCCGCACCGCTGAAAAATGCAAAAGCGATTATCACGCAAGCATTAGAGAAATCTGAAAATGTCGAGAAAAAGGAATATGCTGGTTCGGTTAACTCTTCACATGGGACAGAAGAAAACGAGAAAAAAAGCTTTAAAACTGAAATAAAGGATTCCATCTTAACAGGAATTTCTTACATCATTCCGGTTATTGTCGCTGGAGGTATGACTCTGGCAGCTGCTGTATTGATCTCCCAGGCTTTTGGTCTTCAGGAAGTTTATGATACAGAAGGGTCATGGCTTTGGCTGTTAAGACAGTTGGGCGGAACATTATTAGGGACTTTAATGGTTCCAATTCTTGCGGCATATATGGCCTACTCGATTGCGGATAAGCCGGCATTGGGGCCGGGGTTTGCGGCAGGCGTAGCTGCAAATTTAATTGGCAGCGGTTTTCTGGGCGGTATGCTCGGAGGTATTTTAGCCGGTTATTTCCTTAAATATTTAAAAGAAACTGTTAAACCTAGAGGAACATTTGCCGGGTTTATCAGCTTCTGGCTGTATCCGGTAGTTGGAACACTTGTTGTCGGTTCAATTATGCTGTTTGTTGTTGGAAAACCACTAGCATTTTTAAATCAGGGCTTAATCAGCTGGTTAGAGGGTATGTCGGGTACAAACGCCATTCTTTTAGGAGCTATTCTGGGGGCAATGGTATCTTTCGATCTCGGCGGCCCAGTCAATAAAGCTGCCTATACATTCTGTATTGGAGCTATGGCCAGCGGCAACTTTGTTCCATATGCTGCCTTTGCATCTGTGAAAATGGTTTCTGGTTTTTCAATAACAGCTGCGACGATTGTTGCTAAAAAATATTTTGATAAAGAAGAAAAAGAAGTCGGAAAGCAAACATGGCTATTAGTGCTTGCAGGTATTACTGAAGGAGCGATTCCGTTTGCAATGAAAGACCCGCTTCGCGTGATTCCATCCCTTATGGTTGGATCAGCTATTACTGGTGCGATTGTTTCCTTTTATCAAATTGGACTCAATGTACCTGATGCTGGAATCTTCTCGCTTGCGTTGCTGCAAGGAAAACCGTTGTTGATAGGAGCAGGTATATGGTTAGGAGCTGCACTTCTTGGTGCGTTTGTATCGATGTGTTTATTAATAGTCACGCGTAAAAACAAATTAAAAAAAGAAAAGCATAATCAACATTCACCGCAAGCTGCATAAGCCGCTTAAGGCGTGGAAGCAACGAGTTCTACTACAAAATATTAATTGATCGGAGGACATCATGAAAAAAGTTCATATCGTTCCACATATGCATTGGGACAGAGAATGGTACTTTTCAACTGAAGAATCGAGAATCTTATTAGTTAATAATATGGAAGAAATTTTAGATATGCTAGAGAATCATCCAGAGTACCCCTACTATGTTCTGGATGGGCAAACAGCTGTTTTGGAAGACTATTTTGCAGTTAAACCGGAGAATAAAGAGAGAATCAAAAAGCTTGTGCAAGAAGGGAAACTGATTATAGGCCCTTGGTATACACAAACAGATGAAATGGTTGTTGGCGGAGAATCCATTGTACGGAATTTATTATATGGAATTAAGGATTGTGAAGAATTTGGGGATTATATGAAAATTGGTTATCTTCCAGATTCATTTGGACAATCTTCGCAAATCCCGAAAATCTTAAGAGGATTTGATATTAAATATTCTATTTTCTGGCGCGGTGCTTCTGAACGGCATGGAACAGACAAGACAGAGTTTTATTGGGAATCTGATGAAGGTTCTAAAGTACTTGTCCAGTTATTTCCTTTAGGGTATGCGATCGGTAAATATTTACCTGAGGATGAACAGAAGCTTCAAGAACGGATCAATAAATATTTTGCCGTGTTGGATAAGGGAGCAACGACAGAGCATATTATTCTTCCGAACGGACATGATCAAATGCCGATTCAAAAAAACATTTTTACTATTATCGAAAAGCTTAGAAGGTTATATCCAGATCGTGAGTTTTTCTTAAGTAAATATGAGAATGTTTTTGCAGAATTAGAAAAAAACAGTGATTTGCCGACTTTAAAAGGTGAATTTTTAGACGGGAAGTATATGCGTGTTCACCGAAGTATTTATTCTACTCGCATGGATATTAAGTCAGCTAATACAAGAATTGAAAATAAATTAACAAACATTTTAGAACCGCTCGCATCTCTTGCCTACAGCTTAGGCTTTGAATACCATCATGGGTTAATTGAACTCATATGGAAGGAAATCATGAAAAATCACGCTCATGACAGTATTGGCTGTTGCTGCTCTGATAAGGTTCATCAAGAAATTTGCAGCCGTTTCTTCATTGCGGAAGAAAAAATCGATCAATTGATCCAGTTTTATAAACGAAAAATTGTTGATTCAATGGATACTGACTGGAATTTCGATCGACTAACTGCATTCAATTTACTTCCTTATGACCGTGATGAAGTGATTACAGCAAGCGTAATTACTAAATATAAGTCTTTTAAGTTAATTAGTGAAGATGCAAAAGAAATCGAGTTTGAAGTTTTAAATAGTGAAATAATGGATCCTGGTTTAATTGATCGTCAAATTGTCCATTACGGAAACTACGAACCATTTATAAAATATACTGTCCAATTAAGAGATCGAATACCTTCGTTAGGTTATAAAACTTATTTTGTCGTAGAAGATAATAAGGAATTAAGTAATTCATTTCGCGCTCAAGATCGTATTTGTACGGACTTTTACGAAATAAGTGTGAATCCAAACGGTACGATAAATATTTACGATAAGCATTTAAATAAAACGTTCCATAATGTACTTTTACTTGAAAACGGAGGAGACGATGGTGATGAATACGATTATTCACCATTGCCGAATGAAGAGCTGATCTATAGCGATCATGTTGATGCAGCAATTAATATAACTCAAAACCAATTTGCAGGTAAAATTGACATTCAATATAGATTGGCTGTTCCTGAAAATTTAGAGAAGAGAAAAGAAAAAAATGCAGATAGTTTTGTAGATATCCATATTGAGTTAACTATTCCTAATCATAAACCAATAATTGAAGTAAAGTTTGAAATTGATAACCATGCGAGAGATCATCGATTGAGAGTTCTTATTCCAACGGGTATCGCATCTCTATTTTCAATTTCTGACAATCAATTTGGATTTATTAAACGTGCTGTATATGATCAGGCAATGGATGTTTGGGAAAAGGAAAATTGGGACGAGCGTCCAGACCCGATTTATCCGATGCTGAGCTTTGTTGGATTATCAAATGAAGAATATGGAATGAGCGTTTTAACAAACAGTACAAGAGAATATGAAATTGTTGGCAAAAACTACGACACGATTGCGATTACTTTATTTAGAAGTGTTGGCTTACTTGGTAAAGAAGAATTGCTTAGAAGACCAGGCAGGCCTTCAGGAATCAAGCTGCCTACCCCTGATTCTCAAATGATCGGAAAGCTTACTTTAGATTTTGCTATTACGACCCATCAGGGATCTGCTTTAGAAGTGAATGTCGGACGTATGGCTAAGGAATACTTAACACCGATTCATGTGTATAACAAAATTCCGTATGACGCCATGAAACTAAATAAAGCGGATATTAAAACACCTGTAAAATTCAGTTTGCTAAAAGAATCGTCTCCAGAAGTTGTGTTAAGTACTTTGAAAAAAGCTGAAAAAGATGACCAGCTTGTTTTGCGATTCTATAATCCGACAGACAAACCAAAAACGGCTTCATTTGAAATAAATGGCATTTTGAAAGAAGCTTATAAAGCGAATTTAAATGAAAAACCGCTGGAATTATTAGAAGTAGCAGACAGCCGCAAGATTGAAACAAAAATAAAGCCGAATCAAGTAATAACGGTGCTTTTTAAATGACAGTGGAATACTCGAAATCTATTGAACGATAAAAAGAGTTTCCGTATGAGTTTATCTGATAAGAAAAAGGATCAGAAGATTGGAGTGTCGCGTATCAAAATCGTCATAGCAGTTGATTCCTTTAAAGGTTCAGTAAGTTCACTTCAGGCAGGAGAAGCAATCAAAAATGGCATTCTTCGAGTTTGCCCGGATAGAGAGGTCGTGGTCTCCCCAATGGCAGACGGAGGGGAGGGATCAGCAGAAGCCATTCTTTATACACTAGGCGGAAAAAAAGTACATGTAAATGTGAAAGGTCCTTTAATGGATTCTGTATCAGCTGAATATGTTATTTTCCCTTACAATGGGACAGATCATGTGTTTATCGAAAGCGCCTCAAGCTGCGGATTGACACTGATTCCAGAAGAGAGACGGACCCCAATGAAGACGAATACATTCGGTTTAGGAGAGCAGATCAAAGATGCAATTAAACGTGGATATCGTCATTTTATCCTTTCATTGGGAGGAAGTGCGACCAATGATGGCGGAATCGGAATGCTACAGGCGCTGGGTTGGCAGTTTTTCGACGAAAATGGCAACTTAATCGGAAAAGAGGCCAACCCTCTTTTAAACACTGCAGCTATGTCAACACAAAAAGTATTATCGGAAATTGCAGAATGTAAATTTACCATTGCGAATGATGTATTAAATCCTTTTTATGGACCGTCTGGTGCTGCACATATATTTGCGAGGCAAAAGGGAGCAAGTGATGCTGAGATTGTTGAACTGGACAAAGGTTTAGAGAGGTTTGCCAGGATTTTATATAAAGAAACGGGGATTGATGTTCAAGAAATCCCAGGTGCAGGAGCAGCAGGCGGACTTGGCGGTGCCATGGCAGCATGTCTGAACGCAAAAATGGCGTCAGGTGCTGAAATCATCATGGAGTTAACAGGATTAAAGGACAAAATTCAATGGGCAGATCTTGTGATAACCGGTGAAGGCAGTATAGACCAACAATCATTATTAGGAAAGGTTCCTGTTACAGTCGCGAAATATGCTAAGCATCATCGGAAAGCTGTTATTGGTCTGGCTGGCCGTATCGACACAGAGTTAGAAAGGATAAATGAACATCTCGATGCTGTTTTTTCCATTCAAACACAGTGCCGGACACTTGATGAAGCCATGCTTGAAGAGATCACAACGAAGCAGCTGGAAGTAACAGCTGAACAAGTGATGAGACTTTTGGTAAACTCGAGAAAAATTTATTGTAACTAACTGATAATTCGTTCTTTCCCAGATGAAGGCGAATATTAGAAGAGGTCTTAATTGCTGCAAAGCGTCAGGAAGAATAAATAATTCAGGGTTGTGGCAGCCGCGTTGATGCCAGCTCTTAATTTGCTGCAAAGCGTTAGGAAAAAGAAACATAAAGTTTAGTAAAGGGGGGCCTTATGAACCAACCGTTATTTCTACAGCCTGTCTTTCAAGAACGCATTTGGGGCGGGACTGCTTTAAAAGATTTGTTTGGCTATGATATTCCATCTAAACATACTGGTGAATGCTGGGCGATTTCCGGCCATCCTAACGGCCAGAGTGTTGTGAAAAACGGTCCATTTCGAGGAAAAAACGTTGGGGAGCTATGGGAACAACACCGTGAACTATTCGGAAATCATCCTTCCCCTGTTTTTCCGCTTCTCACCAAAATTCTCGATGCAAATGCCGATTTATCGGTGCAAGTCCATCCTGATGATGAATACGCAAATCAATATGAAAACGGGGAACTCGGCAAAACGGAATGCTGGTATATCCTTGATTGTAAAGAAAATGCAGAGATTGTTTTCGGTCATCATGCGAAAACGAAAGAAGAGCTCGTTTCACTCATTGAAAACGGAGAGTGGAACCGTCTATTAAAGCGCATCCCTGTAAAGCCCGGCGACTTTTTTTATGTGCCGAGCGGAACAATTCATGCGTTATGCGAAGGGACGATTGTTTTAGAAACACAGCAAAGCTCTGATACAACGTATCGACTATACGATTATGATCGAAAAGATCAAAACGGAAATACAAGAGAATTGCATGTAGACAAAGCGATTGACGTCATAGCTGTTCCCCATAAAAGCTCTTCTTGTGAGCCAGTAATTGAAAAGAGGGAAGGGGGTACGATCACAACCTTTGTTAAAGGAAAATATTTTACGGTTTATAAATGGGAAATTAAAGAGAAAACGGACTTTACACACGATAAACAATTTTTATTGATTAGTATTATACAAGGGGATGGAAAGCTGACAGTAGGCGAAGAAACATATAAAATCAAAAAAGGCGATCATTTGATTATGCCGAGTGGAACGGGAGATTTTACGATCGAAGGAATGCTGGAAGCAATTGTGTCACATCCATAGAATTTATGGTCATATAGAAGTGAGAGGAAGCAGCTCAAACAAAGGGTGTCCAAATATCTGGGGCCCCCTTTTATTTAAGGCTCTATGTCATTTATTGGTGTTTAACGGGTCATATTTCTTTCTTTATATAGATCTGTTATCATAACACTAATCATCATGACTATTCCAAAAATTATAAATACTATAGACGGAATATATAGTGTAAGATTAAAATGAAGAGTTTCCTCAATACCTAGACTAAATCTCACTGCTTCAGCCATTAATCGATGCATAAATAACATAAAACTTCCTGTTACAAAAAAACTAGTCTCACATAAAAAATATGCTTCATTAATAATCATTCCTTAATAAAGTAAGGTAACATAATCAATCACACGAATGATGAAGGCACAACAAACATTAAAAAAATTACTTTCTTATTTCGGCCTATTTTTAATTGGGGTGCACTTGATGCGAAGTGCCCCTGTTTTTTATATGTATAAAAGTTGGATCAGTGAGCAATAACACTTTATTTCTGAGATGATGGAAGCTGCGAATGCTATATGACACTTGTTTCATCACTTTCATTTTATGTTCACCCGTCAGAATCGCAGCTTTCATTTTGATATTATTAACAAAATCTCCAGAAGCTTCAACTATTTCTTCCGTTTTTGCTTCTCTTTAAATGTTTTGAAAACATCTCGTGTCTGCTTCATATATTTATAAATGCTGTAAGGCTTTTTTATGATCCGGATCGGAAGGGAAAGCAAAAATTTACTGAGGTCATTCCGGTATTCCTCTGTAATCTCAGCCGGTTTATGAACAATTTTTTCATACACCTCATGGTAAAATTCGTTTAATAAATCAATTTTTATTTCAACTGTGTGATGGCAGTTTGCACATTCAATCCTTGAAATTTTATCGTTAATGTAAGTAATGATGTGATCTTGTTCCTCATTGCAATGAATACAAAATAACGTTGCTTCCATTTCTTTAATTTCCACGTTCTTCACCTCTTTTTATGAAGGATGAATTCTCCAAAATCCTTCTCTACACTAAGTATATTATTCAAAGCTGCATTCATTTCCTTCTATAAAAATGTTTCTAACGCCAACAATTGATAAAACATCTCAACGATTTAAATCATTATAACCAAATTTTAATATGTATTTCAAAGTATAAAAAGTTTGAAAAATACTTTCAAGAATTTATTGACTTTTTAAACATCTGGAATATAATAAGGATTACAAACGATTAACAAATGTTATAAGCCGTAACAAATGTTACAGGGTACATGCACATACGACAAAAAATTGCCTAGAAGGAGCTGGAAACATGTCTATTTATCAAGAGTTGCTTTCACGGGAACGTGACGGCCAGCCAATTAAAGTAGGTGTTGTTGGTGCAGGGCAAATGGGATTCGGCCTGATTTCCCAAATCTCACGCATACCTGGCATGGAAGTCAGAGGGATTTGTGATGTCAATATTGAAGCGGCAGAAAGAGCCAGCAGCTATTATCAATCGAAATTAACGAAAAAACATCCTGTTCTTGTCAGCAGTGATTACCGAAAAGTGATTCAATCTGATGAAGTAGAAGTCATTGTAGATGCTACAGGGGTTCCTGAAGTTGGTGCAAACATTTCACTGGAAGCATTAAGATCTAGAAAACATTTAGTGCTGCTTAACGTTGAAGTAGATATTACAATCGGATCAATTATGCACAATTTGTTTACATCAGCCGGATTAGTTTATACAGGATCTGCGGGAGATGAACCGGCAGCAACGCTTGAACTGTATGAGTTTGCGAAGACAATGGGTCTTGAAGTGCTTGTTGCTGGGAAAGGGAAAAACAACCCGTTCATACCAAACGCCAATCCGGATACATGCAAGGAAGAAGCTGCTCAAAAACATATGAGCGCCCATATGCTTGCAGCGTTCCAAGACGGCACAAAAACAATGGCTGAAATGAATTTATTAAGCAACGCTACAGGTCTCATTCCAGATAAAGTTGGTATGCACGGCGTGGAAGCAAATTTGGAAACGGTTGCCGACAAGTTGAATTTACAAGAAAACGGCGGTGTTTTAAGTCAATTCGGAGTAGTTGAATATGTAAACGGATTAGCACCGGGCGTGTTTGTCATTGTGAAAAGCGAATTAGAACCTGTAGATGCAGAATTAAGATATTTGAAAGTTGGCAAAGGCCCTCATTACGTTCTTTACCGGCCTTATCATCTAGCAAGTTTAGAAACTCCTATTACGATTGCAAAAGCAGTATTGCAACACGATACATCGATTCATCCATTAGGGGCGCCAGTTTCAGAAACAGTCGCTGTTGCCAAGCGCGATATTCAAGCAGGAGAAGCCATTGATGGCATCGGCGGCTACTCAGTAAGAGGCGTGCTTGAAACTCATCAAGAGATGAAGAAAAATTCACACATCCCAATCGGTTTAATCAGTGGAAACATTGTTGCAAAACGTTCCATTAAACAAGGTCAATTTTTAACATTAGATGATGTTGAGCTAGATCCATCCACAACCGTTTGGAAATTAAGATCTCTTCAAGATCATCTATTTTCTAACTAAAAAATGCATTTGTGCAGAGCAAAGGGGGTGATTCTTTTTGAAGCTTGCTATCATTTTAACCATGATTTTGCTAGTTCAATATGTGGCGACAATTATACAAGTCAGACATTATAAAAAATATGTCGACAAAATTGTAAGCCATTACAAGGGTAAAGAAGGGTATTTTTTGTACTCAGGCATGAATCGGCGAAAATTTAGTTCCGGCGCTATGGCAATGATTGTAGTGAACAAGGATTATGTTATAGAAGATTGCTATATTCTAAAAGGTATTTCAGTTTTCTCAAAGTTTAAAAAATATGAAAAATACATTGGCCATCATGTAGCCAAAATTTTGGATGATCACCATGAATTCACAGAAAATGCTGCAGGAAAAAAGAGGCAAATCCCTTCATTTTTGGCGGCTTTATCGATGGCGGCCGAAAATGCTATCGTTTCCATTTCAAAGAAAAAGCTTTCAATATAAAATGTGCTGAAAGGAGAAGTGAAAGATGGAATGGTTGAAATGGATTGGTGAACATTTTATCGGAATGTTCCAGGCTGGCGGAGAAACGTTTATGGGTATGTTTACAGGCATTATCCCGACTTTGGTTGTTTTGCTTACATTTACTTATGCAGTTATTAAATTTATTGGTGAAGAGCGGGTCAATAGAGCGATACAATTTGCTTCGAAGTATATGCTGTTACGATATACTGTCATGCCGATATTATCAGTATTGCTGTTAACAAACCCGATGTGTTATACGTTCGGACGCTTTTTGCCAGAAAAACAAAAGCCGGCGTTTTATGATTCAGCTGTATCGTTTGTTCATCCGGTGACGGCGTTGTTTCCGTATGCAAACGCAGGAGAATTATTTGTCTATTTAGGAATTGCCAACGGAATAAAAGAAGCGGGCTATTCTATGTCAGAGCTTGCTGTTCGTTATTTTCTCGTAGGGATCGTAGTTATTTTAATGCGGGGAATTATTACGGAATATATAACAAAATTTTTGGCGCGCAGAATGGAAGCGAAATCTTAAATTTTGGACAAAGATGAAAGCGAGTTCAAATTTTAAAGAGGAGGAGAACATATGTCAAAACGAGCTGTTTTTGTTGCAAAAGGTTCTGGCGGCTGGGGAAAAGGCTTGCGCATTGAACCGAAAGGAAAGAAACAAAAAGTTGTATCCATTACAGGCGGCGGCATCCATCCTGTAGCAGCGAGAATAGCAGAATTAACAGGCACTGAAGCTGTAGATGGTTTTAAAAATTCAGTTCCGGAAGATGAAATGATGTGTGTCGTGATTGACTGCGGCGGAACAGCCAGAATTGGTTTGTATCCAATGAAAAGAATCCCGACCGTTGATATTCTTCCTTCTTCACCTTCTGGTCCATTGGCGAAACACATTACTGAAGATATTTTTGTATCGGGTGTTACTGTGAAGGATATTTATCTTGCGGACGAAGCAGAAGAACAAAACATTCAGACGGATGCTTCGGAAACGGAGCAGAAAGAAGACAGTCCAAAATTCAATGTGAATGATAAGGAAGCATTTAAAGCTCAATACGAACAAGTAAAAAAGGAACACCGTGAAAACAATGAAAATATATTAATGAAGTTTTCAAGAGGAATAGGAAAAGTAACTGGTACTTTTTATCAGGCGGGACGCGATTCTGTTGATATGCTGATTAAAAATATTATTCCATTTATGGCTTTTGTTAGTATGTTAATAGGTATAATTAATTATACGGGAATCGGTGATTTGATCGCTAATACTCTTTCTCCTCTTGCCAGTTCTTTATGGGGATTGATCGTCATCGTTATCGTATGTACAATCCCGATTCTGTCACCGGTGTTAGGTCCTGGAGCTGTTATTGCGCAAGTCATTGGGGTATTAATTGGAAGCCAAATTGCAGCGGGCAACATTCCGCCTCAATTTGCTTTGCCGGCTCTATTTGCCATTAATGGCCAAGTGGGTGCGGATTTTGTCCCTGTCGGTTTGTCTCTTGGAGAAGCGAAGCCAGAAACGATTCAATACGGTGTGCCAGCTGTATTGTACAGCCGTTTAATCACAGGAGTTCTTGCAGTTTTAATCGCATATGCCGCAAGCATCGGCATGTATCAATAATGAATAGGATTTCAAGGAGGATCATAAGATGTCGAAAACGATTATTCGTGAAATCGGTACTCTAGTCCCATCATTTGAAGAAGAAAAAGTTTTAATTCTCTTTGGGCCTAATGCTCCTCAAGAGCTTAGAGAAGTATCTGTTATTCATGAATTTGAAGGCGATGTGTCGGATGAGCCGCTTGTTGAGGGCGGAAAAATTATATGGGGCGATCAAGAATATTTCATCACAGCAGTCGGCTCGGCAGCAAACAAAAATTTAAAGGAATTAGGCCATATTTCGATCTATTTTTCCAAACCAAATGAACATGTGCTTCCAGGAGCTGTTTTTGTCGAGCCTTTTACATTCCCACATATCGAAGTTGGAAAAGAAATTCGCTTTGAAAAATAACAATTTTCTTTCTGTTACCATTATAATTTAATACGAACCTAGATTTTATAGAAAGAAGTGGGGAATTATTGGAAGATAGAAGGCTGCTTGTGAAAATTTCTCATATGTATTATGCGGAAGGAGCTACACAATCAGAAATCGCAAAAGTGTTCGGTGTAAGCCGGTCGCTGATCTCAAAATATTTATCAAAAGCAAGAGAATTGGGAATTGTTGAAATTAAAATTCATGACGGCTCCCATCATCCTCTCATGAATATAGAAGCAAGAATTGAAAAAAAATATGGACTTCGGGAAGTCATTTGCGTTCCGAATCTAGGAAACGGACCGGATTTGGAAAATATCGGGGAATATGCGAGCAAATATTTATTAAGGATATTGAAAGACGGACAAATTGTCGGGGTTTCTTCTGGCACGACATTGCTTTCTGTTGCGAAGCAGATGCCAGCTAACCTTAATTATTCCTCCACGACCTTTGTTCCGATTGTAGGAGGAATGGGGGATGAACGGGTAGATATACATGCCAATGTTCTTGTTTCGATGTTTGCTGAAAAATTGAAGGCAAATTATAAGCTTCTCCATGCCCCTGTGATGGCTGACAGCAAAAAAGATAAGGAATTGTTTATGACCCAAACATCTATACAAAGCATTTTTAACCTTGCCGAAAAAGCGGATATCATCCTTGTAGGAATCGGCGGTTCACCTAAACACTCAACCATTACGAGATCAGAGCTGGGAAAAAAATATAGACAATATTTTAATGAACTCGATGCTGTTGGCGATATTTGCTATAAGTTTATCGATGAAAACGGAAGCGCCCCTTCAAATATTTGGAATGATAAAATCATTTCTTTTAATATTGAAAAATTAAAAGAAATTCCGTTTGTGATTGGAGTGGCAGCAGGACTGGAAAAAGTCGATGCGATCAAAGCCGTTTTAAAAGGGAAGTTAATAAATGTGTTAATTACAGATGAAAAAACAGCGGAAATGCTTTGACCTAAAAAAATTAATCATATGTGTAAGATGGTGTTTGATAAGTCCCAAAATAAATCAAGTAAAAAACAATAAACCGTTTTTCTCTGCTTGATTTCGTATGTTTTCTATTTTGTCTAAAAGAGCTGAGCTGCCATAACTACAAATTGGCAGCCATTTTTTTTGCATAAAACATGGTTGCAGCCCCTCGATTATCTTTAGTTTACCAAACAAAAGAAAGAAGCTTGAGTACTTCCACTATTTTGAAAGACTCCAATAAATAAGCTTATATAGATATTCCTTGACTATTTTCGGAAAAAACTCTATATTTATTACAAAAGTAACTATAAAGAACAAATGTAAAGGAGAGGTGGAAGAAATGAGTAATCATGCACTTCCAGCATTTATAACGGATGAAAGATTAGTTGAATTGTATAAACAAATGTGGCTGATTCGATATTTTGATGAAAAAGTCGACCAATTTTTTGCAAAAGGGATGATTCATGGAACGACTCACCTTTGTGTAGGACAAGAAGCAACAGCAGCAGGATCAATTGCCGTTTTGCAAGAGAAAGATAAAATTACCAGCACACACAGAGGTCACGGCCATTGCATTGCTAAAGGTGCAACAGTCGATAGAATGATGGCCGAACTGTTTGGCAAAGTGACCGGATACTGTAAAGGGAAAGGCGGTTCCATGCACATTGCAGATGTAGAGAAAGGAAACCTAGGGGCAAACGGAATTGTTGGCGGAGGCATTCCTTTGGCAGTCGGTGCGGCATTAACTTCAAAGATGAAAAATGAGGGGTATGTTGTATTGTGCTTCTTCGGAGATGGTGCAGCAAATGAAGGAAGCTTCCATGAATCATTAAACCTTGCTTCCATTTGGGATCTTCCAGTTGTGTTCATTTGCGAGAACAATCAATACGGAATGAGCGGGTCTGTAAAAGAGATGTTCAATATTGAAAATATAGCAGATCGTGCACAGGCTTACGGTATTCCAGGCAAAGTAATCGATGGAAACGACATGCTTGAAGTGATGAATACAGTTTATGAAGCTGTTGAACATGCCAGATCAGGGAAGGGCCCTGTGCTGATTGAAGCAAAAACATATCGATGGAAAGGCCACTCAAAAAGCGATGCAAAAAAATACCGCACTCGTGAAGAAGAGCAAGAGTGGAGAAAAAAAGATCCGATCAAACGGTTTAAAGAGTACTTGATTGACAAAGGAGTATTAACAGAAGAAAAGGCTGAACAGCTGAGAGAAGAAGCATTCCAGGAAATTGAAGACGCTGTTAAATTTGCGGAAAACAGTCCAGAACCGTCTGTTGATACATTGCTTGAAGACGTTTATGCGTAAATTTAGGGAGGGGAAAAGCGATGAGAGAGATCACTTATTTAGAAGCAGTTCGAGAAGCAATGAGTCAAGAAATGAGAAAAAATGAAGATGTTTATATATTAGGCGAGGATATCGGGGTTTACGGCGGTGCATTTGGTGTCACGCGGGGGATGATCGAGGAATTTGGTCCGGAACGCGTGAGAAATACGCCAATTTCTGAAGCGGCCATTGCAGGTGCGGCTGTCGGATCAGCGCTGACAGGCATGCGGCCGATTTTGGAGCTTCAATTTTCAGATTTCATCACAATCGCTATGGATCAGCTTGTGAACCAAGCTGCAAAGCTCCGATACATGTTCGGAGGTAAGGGGAAAGTTCCAATGGTTGTAAGAACTCCTGCCGGATCAGGTACAGGCGCAGCTGCCCAGCATTCTCAAAGTTTAGAAGCTTGGATGGCGCACATTCCGGGGCTGAAAGTCGTACAGCCGTCAACAGCTTACGATGCAAAAGGATTATTAAAAGCAGCGATTGACGATGATAATCCAGTTATTTTCTACGAACACAAACTCCTTTACAAAACAAAAAGCCACGTTCCAGAAGAACAATACTCGATTCCATTAGGAAAAGCGGATATTAAACGGGAAGGTAAAGATGTGACGATTGTTGCAACAGCGATTATGGTGCATAAAGCATTAGAAGCGGCAAAAGAGCTTGAAAAAGAAGGAATTGACGTCGAAATTGTCGATCCAAGAACGCTTGTCCCGCTGGATGAAGAAACGATCGTCGAATCTGTGAAAAAGACAGGTAGAGTTGTAGTCGTCCATGAAGCTGTAAAACGCGGAGGATATGGCGGTGAAATCGCTAGTGTCATTGCAGAGAGCGAGGCCTTCGATTATCTCGATGCCCCAATCAAACGTCTTGGCGGGCTGCCTGTCCCTATTCCTTATAATCCGAATCTAGAAAAAGCAGCTGTCCCGCAAGTACCGGATATTATAAAAGCAGTAAAAGAAACGGTTCAATTTAAATAAAAAGGGGGGAGAACCGATGGCAAAAGAAATTTTTATGCCGAAGCTGAGCAGTACGATGGAAGTCGGCACACTCCTTCAATGGTTTAAAGAAGAAGGAGAGTCCGTTGATATCGGCGAACCGTTATTTGAGATAATGACCGATAAAATCAATATTGAAGTTGAGGCATATGACAGAGGAATATTGTTGAAAAAATATTTCCAACCGGATGACCAAATTCCGGTCAATCAAGTGATCGGATATATCGGCGAACCGGGGGAAAAGGTTCCTGACGAGCCGCCGGCTTTATCAGAGGAATCAAACGAACAATCCGGTGAAAAGACTGAACAGTCTGAAACAAACGAAGACGCTGTCGAAGTAAAAAGCAATGAGAATGGTAAAGTACGAGCCACACCTGCCGCAAGACGTTTAGCAAAAGAAGCGCAAGTGGATCTTCGAAACATTGTAGGAAGCGGGCCAAAAGGACGCATACACCTTAAAGATGTGAAGCAATATTTAGAAACAGAAAAGGCACAACCGAAAGCATCGCCGCTGGCAAGAAAAATTGCAGAGCATGAGAATATAGACTTGAAGGCGCTTCAAGGCTCAGGTGCAGGAGGCAGGGTGATGAAACAGGATGTTATCAACGCCATTCAAGCATCAAGTCAGAAAGCTCAGCAGCCTGAAGTCCGGAAGAAACTATCCGGATTGCGGAAAGTGGTTGCCGACAGAATGGTGCAAAGCGCATTTACTGCTCCACATGTTACATTGGCCAGCGATATTGATATGACAAAAGCAATCGAAATGAGAACAGCGCTTCTTCCGGTTGTCGAAAAACAAACTGGATTCCGTTTAACTTATACAGACATTATTATCAAAGCAGTCGGTACAGCTTTATCACGATTCCCTGAAGTGAACGTTCATTTGGAGCATGATGAAATCATTTATAAAAATGAAGTTAATGTTGGAGTGGCAGTTGCGGTAAAAGACGGTTTAATGGTGCCGGTAATTAAACAAGTTGAGCAGAAAGGATTGGCCGCTATTTGTGCAGAAGCAAAAGATTTAAGCAAACGTGCAAGGGAACAAAAACTCCGGCCTGACGAGCTTAAAGGCTCTACCTTTACGATCAGCAATCTCGGCATGTATCCGATAGATGTATTTACACCGATTATTAATCAGCCGGAAATAGCCATTTTAGGTGTTGGTAGAACCCAAGAAAAACCTGTAGTAGTCAACGGGGAAATCGTCATTCGGCCGATGATGACAGTCAGCCTGTCTTTTGATCACCGTGTAATAGATGGAGCACCTGCTGCAGAATTTTTGGCTGAAGTAAAACGCATTCTTGAAAACCCGTATGAAATGATCTTATAAGGAGGGGGCTCAATTTGACAAAATCGTATGATATTGCAGTAATTGGCGGTGGACCAGGAGGCTACATGGCAGCACTTCATGCAGCTCGGTTTGGAAAAAAAGTAATGCTAGTCGAAAAAGATTTTTTGGGCGGCACATGTTTAAATAGAGGCTGCATCCCTTCCAAAACATGGTTGAAAAACGCTGAAATTATTGAGGCAATTGAATTATCAAGAGAATGGGGAATTCAAACGGACAACATCACGATTTCATTAGACAAAATGAAAAAGCGCAAAGACGAAGTCATCTCCCGTCTCAGAAACGGTGTTATGTTTTTGTTAAAGCAAGGAAAAATTGATGTATATGAGGCAGAAGGCTTTGTAGAAGAAGGAAATATTGTAAAAGTAGTTTCGGATAAAAAAGAGGAACGTGTTCAAACAGACAAAATTATTGTGGCAACCGGTTCATCTCCTTCCGTTCCCCCAATAGATGGACTGGACTCTGCGTCTTTTTATACAAGCGATACCATTTTTGATATTGAAAAAATACCAAGCTCCCTAACCATAATTGGCGGCGGAGTCATTGGGGTGGAGTTAGCGACTATTTTTTCCAGTCTAAAAACAAATGTAACGATCATTGAAATGGCCGGACGGATTATTCCAACTGAAGATGCTGACGCCTCCAAAGCGCTTGCTAAATCGCTGCAGAAAAAAGGAGTCCAAATTTTAACAGATGCGAAAGTAACAAGCGTGAAACAAAACGGAGACAAAACCATTGTCGAATGTCTAAATGAAAAAGGCGAATCGGTATCGGTAGAAGGGGAGGCGCTTTTAGTAAGCGTTGGAAGAAAACCTAATTTATCTGCCGTTCAGGCATTAAAGCTAGAACAAAACGGGCCTTTTATTAAAGTGAACGAAAAAATGGAAACGAGCTATCCGAATATTTATGCTGTCGGCGATGTCATAGGAGGATATCAGCTGGCGCATGCGGCATATATGGAAGGAATTGTTGCCGCATCGAACGCAGCAGGCTGTGAACGGAAAATGGATGAAAAAGTTGTTCCCAGGTGCATTTTTACGCTTCCAGAAGTAGCTAGTGTTGGCTTGACAGAAGAGGAGGCCGAGCGCAAAGGGCTGCAAGTAAAGGCTGAAAGATTTGATCTTGCCGGAAATGGAAAAGCGCTTGTTTCTGGCGACACATCAGGATTTATAAAAATAGTGTATGATGAAAAATATGGAGAAATAATTGGAGTCACAATGGTTGGCCCACACGTGACAGAAATGATTTCAGAAGCTTCCTCTTTCATATCCCTGGAAGGCACTGTAGAAGAACTGGCCAATATGATCCATCCTCACCCAACCATATCTGAATCGTTTTTTGACGTCGCAAGAAACATTATAGACAAAAGTAAAAAATAATAGCGTGATATAAAAAGGGCTTATTTACAATTGTTATACTAATTAACATTTAGTAAAACAAATTTGTAAATAAGCTCTTATTTTTTTCCTTTATAAAAAAGTAAGTTCGTTTGTTTGAAAACAGAAGCTTTTTATTCATCTCATGAAACGTTTATTATAGAATTATATAAGTAATCAGATGGATCAAATGATATTGAGAAAAAAAGAAGAGGTGACGAAATGTTAGCGTGGGACGAAAGAAGACAACTTGTTAAAGTGGCCACATTATATTATATGGAAGGTTGGACGCAAGAACAAATAGCGAAAAAAATAGGAGTGTCAAGACCGATTATTTCAAAAATGCTGCAACGAGCTAAAGAAGCAGGAATTATAGAAATATTTATTAAAGATGAAAGCGCCCATACAGTTGAACTGGAGCAAAAATTGGAGAAACATTACGGATTGAAGGATGCCATTGTCGTACCTACAGTAGGATTAACACCTGATATGATTAAGCAAGCTGTAGCACGTGCGGGCGCATATTATCTTTCCAAAAATTTAAAATCGGTGAAAAGGTTAGGTATTTCATGGGGGACTACGCTCGCAGAACTTGTGAAAGAATTTCCTTATATTCGAAAAGAAGATTTAAAAATTATTCCACTTGAAGGGGGGATGGGGAGAAAATTTGTCGAAATTCATGCAAACCAACTTGCTCATGAATTGGCTAAAAAGATGAATTGCACTTGTCTTTATTTATATGCCCCAGCGATTGTGGAAACAGAAGAATTAAAGGAAAGATTATTAGCAATGCCGGATATCGAAGCAGTGCTTGAAGAAGGCCGGAATATAGATATGGCGGTTATTGGGATCGGCAACCCGCATAAATCATCCACTCTGCGTAAGCTAGGTTATTTAGAGGATAATGATTTGCATTATTTACGGAAGCTTGGTGTAGTTGGTGATATAGGATTTCGCTTTTTTGATGAAAGTGGGAATGTCATTATTAATTCATTTACAAACAAAGTCATTGGAGTTTCGTTAAACGAATTAAAGAAGGTTGACCAAGTGATTGCTGTTGTAGAAGGAATTCATAAACTTGAAAGTATAAAAGGTGCACTAAACGGGGGCTTCATCAATGTTTTAATTATTGATGAACAGACTGCTGCAGCTATTGTTGAAAATTGGTAAACAATTTGATAAAAAAATTTTTTTAAAAACATCTCAATCATGAATTTCATTTTATATATTGACAGAAGAAAACGATTACAAATATAATTAAAACAAAAGTAACAAAAAAGAACAAATGTAAATAGTCAGAATTGATTTTTTTTATACAATTGGGTTTCTGACCTAATTAGGAGGAAAGATTCATGAATTCCGTTGAAAAAGTTATTCACGAAAATTGTGTTTTGTTAAATGTTGAAGCAAATGATCAAAATGACATTCTTTCTAAACTCTCTGATACTTTGTATAAACATGGTTTTGTTAAGGATACCTTTAAAAATGCAGTTTTAGAGAGGGAAGCCCAATTTCCGACTGGATTGCCATTAACTTCAGTTGGTGTTGCAATTCCGCATACAGATGCTCATCATGTTGCTCGAACTGCCATAGGAGTTGCAATTTTAAAGAAGCCTGTAGAGTTTTCAGCAATGGGAAGCCCTGATGATAAAGTACATGCATCAATTATTTTGATGCTTGCGATGGACGATGGCAAAAAACAAATAGAACTCCTTCAAAGCTTAATGGAATTTTTTCAAAAAGAAGAAAAACTACTTGCTTTAAAAGAAATGAAAAGCGAGAAAGAAATCGCTGCATATTTGGAATCTCAAATATTTTAAAAATAAACAATTTTTTTAATATTAAAAGGAGGAATAAAAATGAAAAAAGTACTTGTCATTTGTGGGACTGGGGTTGCAACATCAACAATGGTGATGAATAAACTGAAGGAATTTTTTGAAGAAAAACAAATAGATGTTCAACTTCATCAATCAAAAGTGTCGGATGTTCTGTCAACAGGAAATGATTATGATGTCATCGTATCTACGACCGTTGTTCCACCAAGCATTAAAACAAAGGTTGTTAATGCCGTTCCTTTACTAACAGGTGTAGGAAAGGAAAAGGTATTTAACGATATATTAGAAGCATTAAAATAATCAATGAAGGGATGGGAGTATATGGATTTCATCCAAAAAATTGTTGATTTAGGACCTACAGTCGTATTGCCTATCATCATTTTTCTATTTGGTCTAGTATTAAAAATGAAGCCGGGGCGTGCATTTCGGGCAGGTTTAACAGTTGGAATTGGATTTATTGGTATTAATTTAATTATCGGTCTGCTCATGGACAATTTAGGACCTGCCGCAAAAGATATGGTTGAAAGACTGGGTATTGATTTAAGCATTATTGATGTTGGTTGGCCGGCTACTTCTGCCATTGCCTTTGGATCAACTGTAGGCGCATTGGCAATACCAATCGGATTAACTGTCAATTTAATTTTACTAATTGTAGGTTTGACAAAAACATTGAATATTGATTTGTGGAATTTATGGCATATTGCATTCACAGGCGCGCTTGTCAGCATTATGACCGACAGCTTTACAATGGGGATTGTAACAGCCGCTGTACATGCAATCGTCCTTTTAGTCCTTGCTGATATGTCTCAAAAACATGTAGAGCAATTTTATGGATATCCTAACATATCTTTTCCTCATGGAACGTCTACGCCGTATATTTTATTTGCTTGGCCTTTAGAAAAACTATTCAACATTATTCCTGGATTAAAAAATTTAAAAGCTGATCCTGAATCAATTCAAAAAAGATTGGGAATTTTAGGTGAATCGACAGTATTAGGGCTTATATTAGGTCTTATTATCGGAATTTTGGCAGGATGGAATGTTAAAGAAGTGTTGAATTTAGGAGTATCAACTGCAGCTGTTATGCTTCTTTTACCGCGGATGGTATCCATTTTAATGGAAGGCCTTGCACCAGTTTCTGAATCTGCCAGTGAATTTGTAAAATCAAAATTTCCTGGCCGAGAAGTATTTATAGGGATGGACAGTGCTTTGGCAGTAGGACATCCAGCAGCGATCGCTTCATCTTTGATCATGGTGCCTATTGTACTGTTACTGGCAATTATTGTTCCTGGTAACAAAGTATTGCCGTTTGGCGACTTGGCAACAATACCATTCATTGTGAGTATGATGGTTCCGATTTTCCGAGGGAACGTTGTTCGAACAGTTGTAGCAAGCACGATTGCATTAGGTTTTGGTCTATTGTTGGCAACATATATTTCACCACTTTTCACACAAGCAGCAAAAAATGTAGGCTTTTCTTTCCCGGAAGGAGCGAACTCAATATCATCGCTTGTTGACGGAGCGGTTCCAACGACTGCCATCTTTTTATTCGGTGCAAAATTAGGGTATATTGGTTTGATCATTATTGCATTAATTGCTTTAGCAACAGCTTATTATATAAATAAAAGACCAAATAAAATAAACTAATAGTTTTATAGAATTGGACTAATCCTTTGTTTCTACAGCAAACTAAAAATTTAATTTGATTGAACATGGCTCCAACTCTCAAATCATTAAGTTTTGAAGTTGGAGTTTTTTTGATTTTGCTGAAATATTTTGCCGATTTAAAACGTCGACGCTTACTTAAAAAAATCACGTGTCTTTGTTTAGCATGGGGCATTTTGTAACGGATCATTACAAGGCAGTTATTCCACTAAAAAAGTGGGGTAAAAAATTTAAAAGCAAAGTTGAAAATGGTAATGGCTAAGGAACAGATAAAGAGCGGACAATAGGTTGAAGGAAAGCAAGGGAGGAGGGAAAAAGTTGAAAATTCAACGCATTGAAAGGCAAAGTCGGCGAAAAATTCTGAACTCGTTTTTAGAATAATCGTTGTTTATTGAGAACTCATAATGTAGGTTCGAAAGCCTTTCTATGTCCCGATTAAAAAAGAAAATGTCCGTAAGAGAAAATTGACACCATTAGTATTCAACGTGCGATGACTGTTCCCCTGATAAAGCCAACATAGCATTTATTTGTCCTAGCAATTTAAAAATGAGAAAAGTGGTCCAGCTCAATGATTTTTTCGTTTGTTTTTCGCCTCTTGTCAAGCTTAATCAGAATGAAACATATATCGATTGACAGGTCTTCCGATGCTGCCGTACTGAACATGGATTGAGACTTTTTTGATTTTCGCCAGGTAGTCTAAATATCTTCGTGCAGTAACGCGTGCAATACCGATTCCTTCCGCAACTTCTTCAGCGGAAATCGGTTCTTTTTGATTTTGAAGGAAACGGATAATCTTATCAAGTGTTACTTGGTTCAACCCTTTAGGCAGTTCTGGATTCTCTGGCTTTTTCTTGAATTTATTGTTTAACAACATAGTGTCTACATCTTTTTGCGTTAATTTTTCTTTTTCCTTCAGCTGGCTATGATAAAGCAAATAGTTTTTTAATGATTGTTGGAGCCGTTCAAATTTAAACGGTTTCATAATGTAGTCAAAAGCGCCGTTTTGCAGGACACGGCGAACAGTTTCCATATCTCTCGCAGCGGTAATCGCAATGACATCTACGGAATGACCCTCTGACCGGATTTGCTTAAGCGTTTCTAATCCATCCTGATTAGGCATGTAAATATCTATAATAACTAGTTCAGGTTTCAATTCTCGAACAAGCTCTATGCCTTCTTTTCCGTTCCCTGCGATTCCAATCACAGTAAAGCCGTCGACTTTTTGGATAAATTGTTTATTCACCTCTTGAACCATGGGATCATCTTCAATCAACAATACACTAATTTTTTTGTTCAAATTTTTTGCCCCCTTTGTTTTTTACATATCAAATGTGATGATAAATGTAGTTCCCATACCTTTTTGCGACTCAACCTGAATGTGACCGTTTGCTCGGTCAACAATTTGTTTGACCAGATATAAGCCTATTCCATGATTTTGCTTGTTTTTTGTGGAAAAACCCTTTTCAAAAATGTTCGGTAATACAGAATCGTCTATGCCAGGACCGTTATCTTCAACTAATATCGTGCAAATTTCTTTATTTTGATCGATGCTGACGAATATTTCTTTGTCAGGATCAGTCGACTCTTGAAAGGCATCAAAAGCATTTTCAATTAAATTCCCAATGATGATCACCAGGTCGTTATGATCGATATTTTTTGGAAATCGCTCCAAATGGCTGTTTCTGTCAATGACTACTTTAATTCCGAGCTCTTTGCCCCGGCTGATTTTGCTGAGTAAAAGGCCCGATATGCTTTCATCTTTAATATGTTCAGTTAAAAAGTTTGTCAGCTCTTCTTGCTCTTCCGTTATTTTGAATACATATTCTAACGCTTTTTCTTTATGTCCAAGCTGAATGAGACCTGCTATCGTGTGCAATTTGTTCATATGTTCATGATTTTGAACACGAAGCGCGTGAACAAAAGCTTTCACTCCGGTTAATTCTTCCGCAAGCTTTTTGATTTCAGTTCGATCCTGGAAAATGGCGACAGCTCCGACCGTTTCGTTATTCACTCTGATCGGGATGCGATTGCTTAAAATGCTTAGATTCCTTACCTGCAATTCTTTGTTATAAATAGGACGGTCAATTACTAATATTTCCGGGAGTCGGGTGTCGGAAATAACGTCGCGAATCGGCTTTCCGATCACATCTCCTTCAATGCCCATCATTTGTTTGGCACGGTCATTAAAAATAGTTATACGTTCATTTTTATCAATGGCAATGACTCCTTCGTGCATAGCATTAAATGTTTCAGTCCGTTCAACTAGCATTTTAGCTATTTCAAAAGGCTCCAAGTGAAACATCTGCTTTTTTATATGTCTTGCCAGGAGCCAGGCCCCCAAACCGCCTAATAGTAAGACAAGAAAAGAAATCGAAAAAATTTGCGATTTTAAATTTGCAAGCAGCTCATATAAGCTTGGAAGCTTATAGGCTGCGATGACGACTCCAACTTGTTTATGTTCTTTATTCATGACAGGTACAAAGGCGCGGATAACAGTGCCGATTTCTCCATTTGCTTTTGACGTATATGTGTGTTCGGCAAAGGCAGGACCTTCATCTTCTCCTTCCGATTTTGTTCCGATTAAAGATTTGACCGGATGGGAAAGGCGGGTACGATCCATATCGAGCACAACAATATATTCTGTTCCGTTAATGATTTGAAGACGTTCAATCATCGAAGGAATCAGCTGGCGATCTTTCAAGCTTCCATTGAGCCCGTTTCTGACTTCAGGCAGCGCCGCAACCGTCCTCGCAGCTAATATAGATTGCTGTTTAAGCTCTTCTTCTTTTTGGTTTAAATATTCGTTTACAATAAATAATCCTCCGAAAAAAAGCGATAAAAAGACAATAATAAAAATTAAACCTGTTATTTTCCATATAATTGGTAATCGCTTCATAAGGCAACCTCTTTTAGCTAAACGTTCATACTTGCTTTATTTTATCACAGATTTGCTTTCCTTTACTTTAGAGAAAGAGCATGCTTGGTATAATTTATGTTAAAATGATCAAAAACAAATGGTGTGATGAATCATGAAGAAAAAAATCGTGAGGTATTTGGCTATAGTATGTGCCGGGTTAGCCTTTGCGTTATTTTCCTATAATATCATTATACAATCTCAAAATGATCCACCGGTTTACGATGATGAGCAAGAGGGGCTAAAAGAGCAAATTAAAATCTATTTCAGCCATGTAGTGGCGGAGGATACGCCAAAAGGCTTGGCTGCCCAAAGGTTTGCAGATTTGGTCGAGGAAAAGACGAAGGGCCGAGTAAAAGTGATTGTGTTTCCAAACGGTTCATTATATTCAGATAAAGATGAAATAGAAGCTTTAAGAAAAGGCAAAGTGCAAATGATTGCTCCTTCCTATTCAAACGTGGCAGAATTGGTTCCGGAATGGGAAGTGTTAGATTTACCGTTTATTTTTCAAAACGATGATAATGTTGAAAGGGTTTTAACAGGAAAAATTGGCGAAGAGCTGCTCAGTATGTTAGAACCGAAAGGATTTAAAGGACTGGCTTTTTGGGGAAATGGATTCAAACAAATGGTAAATAGTCAAATGTTTATGAAAAATCCGGATGATTTCAAAGACCAAAGATTTCGGATCATGCCTAATAAAGTCATAAAAAAACAATTTAACATGTTAGGAGCGGAACCGATTGCCCTCTCATTTGATCAAGTTTATGAATCATTAGAAGAGGAAGCATTTGACGGACAAGAAAACACAATTTCGAATATTTATTCAAAAAGATTTTATCAATTTCATCCGTATGTAACAATTAGCAATCACGGTTATTTAGGATATGTCGTAATGGTCAATGAAACATTTTGGAATCAGCTACCTAAAGACGTTCAAAAACAAATTATGGGAGCAATAGAAGAAACGACAGCTTGGAATATGAAGCAATCAAAACAGCAAAATATAAGACAGCTTGAAGAAATGAGGCAAAATCCAAATATACATATTCATACGTTAACGGAAAAAGAGCGAAAGAAATGGCAGGAACGATTTGTGCCGCTTTACCAAGAATATGAAGCGAAATATGGAAAGCTATTAAAAGAAATAAGAAATGCAGCAAGCTGAACTAGCCATCGTTTCAGCAAAAATGGACTGTCCGCGAGGCGGCAGTCTTTTTTTATGCTCAAGTTTGACAGAGTACACTAAAGAAAAGCCCGAAAATACTGGTGTTTTGGACTTTACCCACAACACGTACCACTACACTTGTTAGTGGCACGTGTTTTTTTCTAAATTCTTACCGTTTTCTCCACCGATGATATATTCGTAAAACAAGCTTTACGCCCATCACCTACTTTCCCCTCTCCACTCTGATTCTTCCGAATGGACGTTTATATGTTTCATTTGCACGCCAGCCGGCAGCATGAAACAATTCAGTTTGGAACTTTTGGACTGGTATAACATACAGCGGCTATTCGGGGAATACGATCCCGTGAGGATGAGACCGGCACCATACCCAACTACTCTTTCAACAGGTGACGGATTTCTTCTTCCGGCAAATCCAGCATTTGCGCAATTTCTGTTACGCTCATTCCTTTTCCCCTCATTTTGCAAATAAGTTCACGCTCTTTTTGTCTCATCCCTTGCTCCAATCCTTGCTTTAGCCCTTGTTTCAACCCTTCCTCCATTCCCGCACGCCGTTCGCCCAGAAGGTTGGACAATTGATCCCGCAGCCATTTCAGCCGCATTTCATATGCGTAGCGATTTTCCGAACTGACGCTTAGCTTCTCCCACTCTTCCAATGCTTCGCGAATTTCTTGCTCGTTCATCGCCAACACCTCCAGTTCCTTGAGAATCGTCTCATCGATCTCTCGTTTCCGGGCATCTACCGCCGACAGCATCATCAACCAGGGCCACTCCGAAGATCGTTTGATCTCACGTCTGTATTTCTTCCATTTTACCATAAATTGTGATACATCAATGGCGTGAAATTCAAGATGCGTGCTCCAAAGAAATTGTTCTTTGTCTTCGCGGATATGAAAGATGGTGTGGAAACGGTCCGTTTCATGCGGAAAGAGCGGGTAGTTGAGGATGGCAATCATAATGGTGGGCGGAAGTTCGCTGTACCCTTGACCTTTGAAAAGCGACTGGGAAAAGAGCCTCGCCCAGTAATACAAAATCCGCTCCGGCATATCGTGCTGGTCAATGATTTGAATTTCCACGTTGATCCGCTCGCCTCGGTCGGTCCACACGAGCACATCCAACCGGTTCATTTTTCCCTCTTCTATCTCTTTTGTCAGCTCCATGTTTTCAAACTGCACATCAACAATCCGGTCATGGCCTGTCCGATGCAAAACCGCATTCAAAAAAGCGATTGTTATCTGCTTTCGGCTCGGATGACCGAACAATTGTTTAAACATAAAGTCCAGTTTTAAATCGAGGTATTCCTTCATAACATAACAGGGATCATCCTTTCGAGGAGAATGTGGAGAGGAGTTGAGGTTCATCTAAAGAAAAGCCAAAATCATTGACAGAGTTTTCAAACAAAAAGGAGCGCATCGCCTTCCAAAAACGCACTGCTTGGTGCATCCCAACCAGCAGCCGTTTTAATTAAAACTTTACCACCATACATTTCAAGAACATATGTTCTGTTAATGCTATTGTAATACACTTTATCTTCTCTTTCAACCACCAACATTTCGACAATTTTCGCATCCCCGCCAAACACTGCATCAAAAAGGAGAGCCTAGTTTACAAGACAGGCTCTCCTTTTCCCCTAGAAATAGATCCTTGTTGTCTTTTGGAAAACAGGAAGATGGGGAATCCCATGGGAGCAATCGGTGATTTGGTCACAGGTTATTGTTCTGAAAAACAGGAAGACGAGGAATCCCTCCTCATTTTCCTTAAACATAAATGGAGGCGGAAATGAAGGCATCGTCTTTATTGGAATCGATCGAAAGAAAAGACAAGCACTAGCCATGATCCGCGCCTCATCCGGAGAAGATTGGACGAGTTTCATCATAGTCCGCATTCCTTTGCTGCGCATTCCTTTACCGCATGTCCCGCATTAAAAAAGGAAAGGGGGAGTGTATGAATGGGTGCGAAGACCCCCGGCAAATCAAACCGCTTCCTTTTCACACAAAATTCAGGACTTAATCGCCTCCAACAAGTTTTTTAGCTTAACTTATACAAATTCCAGCTGCAATCAACTAAACGCAACAGGCAAAATTCAAACCATTTCATATCCTAAAGGATGAGAAATGGTGGTTTAATATTACTGGGTTGTATACCGCTGATGGCCGTGCTTTTTTATGCTGCAAACATTTCATGGTTTAATATTACTGGATTGTATACTGCTTCCTTCCATTAAAAAACAAACTCCACTGTCGGATTTTTCGTTACACAATCAATATGAACATCTGCTTTAACCATTCCGCCAAAGGTGTGATTGGAACCGAATGCAACGTGGACGGTATTGTACGCTTTTTCATCTTCCAAAATAACGCCTGTGATTCTTGCTGCATAGTTTGTTCCGATGCCTAACTCGCCTAACAAACGGCCGTTTCCATCCCCGAGCAGCGCCAGCAATTGAGCACCTGTCTCACCTGTGGCATCTACCAACCTCCCCTTTTCAATCGTTAATACAACAGGTTCATCGACTAAACCTATACCTGCAATCGAACCTGTAATCTCAATTTTTCCTACCGCTTGTTCTTCTAATGGAGCTATATACGCCTCACCTGAAGGAAGATTTCCGGATGCCGCTTTTCCGCGGAAAACACCTGTACTTGGTATGCCGTCTCTGCCTTCAACAGGAATCTTTAATTCATAGCTGTCGCCGGTTTTAATAATAACCATTTTTGCCTTTGTTAATTTTTCCGCTACTTCATTTGTTTCTTTTTCAACTATGCTATAATCTGCACTCATCGCACCATTCAAAAACATATCTTCTGTAATTCCCGGCATGGTAATGACACTAACTCCATGTTGATTGGCCGTTTTCCTTGCAGCAGTATGGGTCAATGAATGTTTCGTTAAACAAAAGACAAGATCAAATTCCAGCATTTTTTCTGCCGTTTCCTGCGGAGGTTCTTCCCCTGATTTACTCCGATCTTCCATTACATGAATTTTCGTTTTCCACCCATCATTTTTTAGAGCCTTTTCAAATTTTCTCCCTAACGATTCTGTACTATTATCCGTTAAAACAAGGATAGATATATTTTTGTCTACTGAAAAATTATTTTTCATTAAATTATGAACGGTTTCTTGAAAACTGCTCATACCCTTTTCACTCCTTATTTTGCGTAAAATATATACTTGCCAAAACAAAAATGAAAGCGATGATCGTACCGAAACCGAGTGGTTCATCCAATAAAAAAACACCTAACAGAATCGTGGTAATTGGCATCAAATAGGTAATAAATAAGGCAAAAATGGCGCCGCCGGATTTAATTAAATAAAAATACAACAGATTCCCGATACCCGAATTAAATACGCCTAACATAACAAAATAGAAAAAATTATTTCCACTAAATAAATATTGATAGCTATCAAGATCAAATAAAAGCCTGTAGATGAGCAATTTTCATAACAATAATTACCATACCAAAAGAGACAAACAGGGTATCCCTTATGCCACATGGAGCTGTTTTTTGACAACATCAATGGGAATATCTTGCTTCGCTGCATGGTAAATGAACTCGACGAGACTATGCCCTTTCTTCGTTCGGAGAAGATCAAGCCCAGTAGAGAAATCCCGGTTGGACTCGACCATACTGTACACATAAGCGAGTTGCACCAAGATCCAATACCGTTTCACCGCCCGACGTTGACGAACGCGGTACCCATCGAGCTTCAGCTGGTCTTTCGCTTGTCGAAAAAAGCATTCGATCGACCAACGTTGGGCATAGTAGCGCAAGATCTCTTCATCGCTTAGCTCCCGGTCGGTGCTCAAGACGCAGTGAAGATGTTCGGGTGTCATCGGCTGATCGGCTTTCCAAGCCAACAACACAACGGCATCATCGAGACCTTTCAGCGATCCCTCGTAGCGATACACGCGATAACGCTCTTCTCCCACCGTGACGAGATGGGTGTCGTTCGGTTCGATATAGCGGGCAAACTGTTTGGCTTGGATGGCGATGCCTTTCGGATAGAGAATCCGGTTCGTTTTGAGCATCGCGATGACGTGAAATCCTTTTTTCAGACAGGCTTCCACGAGCGCTTGCGATGGATACCACGAATCCATCAGCACATAAACGGGACGGCGTACATCCAAAGAAGAAAGCATCTCGATCGCGAGTTCCCCCTTGCTTTTCCCAGCGGCCTTGTCGTAGAGGCGGAACGCAAAGGGAAAAGCCTGGGTCATCGTATGAACCATGAGCCAAACAAGAGAATGTCCCCAGATCGACTTTTTCTCTGTGTGAGAATAGTGCCAATCACACCCTTGAATGGCGTGCGTTGCCCGTGACGAAGGCTTGATTTTTTGGCAAATCGTATCATCGATCGAAACAAAAAGGGGTTGATTTTTCTGTTTGGCGATCCGTTCGACACGATGAAGCATCCATTGCTGGAGTTTGCGAAGCAGCGTCTCTTCATCCCAAGGGCTTTTCGTGAAAAAATGGCTGAGTGTCGTTCGATGATTGGGGTGAAAGCTCCAATGATGAAGATCGGTCAACGTTCCAGAAAAGCCTTTCGTGATCATCGCATCCACGATATGAACGAGATGCTTCATGACAGGTTTTGAAAAATAAAGTGCCAACCCCAACATCGTGAAAAACTTGTGGATTCCTTGATGATGTGCTAATCTATTCATGAGACATGAACCTCCTTGTGTGAATGGTTTGTTGGCACATCTATTCTAACCAAGGAATCGGGTTCATGTCTCCTTTTTTGTTTCGATGTAAATTTATGTTAGTGATTTTGCTCATCTACAGTAAAAGCATAAAAATACCGGAATAAATACTGCCGACAGCCATTGAAACAAAGGACAATGTGTAGACAGAAACCGAACTCAAAAACTTGCCTGTCAAAATCGAAGACAATGTATAAAAACTGACTGCTACTAACAGAAATATGGCACTCATTACCTGAAATTGCCCACTTGAAGAAAATCCAAAAACAAAAGATAATACTATACCGATAAAGCCAATGGCGACACCTAATAGTTCTTGTCGATGAACCTTCTGTTTTAATAGAAAAACACTAAATAAAACGCCAAAAATCGGACCTGTTGCATTGATAACCGCACTAATGGTTGTATCTAAACCCTTTTGGCTAAAAATCATAAATACCCATGGAACACCTGCGCTTAACAAGGTAATTCCAATTAAGGCACCCTTATTTTTAAAGTCTGTTTTTTTCTTTTTCAATAGAACGAATGGCAACAAAACTAGACCGCCAAATAAACAACGATAAAAAACAATAGAAACCGCATGAAAATCTGGTAAAAGCAATTTTGTAAAATAAAATGTCGATCCCCAAAGGAGGCTTAATACAAATAAAGCCAATACTGGCATTTCAGATTACATCCTTCCATGCTATAGGAAAACGAAAGCGCCCATTAAGCGATCTGCTTCCAGGCCTAGAGCCGCAGGACTGTGAACAACATCGGTGAAACAGCATCGCATAAAGAAAAAGCGAATGCTTTTTCGGGGAGATAAAAGGCACGATGGGGCTTGTGATCCGATGTTGTCCAAATCGTACGGAGGCGATGGAAACCTCGCTCCTGCTTAAGCACTTCAGCATTTAAGTTCAAAATGTAATTTCTTACTTTAAAAAGAGATCCGGATAGATCCGGATCAACTAAAAGACATATTCTGTGGCAATCCGTGCCACAAGTGTACGTGGAAGAATCACCGGCAAACTGCTCCCTTTTTTCGCTTCAAGTTTATGGGTTTCATTGTACCCCATACAATCCAACACAATTAACTCTGCACCCTGTTCTTTTAAGGATGCTGCCGCTCCGGCGATATCGCTTTCTTCATAAGGAGAAGCGGCTGCCGTTACCAATTCCAGTCCGACACCCTCCCATTTTTTCGCTAATGAATGCCGCTGCTTTTCTAATGGAACCACTAACCCTAATTTACTGCCGCCCGTCATAATGGCTTGAACTGTATGCACTAAAATTTTATCCGGATAAATGATTGGTTTTGTTGTCACTAATGTTGGAAAATCACCGGTACATAACATAATCACTACTTCCACATCTTGTTCCAACTTGGTCAATTCATCCTGTAATAATGGAAGCAGCTTGCTTTTTCCAATCTCGACTGATTGACCATTGCGGAGTCGGGAAATATAAACTGTGTCCGAACCCTCAGGTTTGATGGCATCCATCGTTTCTTCCGTTAGCCGATCCAATCCGCCTCTTTCCACGATTTCTACACCCGCACCGAAAATTTTTTGAAAGGAAGGAGTGGCATCTGTGCGAGGGGATTGGCCGATTGTTAGTACACCAACCTTAGCCATGATTACTCATCCCCTAAAGTTTGCAAATGTTTCATGGAACCATAGAGTTTCACTAAACGTTCATATTCTTCTTTATCATAGAATTCAAAGTTGCCTTGTGTATATTCTTTTGCCACTTCAATGCAAAATCTTACAGCTTGGGCAATATCGACTTCATGGCTAGCACCAGTACCGCATCCCGGCACAGCTGTTTTGGCAGTGATAGCGACGCCGACAACCGGTGCATCTGTTGCAACGGCAGGCTGAAGAATGCTATTTAAGTGGTAGACGCCATTGCCGTATGGCGTAATATCTTGCGTTGTGACAGCAAACGTGACTGGTAAATCCCCCGTTGTCATTTCCATAATTCGCAGTAAATCATCATTGAATTTTAAAATATATCCTGATTTGACTGTTGGAGAAATCGCAATACCACGGTGGTTTATCACTTTATTTCCTTTCGTTGTATCAATCGATAAAACGGCGTCCATTTCCGGGACTACTTCATATCGATTCATTGTTAATATATCAACAGGAGAATCCATAAAATCTACAGGTTCATGCGGCCGTGTAGGCGCATCCGGACAAATATGTGTCGTTACATAAACATCACCGGGCAACCGGTCCCCTTTTTCGGACATGATTGCAAGTTTTAAAGCTATTGTTACAGCCGCGGCTGCTCCATCACCGTCGGAAACAAATCCAATCCGATTTGGACGTGCGCCCAAACCGCCAAGTCTTCCGACAACACCCAATGTCGGAGCATGTCCGCCGCTCGATTTCCCATTTGTCCCTTTAATTAATATTTTGACAAAATCTGTTGACCCATTTTCACCAGTTACTGTTGTGTAGCTTGCTTCCACATATTTTTTTCCTTCAAATAAGCGGACAACCGCTTCTCCATTAACTGAAGCATCATCTAGTAATTCCAAAACTTCCATTGTATATTTTAAAGACATCCCACTCTCTCCTTATACAATTTTTTTGTTAATAACAGGTTCAATGGTTTTTAACAAATTGTAGTTATACATGGTTGAGCTTAATTTCAAATTCTCTTTTGGAACGGAAATGACGGCTACTTTCAGTCCCTCTTTCACCTCAGCACTGACAACCGGCATTCCTGTTTCGGCATTGAAAGTCATAATTAAATCAGGAAATGTCCCTTTTCTCTGGCCATTGACTTCGACTGTCATGTACTCATTCCAAAATGTTAATTCCAAGTCATCAACTTTTACAAACCCTACATCAAAACCGCCTTTTTCTTCAAGCTCGCAATAACTAACCGTTCCGGAATGAATAACACGCCCTTTTAAATGGGACGCAACGGCTTCAATTCTTTCCGGTCCCTCCGGTGCTGACAAAAAGACTTCGCCGAGTTCAATTGCTTGAGTAATGCCGCCTACTGCTGCATTTTCTTTTACATAATCAACAGTTACCGGATTTCGGCAAACGGCAACCATTCCGCCCGCTTCTACTGAAATACTTCTGACAATTTTACCGGCTGATTCCAGGGATGATTTTACGACACCTTCCACTTGTCTTTTCCCTTTTCCGCCGGCAAATGACTGGATCGAAACATAACCGTCAACTTCAGACAAATTCATGGAGCCCATCGCCCCTGTTGGATGGGCGCGTCCGTTGCTTGGCGCATCAATAACCGGCAGCCCGGTTGCCGCTGCCTGCAGCCAGCCATTTATCGTTGTTGCTGCCCCATTTTCATTTGTCATAAGCGCTTTAATAGGATGGTGAAACTCCTTTAGCATCCGGTTTACAGTCTCAACAAACTGGTCGGAACTAACAGAAGCTTCCTTAGAAGATGGAGCCCCTACTAATGAAACATTGACTACATAATCGCCGCCCTGTAATTCATCAATTGAAACTAATTCCGGCTGGCCAATGGAAAAAGTAGACTCGGCTTTTTGGAGACCGTCATGAATCCAGCCTCCGCCTCCCCCGCCGAGAATACAGCCGCCGTAAACGGCTTTTTTCGCATCTTCCATCGTTAATGTTTTTCTAGCCATTCTATCACCTCATTATTTCGCTTTAAACACGGATGAGAAGAAACTATATAATGCATCGCCGGCAATAAATCCAGCTGCGGTCGTATACATCTTATTTTCAGCTTCAGATCCTATAAATTTGATAACAAGAACGCGAATTATTAAACCGACAATAACAGCCCATCCTGCTAAAGGATTCATAATAAGCAACCCAGTAGCCAGCATAATGCCCAATTGTCTTTCCGTACCGCCAATCAGCTGAATAATCACCCCGGGAATGGCCCATAAGAGCAACATAAGACCAACATTCCCGCTTAATCCAGACTTAATGGTGGATGCATATACATGATCAACCGGCGGAACTAAGCCTTGTCCAAAAAAGTTCTTGGAAAATAGGGCAACCATCACAATTGCGATAATGAACCCGATAAATGCACTTTTCAATTGTATTTTCCGTCCATATAATTCTTGTTCAACGGAAACGCCAGTCCGAATGATGTTGCCGGATTTCAAATCATATCCAAAATCTGCAAAAGCAGGTCCTGTTGCTGCTGTAAAACCGGTCAGCAATGCTAATGCAACTGGCGGGAAGCCGAGTATCATGCCGATTAACAATGAAATAAGTGTTACCGCAAATGCCGGGAACCAACCGGAGTGCATAGCCGCAATCCCGACTATAATTTCATGCACTAATGCAGCAAAAGCAGCAAATATAATGAAAAGAATCAATTGACCAAATGGCATTTCAGTAATGAGCCCGCCCATGACGGCAATTAGAATAGCGATTCCTAAGTAAAGCAGGAATCCAAAACCAAAACCTTTTTTAATATCGTCAGCACCGCGGGTATATTCGTATCCGCTTGTGTCTGTAACTTTTCCACCTTGTTTTCTCGTTTTCGTAAAAGTAATGATAAACTGAATAAGAGCAACGAGACCTGCGCCGATCATCATGCCATGTGGGATATAATAGTCTCCTAAATTCAAGCCAAACAACGGTTGCGAGTATCCGTTAAGTAATAAACCAATACCGAACATGCTCAAAGCCCAAAAATTCCCGATGAATGCAACACCAAAGGCCGACATGGAAATGCCGAAGTGGGATCCAACTAATCCGCCAAGAATCCCCAATCCAAGATATTTTGCCTTTTTGCCGCCTTCATCACCGGCTTTTAAAGCTTCGGCCGTGGCAACACCTGGAGGCCATACTTCGTTTGCCCCGAAAAGTTTCGTATCGAAAACTTTATAAAGGATAAGGGCATCGGTTAAAAGCGCCAATCCGGCTCCGATTAACATTGGGATAATAAGGTCCGGCAAGCCCATTACAAATGGAAGTCCAATTGGTATTAATAAACTATTGGCAGCCCCAAAAGTGGCAGCTGAAATGGATGTCTGAACTAAATTTTGATTTTCCAACGACTTAAATTGTTCAAAGATTTTAATTGGAATTCTCGCAAATAACATGGCGATTAATGCGCCAATAATGGATGTATTTGGCGTAATACCGAGCGTTGTAATTAGTTGCATCCCGATAATGGCGCCAAAAATAGAAATAAGAACAGAAAAAATAAAAAAGGTTAAATTGAATGTCCTATTTTGCATCTTTATGACCCCTTTTTAATTAATTGATAACCAATCCCTTGCGCCTCCACTAAATCGATAACAGGTACAGAAATTTTTCCGTTTAAATAATCTTTAAGTCCAATAGTGGAAAAACCTGTACAAGCAAACAGGATACAATCGGCGCCAGAGTTGATGACATCCTTTACTACTTCTAATAATTCATCTTTTGCCGTGGAAGCGAATAAATCGGTTGTTTTTCTAAGAGAAGGATGATAGGAGTAGGAATGGAATTTCCTTCCCAATTCCTCTTTCATTCGTGCTGGAGGTGCGTCGGTAATGCCAATGATGCCAATACGGTTTCCTACCATACTTGCAGCATGCGCCCCACAACCCCCAGCACCTAAAACCGGCAAATCAATTTCATTTCTTGCTTCATCCAAGCCTGGATCTGCAGCACAACTAATGGTAATGGCATCAATGTTCGGTTTTTCCGCCAATTCTTTAGCTAACTCAACGATTTTGGGTATGGCTTTTTTCTCCGATTCATCATCGTATATTCCATTAGGTTGCGATGGAATACAGCGTGTGACCGATTCTATGGAAAAATATTCTTTCAATTTCTTCCCGTGTTCATTTAAAATTTTTTCATCATCAGTTGTTAAAACACGAATAATCCCTAACAATTGAACCACCTCTATCGGATTTTTCACCATTATAAATTTTTCAACTATTTCTATAAATGCAAAAAGAGTGAAATCATTTTCTTTCTGAATTATCCATATTGTGCATTGTTGATCTTTACGCAAATGATCTATTTGATAAAAAAAGAGTCTCATCACCATATTCTGTGATGTTCACACAATTCCGGCAATAAGTTAGCAAGATTGATACTCAATCTAGAGTAGCTCCTTCGTCAGCTTGCAGACCACTAAGTGGGTAGAATGGAAGAGGTCGAGCGCTTTCCTTGACGGATTCCATTCTACCAACTACAATGCGGAAAGCTGATGAAGGGCATGGTTAAGCAACCTGATTTTTATAAGTTTTACCTGTACATTCCAAAAATACACGTAGCCGAAATCTTTCAAGGTTTCTGAAGCCAAAAGCACGTCTTTTGATGTTCTTACTCTTATGGTTTGTACCTTCAATCCGGCCATTCGTAAAAGGGGTAAGAAAATATTGTAAAATTTGTGCCTTCCAATTTTCTATCGTCTTGGCAACTTGATGAAATGAAGGAAATGGGCTGCTCCATGCGAGTTGAATCCATTCTTCTAAGAGTGAATCAGCTGTATCATAGTCATTCACTTGGTATATTTCTCTAAAGAGTTCTTTTAGAAAATAGGCATATGACAATTCTGAATGCTCTTTGAGCATCTCGTCTAATTGTTGTTTTTCATTAGCCGTTAACTTTTCAGAACCTTTCAAGAGTTTAAACCGTCCCTTTTTTAGTCCAGGAGTTTTCTTTCTAACTTGGTCAAGTGCATGTGTCACCTTTTGCACCACATGATATTTATCAATGACGATACAGGCCTCTGGGAATATAGATTTAACAGCTTTATGGAAGGGATCCCACATATCCATAACAACGGTATGAACGCATTTATCAGACAGAATCTTCTTGGCAAGTAAGATCTGAGTTGAACGATAACTCCGTTGATGTTCCATACCAAGCACACTCCCGGATTGGGTATCCATAAGAACTGTTTCATATCGGTGACCCTTTCGGACAGCGATCTCATCAAGGCTAAGGATTAATTCATTGTTTTCTAAAACACTTTCAAGAGTTTCTAAATGCTCCTTCTCTTTTTCTTTAGCAACGGAATAAAATATTCTCTCAACGGTTGTATAAGGTATTTTTTCCTTTCGACTCACTTCTTGGATAGTAGAGCCAATGCACATTTCGTACAGATATTCTCTGTACCGATTGGTCTGATGCTTATTAGGACGGATAGATTCAAATGTTTGTGAAAATACCTCATTACAGTTGTGACAACGGTATCTATACACTCTGACAAATAAGAAAAGGGGCTTACCTAATACGGACAAGTCACGAACCTTTCTTGTCCGCCAGTCATGGACATGACTAGAAAAAAAACCGCAGTAAGAACAGCGTTCTTCTGTAGTATTTTTCTCAACATGTAACAAATTGCAATCTTCAAGAAACACTTGTTTAACAACTTCAAATTCTGGCAAATCTAGTGATACGGAAAACACTTTAGAACCTCCTGTTATGTTAAGTGACGCTAACATTATTGCCAGGAATTCGTGAGTGTTTTCCTTATTTTTTGGGTTAAATCACAAAATGTGGTGATGAATCAAAAAAGAGAGACGAACCATTTATTTCGCCTCTCTTAAGCTATTTTCATGATTTTTAAGCAAAATATTAAAATAAAACGATTTTCCGAATTGTTTAAATCTATATTTAGTAATTGTTCAATTTTTTTCAATCGATAGGTCATCGTACGCCGATGAATAAACAGAATTTCTGCCGACTTTGAAACATTGCCATTTTCCTGTAAATAAACTTCCAATGTTTTTAATAAATCATTCTTTTTATCTTCCAGCAATGGCGCCAAAAAGTTCAGTGCGTATTGTTTCGCAAACGGGTCATCAATTAAATTTAGTAAAAACTGATAAATTCCCATTTCATTATATGTGTAAACATATTCTCCCTTTTTTACATTCGAACCGACTTCGATGATTTTTGTAACAGATTGCACGACCGTATCGAGGTTGGCTCCTTTTCCAAAATAAGGACTAATCGAGACATATAATCCCCTTAAAGGATCCAATTTATTGTACGCCTCTATTTGGTTTTTCCACCGTTGGACCATTTCACTATAATTCTCTTCAATACCTGTTAGGAGCGCATAAAATTTTCTGTTTTTCATAAAGATAAACACTTGACTTTTATGAATTTGCAATTGCTCAATGAAATCCATTAACTTATTTCGAATTAAACCTTCATAGTCAATCAAAGACGGATTGGAATACGGGATGTTTAAACTGTCCGAATAAAAGTGAATAATGACATTATTCTTTTCGTTTGCCTGATCCAAATGGTCAAAACCCTTCAGAAACCCATTCATTTGTTCATAATCGTTTAGACGTTTTCTCTGATTATACAACTGTTCTTTCAATAATACATCTTTTAGCTTGTTCCCCACTTCTTCTAAATGATTTTGAAAGACAGGATCCGTGATTAAAGAATTGATACAGTGAATGTGGACAACGGCAAATACGCGGTTTTTATAAGTAAGCGGGATAATCATTTGCTTTCGATATCCTTCTATACTAAATAAAATATTTTTCGTGTGTGAAAATTTAGTTGTCCACTCCTCCAACATTTCATCATACCGCTGATAGGTTGGCAGTGAAAAAAGTGCCGTTGACTTTCTCCATCCATCGGATGTAAAGTTTTTTGCAGCATATAGAAGTCTTCCTTCGTTATCTTCTATATAAACGGATCCATTTAACATCTTTGATAGCACATCAAGCGCTTCTTGAACCGAATCGATTTCCATTGCTCCAAATTTTGACAAAGGATTTTCCGAACGACCCTGTCCAAAATACTTCTCTTTATATAAACATTCATAAAGTGGTGTTAACACGTTTATATAGGAAATGTTTTTAGGCAAAGAGATGATGGGAAAGTCATGTTGATTGGTAATGGCAATCATTTCTTCCGGAAGCGTATCAATAAATCTTCCGACTTTTATAACTAAACCAGCCGCCCCAATCGATATCAAATCCTTTACAACTTGAATTTGTTTATCCGGATCGTCTTTTATTGAATAAAAGGTTGTTAATACTAACATACCGGGAGTTGCCCAATTCAATACTTCCGGTACTTCCATGACTTCAACGGTTTCTATTTTCCGGAAAATCCCCTTTTCACCAGCAACGATCTTTCCTGAAGCTAATTCGCCAATTTTTAATGCATCTTTTACTTTCATCCCTTCATCGCCTCGAAAAAAAATTTGAAAAGGAAATATTTTTTGAACATTATATCACCAATTGAAAAAGATAGTAATACAAAATTGTTGAGAGTAAAGGAAATAGTTCGTATTTTCGTAAAAATTTTATAGTTAATGAGGTTGATTGTTCGTTTTATAGATTTGGAAATATAGGGCATATCTATAGGTCAACCCGTTATTCTCCTGAAAAAACCAATTACTCTATTCAAGTTTCTAAAGGATTGTCATTAACCGAATACGATAGCTTGTGAAACCGCTTTCAATAAACTGAACTTCAAAACTTTCATTATTATATAAAAAAGACATTGATTGTTGCCAACAGATTATAAAACTCTCATAAGCAGGAGGTTTTTCTCCCGCTCATGAGATTGTGTGCAAAACAGCTAATTCGTTCTCGTTTTTTCTACAATTTTTACCTCATATTTTTCTAAGGTCACTTCACCTATTAATTCCTTGCCGGTTATCATATCCTTGACCGTTGAATGAAACGTAACGGATTGTGCTTCCTCCGTAAAATTCATTACAAAGATATAGTCATTTTCATTGTCATGCCTTACTTGGACAGATACACCTTTGCCATGCTGAACAGGACAGGCGGGTTTTAGCGACAATTCCTCCATTAAATTATTATAAAAATCAGTCTGAAATTGTCGTTCTAATCTCGCACCTATGAAATAAGCTTTACCAGCTTGATATTGATGGCTGGTTATTGCGGGTGTATTGGCATAAAAATCTTGCAAATAAATTCCTTCACTCTTTGCAGTATATAATTCCAGGACTGTGGCATAATCCCTCAACTCATACTTTTTATCATGGTATAAAACGTAATTCCGGTCCTTTGGATAGAGGCTGTCTGTTTCAATCGGTTTCATCCCAAAAATTTCTTGTAAATTTTTAGGCCATCCACCTAAATAAAATGTCTCATCACCATATTCTGTGATGTTCACACAATTCCGGCAATAAGTTAGCGAGATTGATACTCAATCTAGAGTAGCTCCTTCGTCAGCTTGCAGACCACTAAGTGGGTAGAATGGAAGAGGTCAAGCGCTTTCCTTGACGGCTTCCATTCTAGCCACTACAATGCGGAAAGCTGATGAAGGGCATGGTTAAGCAACCTGATTTTTATAAGTTTTACCTAACACCATGGCAAAAATGGCTTCGTCATACTGAGAAGCAGCCTCGGAATCATCCATGATTTTACGTAATAGCCGACCAAGCCCTAACTTTTCCCATACCTTTCGGAACAGATAAACCGGCCCAAACTCTTTTGTCCAAAGCACGGAGACAGAAGAGGAAGAGCCTTGCCCGTGAATTCGGTCAAAGTAACGCTCTGAAAATTTGGCTAATCCCTCGATTATGTTATCGACAGAGCCATTCTCTAATAAATGTTCTAACCTCCCTAGATTACAAAGCGTTTGTTGCCGAACTTTATTGTCTACACGAAATGTACGACATATTTGTAGATATTGACGAACAGAACCATTTTTATTTTTTTGCTTATTAATTCGAATATACATAGCACTAATAGTATAACATATATTACATATTATTGAATATACAAAAGTTATCCACATAACACTACATAATGATTATATTTTCGATAAAAAAAGTGGATAACTATTGGTATAATCACCTTTAGTTATCCACATGTAGTGAAATGGTGTCAAACTTGAGTTATGGAATTTGAGAGAAAAAAAAGAGGTGTTATATTCGCCGCTCTCATCCATTTTTACGCATGATACACCACAAGAAATAGTCCAACGAGCATTCGGTGGAAAGATGTAAGATAAAGTACATGGACATCACAGTGGCTGCACTTTCTTTACAGGAATGGCTGAAATAAAACCTTTCAGCTTATCGGCAGTAACTATTTGAAACGAATGAATGATTCTAAGAAAACTCGATCGCATCGTCTATCGCCCGTTGTGTTTTGATTTTTTTTGGGGTTACAAATGGACAATCGGTTATGAAAATGGTCATCGTTGGAGTTACGACTGAAGCATGAGAGTCGTTGGGCAGTAGTTAACCTGCTCTGCTAAGGAAGGAGAGCAAGCCGTTTACGTTTCTTTGGAGTGACAAGCTCGTTAGACTTTAAGTGTGAGTAGTTGAAAAGCAAAAATGAATCTATTAAGAGTTTCCGCTTCTGTTTCCCAGAATGACTAGGGAGGTGCTGATCCTTTCTCATTTTTGGCCATTCAAATTAATTTTGAGACCAAAAAGAACAAAAAGATTAATAAAACCATAATATTAAAACTTTTTGAACATTCTATTAACATAGATTTACGGACATTTGAAAACGTTATCAAAGGGGAAAGGAGAGAGATAAATGAGAATAAACTTTAAAAACCTGACAGTACAGGTTATTATCGGAATAATTTTAGGGATTACAGTTGGATTTTTATTCCCGGAGTTCGGGGCAAAATTAAAGATTTTGGCAGATATTTTTATTAAACTAGTGAAAATGGTGATTGCACCAATTGTATTTTTCACCGTTGTCATCGGTATCGGATCGATGGGTGATCTGAAAAAAGTAGGCAGGATCGGCGGGAAAGCTCTGATCTATTTTGAAATTGTTACGACGATAGCTCTAGCTATCGGGATCTTTGTCGTAAACATGATGAAGCCTGGTGAGGGCTTTAACACCGATAGTGTGCAAGGAGGCGATATTTCTCAATATACGAAGCAAGCAGAAGAAGCAAATCACGGTGCTTTGGACTTTATCATGAGCATTGTGCCAGAAAATGCTGTGGGAGCGCTTGCGAATGGAGAGCTCTTGCCAATTTTATTCTTCGCAGTCCTTTTCGGATTAGCAGCGGCAAGACTAGGGGAAAAAGCAAAACCTGTTATGAATTTGTTTGAACAATTAACAAATATCTTTTTTGGCATCGTAAATATGGTTATGAAAATTTCACCGATTGCAGCTTTTGGTGCAATGGCCTATACAATCGGAAATTTCGGTCTGGGATCGCTTGTGTCTTTAGGAAAATTAATGGCCTCTGTCTACATGACGATGTTCTTATTTATCGTGATCGTGTTGGGACTGATCACAAAATTTTACGGGTTCAGCATTCTAAAATTTATCGCATATATAAAGGAAGAAATATTGCTTGTGTTAGGAACTTCCTCCTCTGAATCCGCATTGCCAAAATTGATGGAAAAGCTTGAGAAGTACGGATGTTCTAAGTCTGTTGTTGGTCTTGTTGTTCCGACTGGGTATTCTTTTAACCTAGATGGAACGTCGATTTATTTGTCAATGGCGGCTATCTTTATTGCACAGGCATATGGAGTCGATTTAACCATTTGGCAAGAACTGACTCTACTTGGAATTTTAATGCTGACTTCAAAAGGCGCTGCAGGTGTGACTGGTTCCGGATTTATTACATTAGCCGCTACTTTGGCTGCATTTCCAATGGTTCCGGTTGAAGGAATTGCACTTCTCATCGGTGTTGACCGATTTATGTCAGAAGCCCGTGCGATTACGAATTTAATTGGAAACGGTGTCGCAACAGTTGTTGTTTCAAAAATGGAAGGAGAGTTTCATCCGGAAAAAGCTTCTCAAGAAGAGCAGGCTTCCAGTCAGGCGGCTGGCACTGTATATGCTAACGAACAGTGATCCGAAAATTTGATAACAAATCAAAAGGAAAAGGATGCTTTAAAGAATTCAGCATCCTTTTCTGTTTTGATATTGAAGGTTCCTCTTCAGCGATCTCTGTATAAAAAATGAAAAAAGGTGAAAAAATTTCAAGAACTGCTTAATATAAATAATGGGGAAATTATTGCAGAAAGGGAGTGGAACAAGATGGTGCAGTCTCCAATTTTTTTAAAGCCTGTTTTTAAAGATCGAATATGGGGAGGAAAAAACCTTCGCACTCATTTTCATTACGAAATTCCAACGGAGACAACAGGAGAATGCTGGGCGATTTCTGCCCATCCGCATGGTCAAAGCATTGTAGCAGAAGGAAAGTTTAAAGGGAAAACATTGGGTGAATTATGGGACAACCATCGAGAATTGTTTGGCGGAATAAAAGGGGATCGATTTCCTCTCTTAACGAAAATTCTGGATGCAAACAACGATTTGTCCGTACAAGTGCATCCAGATGATGAATATGCAAAAAAGCACGAAAATGGTGAATTAGGAAAAACGGAGTGCTGGTATATCATTGACTGCTCAGAAAATGCGGAGATCATTTACGGTCATCATGCCAAAACGAAAGAAGAGCTCGTATCCATGATTCAAAGTGGAAAATGGGATCAATTGCTGAGAAGAGTAAAAATAAAACCGGGCGACTTCTTTTATGTTCCGAGCGGCACCATCCACGCCATCTGCAAAGGAACGCTCATCCTTGAAACGCAGCAAAGTTCTGATACGACTTACAGAGTGTATGATTACGACCGCGTAGATGCAAACGGAAATAAAAGAGAATTGCATTTGAAACAAGCGATAGAGGTGGCGACTGTTCCTCATAAAGATTACACGATTGAACGTTCTGTGGAAGTAAAGGAAGGAGCAACGATTACCACATTTATCAAAAACGAATTTTTTTCAGTTTACAAATGGGAGATTGACGGCGAAGGGAAGTTTGTTCAAAATCATCCGTTCCTTCTTGCAAGCGTGATTGAGGGAGACGGGGAGCTTACTCATGATGGCCGTTCATACACACTAAAAAAAGGGGCTCATTTTATTTTGCCGAACCAAACGGGCGATTTCGCAATAAAAGGAAAATGTGTTCTCATTGTATCTCATGTATAAAACATTTATCCCGACTCTTCTTTCTCCTTTTAAAGGAGGGAGAAGAATCGGGGTTTTTATTGAAAAAAGGTCATTCGGTTGAAGAAATACTTTCCCCAACTCAATTGTACCCCCATAGAAATTCGCCGATATACTTGTCCACTTTCGGATGCTCATGAAGACCGCTGTGTGTGGCAAGTTTATCTTTAACAATGATTTCATGATAATTTTCTAACGGAACAATATTTCTAGCGCTGAGAGCGCTCTGGATGGAGACAACTCCATCACTGTCTTTATACTCGGGATTGATCCCTGCGATATTGAGAACTTTCGTTTTTTTAGAAAATTGATTCCGGTTGTTCAATATTTCTAGTAAAGCATGAGAATCTGGCTTTAAATCAATGATTGCTTTACCTGTATTCAGCTTATGGTAAGATTCCTGTTCTATTCCTTGAAACGGGCTGCCTATGACCACCATTTTGCGGACAATCGGGTAATCCTTCAAGTTGTTCGTGTCCTCGATATATTTTGTCGAAACGAGTCCTCCCATCGAATGAGCCACAATGTATAGCTCGTCTACCGAATAGTTTTCTTTTAATAAGCGCATTGCCTTTTTCAGAGAATTTGCCGTTTCCTCAATACTTGTGCGGTTTTCCTCAAAAACAATTTGTATAAAAGGATTTTTTAAGTTTTGTGGGATTGTTCCGGAAATATGGACAATGCCCATGCGATCAACTCGAATGACCATTGATTTTATTCCCCAGCGGTAATCATATTCAAAACGATGCAGCATATGTTGGAACGAGCGCATTGTTCCTTTATAGCCATGGACAAAGATGGTCGGAATTTGAGGTTCAATGCTTGCAAAAGAGTCGTTTGAATCGACATGCTTCGAGCGCCACGTAATAAAAAAAACGCTTAAAAGAAAAAACGTAAATAAAAAAATAGATGCCATTCGCCCCATCGTCGATTTTTTTCTCACGATAAGTTCACCTCGTAATGATAATATTATACTAATTTTTTGGTTTTATCATGGAATTTTTTTCTTTTTTTACAAAAAAGTTTAGAAATTTACCAAATTTTCTTGAAATTCGTGTATAATATACATCGAAAGAACTAGTAAAAAAGTCTAATGTCATGCAAGGATTGTCAAATAGTGAAGAAAAAGGGGTGAAAGAGTGGAGCAGGTCAAAAATTATATTGTAACTTGTGACACGTTAGCATTGCTTCCTTTTTTTAATACGTATGGGGAATGTTGGACAATTGTTATTGAAAAGTATGAAAAGTATCTTGTGAAAAAGAAGCCGAAGGATCTTTTGGCGGAGAGCTGCAGCTATTATGGTGTGTCTCTTAACGGTATCATTGAGGCAGCTAAGAAAATCCTGCCGCGCCAGCGCATGCTTCCTGTATGCATTCCTGCCCTTGATCTTTGTTTTTTCCCTACTAAATCAATGGAGCATTTAGACTGCCAATGGATTGCGCATTCGGCTATTCGACATGTCGTTTCAAAAGGAAAGCATTCAACAATCGTTTTAATCAATCATGAGAAAGTAGTAGTGGAGAAGCATATGAGTATCATTTACAACAAAATGAAAAGTGCGTCTCATATCAATGATACATATAAGAGAAGGATCAATGAGGGGAAGGAATACCATTCCTTTATTTTATATGAGAAGCCATCTTGTTATGATTGTAAACGAAAATCATAATGCTGCTGAATTATTCTAGGCTTGCGGGGATTTTTTATTATAGGGAATGGCGGCAGTTCTTATAAAAATGCGATCGAATGGTGAACTGCCGCACTATTTTTTATTTTTCAGCGGTTTCCTTCTTTAATTCCAAATGTTTTTTCAGCTCGTTGGAAAGGGAAAGACGTTCATCTTCAGGCACAATATAGTAGTAAATGCCGTTAATTTTTTTCCCGCTCCCTTTTATTTGATGCTGAATGACATTTTTTCGGGCATCTTTGTAATTTTCTTGAATTGCCCACATTTCATCAAATGTAAGATTTGTTTTTACATTGTTTTCAATGACTTTAAACATTTCTCCAAATTTTGTAATGGATGTAATGCTTGCTCCCTTTTCAATAACCGCCTCAATAATTTGCCGCTGCCTTTCCTGGCGGCCGAAATCGCCCCTTGGATCATCATATCGCATTCTTGAATACGCAAGAGCTTTTTTGCCATCCAAGTGAATGGTTCCTTTTTCAAAATGGTAGCCCTCATAAGTGAAATCTAAATCATTTTCAACCGTCACACCGCCGACTGCATCGACAATATCGCGAAAGCTTTCCATATTCACTTTGACAAAATAATCAACCGGCACATCTAAGAAATTTTCAACCGTTTTAATAGCCATTTCTGTTCCGCCGAAAGCATAGGCGTGGTTAATTTTGTCTTGAATGCCTTTTCCGACAATTTCTGTTCTTGTATCGCGGGGAATGCTGACCATTTCCATTGACTGTTCTTTTGGATTGACTGTCATCAAAATGAGCGAATCAGACCGTCCTCGGTCTCCTTTTCTTTCATCAACACCCATCAGCAATATGGAAATAGGATCGCGATTTTTAAAGTTGACTTTCTGATCGCGTTTGTCTGATTTATCCCGCCCGATGTTTTCTTGAATGTTGGCAATGGTCGATTGTGCTTTGTTCCAAATGTAAAAGGCATAGGATCCCGTGGCAATAATGAAAACTACAATGACTGATAACAAAATCCAGAGCCATTTCTTTCTCTTTTTTCTCTGTCTATCTGATCTCATAATTTCATCCCTCATTACTAAATTTATCTAATCTGATTATAAGTTTCCAATTCTATTAAGACAATATATTTGTGAGGAAAATATTTTCGTATACACTTGTCAGCACCGCTTGAAAAAATGAATTGACAGCATGGAACGGCAGGGCATTTTCCGCTATAATAAAGTGAGAAATTTGTCGTTTGGAGGATTATCTGTGAAAAAAAGGATTATTGTTAGTAATGTTGTCGTTTTATGTATAGCGTCAATTATTGTCGGCCATTTTTATTGGAAACAGAAAATTTCAAAACCGACAGCTGCTTCTGTGGAATCATCTGCAGAAAATATAAAGGAAGACAATAGTAAACAAAATGATACACGAGAGGACTACGCCAAAAATTTACCGGAGGATGTTCAGAAAAAAATCAAAACAGCATTAAAAGAAGAGAAACAATTGAACTTTGTAATTTGGGGATCTGAATCAGTTCCTTCCGATCAAAATGGGTGGCCGGAAAAACTGAAAAAGGAGCTTCTTTCTGCATATGGAGATGAGCTCTTTAACATCTCGATTGTTTCCGATGCCGAGGAGACAACGCATAGTGTATTGAATAAAAAATTATATAAAAAAATTGCAGACAAAAAACCTGACATCCTCCTTTTCGAGCCGTTTATTTTGAATGATAACGGCGTTGTCGGCATTGACAATACTCTAAGCAACATTACGGACATCTTGCGGAAAATTCAAGAAGCAAATCCTGACGTATCGATTATGCTGCAGCCTGCACACCCGCTCTTTGGTGCAAAATTTTATCCTAAGGAAGTAGATGCGCTCAAACAATATGCCGAAGAAAACCATTTTACATATTTAAACCATTGGGAAAATTGGCCGGATAAGGAAGACGAGCAATTGAAGCAATACGTTACAGAAGACCGATCCAAACCGAGCGAAAAAGGAAATCAGGTATGGGGAGAGTATTTAATTAAATATTTTGTCGCTGCGGATTAATGATAAATTTTTTCGGAAGGAAGTATATAATATAACATTTTCCGGGAAATAGTGATTTTGTCGATTTTTTTGTTGAGAATGGTAGCTTAGACAAAGATCAACGTCAAGGCAAAACGCTGTCATTTTTTAGTTGTTGTTTCCATAGTGTTGCTAGCTGTCGGTTCATAATATATGAAACAATAGTGAGGATTGTGCTAAATAAAAAAAGCTTCATCCCTGTCTACTGTCGATTTAGGCACATTTTTTTTTGCGGCAACTAAGACATAGTCAAAAGAAATACTGCGAATTGTGTGTTGACAAGCATTCCATAGGAAGCTGGCTGCCTTTGAATTCTTATCGGCATATGCAGAGAAAAACGAGAGGTTGGAGAACATTTTTAAATTTGTATAGAAAAATATAGGATTTGCTCCAAATTGTGCGACAGATCCTAAGCTTCGCCAATGAGTCGAAAGGGTCAACTTTATGAATCAAATTTATGAATCAAAACATTTATCGGCAGCGAGATGTTCGCTATTCTGCTAGAGCATCACCGACTAACTTGGTTACCCTGAGGCAATTGTATCCTTTATTCTCTATTCTAAGCCGAGATGAACTAAAGGAGGACTTTTTGGAATATTCGATTAGAAAACGGAAATATTAGGTAAAAAATAAGGGAATCTCAAGAAATTTACAAATCAGTTTTATTCACTAGCATTGCAGTAATTAAATCTGATGATTCAAAATACTAAGAATGTTCAATTTTTTATTGATTTCGAAACAAAAAAAACCTTTACAATGGAAGTACAGGTGGTTCCTGCCCAAATCCAATCGTAAAGGATAACCATTATGGACAAGAATACACTAATTTCATCATTTGGTAAATGGGTTTCACCCATAAATATTCAAAAACTTAGCGAACAAGTCAAAGAATTGAAACAGGACTATTACACAAAAAAGCTGACAACAGAAGCCTATATTAAACTTTTATTGGTAGCCCAGCTGCTCGAATTTAAGAGCTTAGAGGAAATGAGTGATGCACTTGTAGACGAAGATCTTCAAAAAGCACTCGGATTTGAATCGATAAGTGCCTCTCAGCTATCCCGAAAAAACAATCAGATCCACCCACTCATTCTTGCAAATTTGTTCTTGGATCTTGTTTGGAAAATTCAACGGTACCATTATAAAAACGGAAAGAATATGCCACTGAAAATCATTGATTCAAGTACACTCCCGTTGAACTTGACCCATTATAAATGGGCAAAATTCCGGAAAACAAAAGCTGGTGTAAAGCTACACTTACGGCTTGTTTTCATGGATAAAGACACCGTCTATCCTGAAAAAGCAGTGATTACGACAGCAAAAGAACATGACCGAAATCAACTCGAAGTCCTAGTGGATGATCAAGAAGCCATGTATGTGTTTGACCGCGGTTATGTGGACTATGAACGTTTTGATCGGATGACAGATGATGGCTATTTCTTCGTTTCAAGACTGAAGAAAAACGCAGTCATTCGTGAAGTCTATACATTTTCACTTCCTGATGATTGTCACGTTCTATCCGATAAAATGGTCTACATTGGTACCACACAAAATCGTACTGAAAATGTCTTTCGTCTACTAGAAGTTATGGACACAAAAGGGAACTTACTTCGTTTCATCACCAACCGATTTGATTTAAAACCAGAAGAGATAAGTGATATTTACCGATCTCGCTGGGCTATTGAACTCTTTTTCAAATGGCTCAAGCAACACGTAGAAATTAAGCACTTTTATGGAATGAGTGAAACAGCTATTCAAAATCAAATTTTCTTAGCCCTGATCACGTATTGCTTACATGTTCTCATTCAATTGGAGATGAAAAGTAAGAAATCCCTACTTCGAATTACTCGTTGGTTAAAGAGAGCTCTGTGGAAACCAGCTTATGTTTGGTTGCGAAAATTTGATGGGCGAGCCAGTCCATAATCTCCCTTTTGTCGTTGTCGCTCTGGTTTAACTGTATATATTTACCAAATGGGCAGTGCCACCTTTCTTTAGGTTTTGTCTTTTTGGCACAAGTTCACAAAAATTAATTAACAGAAAATTCTAACTATATTTATGCAATGCTAATGAGTTTTATTAAAAATGTTAAGATATATTATGTTCGAAAAAAATTTGTGAAGGTGATGTTCTTGAAAAAAATTAAAGTAATGACGATTTTTGGAACTAGACCTGAAGCAATAAAAATGTCTCCGTTAGTGCTGGAACTCAAAAAACATACAGACAAAATCGAGTCATTTGTAACCGTTACGGCACAACATCGCCAAATGCTTGATCAAGTATTGGATGTTTTCGGTATCGTTCCGGATTATGATTTGAATATTATGAGGGATCGGCAAACGTTAGTTGATATTACGACAAGAGGATTAGAAGGCTTAGATGGCATAATGAAAAAAGTAAAGCCTGACATTGTTCTTGTTCATGGAGATACCACGACAACATTTATTGCTAGTTTAGCTGCGTTTTATAACCAGATTGCCGTTGGCCATGTGGAGGCGGGGCTTCGCACTAATAATAAATTTTCTCCATTTCCAGAGGAAATGAACCGCCAATTAACAGGAATTTTGGCGGATTTGCATTTTGCTCCCACTAAGAAAGCATTTGAAAATTTAATAAAAGAGAATAAGCCGGAAGATTCGATTTTTATAACAGGCAATACGGCAATAGATGCTTTAAAAACAACAGTAACAGATGATTATCACCACGAAATTTTTGATGAAATTGGAAATGACCGAATGATACTGCTTACTGCACACCGACGCGAAAACTTAGGGCATCCGATGAGAAGTATGTTCCGGGCCATTAAAAGATTAGTAAAAGAATTTGCTGATATCCAGGTTGTTTACCCTGTTCACCTTAATCCGGCTGTTCGCGAGGTAGCAGTTGAAATTCTCGGAAATGACAGCAGGATTCATTTAATTGAACCACTGGGAGTTTTGGACTTTCACAATTTTGCCGCCCGTTCCCATATTATCCTGACAGACTCCGGCGGCGTGCAGGAAGAGGCTCCGTCTTTAGGTGTACCTGTTTTAGTTCTCCGCGATACAACTGAACGACCTGAAGGAATTGAAGCAGGAACCTTGAAGCTTGCCGGTACTGATGAAGAACAAATATATCAATTAGCTAAACAACTGCTTACAGACGAAAAGGTATACCAGAAAATGTCGCAAGCATCCAATCCTTACGGAGACGGCAAGGCATCAGAACGAATTGTAAAGGGGATTCTGTATTATTTTGGTTTTGAAGATATAAAGCCGAATCCATTTGAGATTATTTAACAACCAATTTTTCAAAAAGGGTAATTCCTGCAGGAAGACTTTTTTCAATGGATAGCATCTCGTCTATGTTAAAATATCAGTTTGAAATTAAATTTGTTAAGGCTTATAATGGATGATGTGCAAAAAAATGAAAGGCTTTTTATTTTGATTTGACTGTCCATTTGTAATGTAAAAATTAAATTTGATTAATGTTGTATTAAAAAGTTATAATAATGTAAATTAAATGTAAATCCTTTGTGGATTTTTTTGTTTATTATGATAATATAGCAGAATTATATAAATATGAATGGTTCTTTGGATACTTTCCTTAAATAGGAGGAGGGATAAAGGTGAAAAAAGTTATTACTTATGGAACATTTGATTTGCTGCATTGGGGTCATATCAATCTATTAAAAAGAGCGAAAGAACTTGGGGATTATTTAATTGTCGGTCTTTCAACAGATGAGTTTAATGAGCAAAAAATGAAAAAATCTTATCATTCATATGAAAATAGAAAATTAATCCTTGAGTCAATTCGATATGTCGATGAAGTTATTCCTGAAGAATCTTGGGATCAAAAAGTTCGTGACATCCAAGAACATGATGTGGATATTTTTGTAATGGGCGATGACTGGAAAGGACATTTTGATTTTTTGAAAGATTACTGCCAAGTAATATATTTACCAAGAACAATTGGCATTTCGACAACTAGAATTAAAAAGGATTTAATGATAAAAAATGGTTAGGGAATTGGCTATTTGGCTTTACTTAGTTGTTTTTAAAGTTTTTTTTCAAATTTTTAAACTTTTTCCACTAAAAAATAAAGTGACATTTGTTGTTTCTTTTGGTGACAATTCGTTATATGTTTATAGGGCTTTACGGAAACAAAATGTGAATGCAGATGTAATTTTTTTAGCAAAACAAAAAACTGATTTTTTAAAAGAAGTCGATGAACCTGTTTTATCTTTTGAAACGGCGAATGTCATAGACATGATTCAATCGATTTACCATCTCGCTACTTCAAAATATATATTTATTGACAACTACTACGGTTTCCTATCGGCTGTTTCGTTTAAAAAAGAAGTTCAATGCATCCAATTATGGCATGCTGCAGGAGCCTTAAAACAGTTCGGTTTAAAAGATTTATCTATTAAAAAGCGATCCAAAAGAGCTCAAAAAAGATTTTTAAAAGTGTATGAAAAATTTCATAAAGTTGTTGTCGGTTCGAATGAGATGGCCAAAATTTTTATGGAGTCATTTAATCTTACCCCTGATCGGATTTTAAAAACAGGGGTTCCGCGTACCGACCTTTTTTTTGACTTAAAAAGCAAAAAAGAGATTCGAGACTATTGGTTTTCTCGTTTTCCGACAATGAAAAATAAAAAAGTAATCTTATATGCTCCGACATATCGAGATAATTTAATAGAAAATTTTCGGATTCAGTTAGATTTTAAAAAAATGTACGATGCTTTATGCGATGAATATATAATCATCATAAAATTGCATCCTGCTGTTCGCAAGCAGGCGAAAAATTTAGAATCAATCTATAATGGTTTTGTTTATGATTTGTCTGAATATGACAATATCAATGAATTGCTAATTATTACGGATATATTAATTACTGATTATTCTTCGGTGCCTTTTGAGTTTTCATTACTTCAACGGCCTATGTTGTTCTTTGTTTATGATTTTGATCAATATAGCCATACAAGGGGTATTATAGAAAATTATAAAAAAGAAGTTCCGGGGCCGATAGTCTATAACACGGATGAAATTATTCAGCATATTAAGAAAGGCGACTATAATATTGAAAGCATTGTTGAGTTTTCGAAAAAATGGAATCAATATTCGGATGGAAAATCTAGTGAAAGGTTAATTAGGGAACTGTTTCAATCGGATTATTTTATGTATAAGGGTGTAAGTTATGAATCAAAAATTCATGGGATTGGTAAAGAAATTCAAGGTTAAGTCAATCGCGTTAAAGATATACAAATGGATCTTTATAGTTATTTCTAAACTGCCAGTTAAAAAAAATTTTATTATCTTTGAAAGCTACTTAGGAAAACAATATAGCTGCAATCCCAGGGCAATCTATGAGTATTTGCAGAAGCATCATCCGGAATTCAAAATGGTTTGGAGTGTACAGAAAGGGTATACAGATGTTTTTGTAGAAAAAAAAGTGCCTTATCTTAAACGTTTTTCTCTAAAATGGTTGATTGCAATGGCTAGGGCGGAATATTGGGTTTTCAACACCCGGCTTCCGCTTTGGATCCCGAAGCCAAAGCATACAATATACTTACAAACTTGGCATGGCACACCGTTGAAAAAGCTGGCAAATGATATGGAAGAAGTCCATATGCCAGGAACGAATACTGAAAAATATAAGCGAAATTTCACCAATGCAGCAAAACGATGGGATTACTTAATTTCACCTAATCAATATTCAACCGAAATATTTGCACGGGCTTTTAAATTTGAAAAAACAATTTTAGAAACAGGATATCCAAGGAATGATTTTTTGTATACACATAACACAAAGCAAATAATTGATCAATTAAAGAAAAAACTGGATATTCCAGTAAAGAAAAAAGTGATTCTCTACGCTCCTACATGGCGCGACGATCAGTTTTACCAAGTTGGAAAATATAAATTTGATTTAGCTCTTGATTTAGGAAAACTGAAGGAGCAATTAAAGGATGATTATGTCATTCTGTTAAGAATGCATTATTTAATTGCAGAAAACCTTGATTTAAGTAATTTTGAGGGATTTGCATATGATGTATCCGATTATGAAGATATTCGTGATTTGTATTTAATTTCAGATCTCCTCATCACTGATTATTCATCCGTATTTTTCGATTATGCTAATTTAAAACGGCCGATCATCTTTTTTGTATATGATATCAATAGTTATCGGGATAAACTTCGCGGTTTCTATTTTGATATTGAAAAAGAAGCACCTGGACCGTTGGCATATACTACAGATGAGGTGCTACAGCAAATTCAATATTTTGAACGTAACAATTTTGAAGTTCCACATTCTTTTGAAATGTTCTATAATAAATTTTGTTATTTGGAAGACGGTGAAGCTTCTAAAAGAGTTGTGGAAAGTGTGTTTTTTTGATTTTTATTTTATGGATATTAGTATTTATAGTGAATTAATTCCTGAAAATTTACAATTAAAATTCTGCAGAAGTTCTGATTTAAAGACAAAGCCGTAAATTCTGCTTCAATTTATGAAATTTTTTATTTATATTTTTGGCATTTTTAACAAAGAGAGAACTATTAACTATTATTCTTTATTTATTAAACTTACGGTAAAATTCTGAAACATGTTTACTAAAGTCGGTTATCGATGTTAAATACATTTTGCCATACAATCGAGAATCTTGTATGTACACAATAGTGGTATAGTTATCAATGAGTCAAGGGATCGGTCTTTATACTTTTTGAAGTATCGAATAGGGATTTAGTGTTAAATTACTTCAATGATTAAAGCACCTTGTAAGTAATTCTACTTTATTTTTTGAGAATCTATGCATCATCTAGATCAATACTTCGGGATGTAATGTTTTGTTAATTGTTTAGCTTGTTAAAAATAGAAGTAATTGCAGAAATTGGATTAGTGAAAAGGAATAGGTAGTGTTGTTTTAAGTAAACCCTAACTTAGTATTTTTTCTTCAGAGATTCCATGCCAGTTTTTTTATTCAAAAATTACACGAAAGATAACTTAAATTGATGGGATCAAGATTTCTTGATTCCTTTTTTTTGGCGCTAAGAATTCAAGTTCACTAATTACAGCATTTGCTTTTTAGTAGTTGATTGTTTAATTTTTTGCCCTTATAACAGGAGACACCTCTTCTATTTGATAGTTTTCTTGTCGATGAGACTAAAATTTTTAATCCAATTGTTTTGTTAAAAAAGTAAGAAAATAGGTACCGTCAAGAATTTTGTATAATGTAAGATAGATAGGGCATCTCTGAAATGGATTTAGAATGGAGAGGGTCTGTTTCTTCCACACAGGAGACTGAATATTCAGTCTCCTGTGTGGAAAGGAAGATCCCCTCATCTTATCGATTTACATTATTTGGTTAATCATTACGTTCTTCAAACATTCGCTGGAGGGCTTCTGAGCTTCGGCAAATCCTCGCAACTTTCGCCCTGCCCATTTCTCATTAAAGTCTTGGATGGTCAAATACATGACTTTTTCCGCGGCTTCTAAACTGCTCAAACTGTTCATCGGCTTTAGACGTTTCCGAATCTCCTTGATCGTTCGATGGCATTGGTCGTGTAAAATCACACTTCGAATCCTGCTTGGATCATTCATAAAGGTAAGAAGGACATCCAACTCATTTCCCCAAGATTGAACTTCTCACGGATACTTGCTTGACCATTTTGACTCAAACTGTTGAAACATCTGTAACGCTATTTCCTTATTCGGTGCGCAAAAAATTAGTTTGAGATCTTCTGCCATTTCCAATTGGTCTTTTTTTCGAACACGGCTGAGTGTGTTACGGATTTTGTGAACGACACAACGCTGAACATCGGTTTTCGGATAAACCGCCTTAAAGGCTTCTTCCAGACCCGGTAGTCCATCGAATACGCCCAGAAGCACTTCTTGTACGCCTCTTTTGTAGAGCTGTTGAAGAATCTCTTGCCATCCATAGGCGCTTTCCTTTCCTCCTACGAAAAAATCAAGAATTTCCCGATATCCTTCTTCGTTTACACCTAACACGACATAAATAACTTCTTTTTCTACCGTATCTCGACGAAGTTTCACGTACAACCCATCCCGAATATCGCTTTTGTAGAGGACGCGTATGCCATTTCTCGATGTCCTCCTTCATACGACTGATCGTTGCAGGAGAATAAGCATTTCCTAAAATTCGTTCAATAAACTTGCCAATCTCACGTGTACTCATGCCACTTTGATACATCTTGATGACAGCTTCCTCGAGCCAGCCGGTATGGCGTTGGTAAGGGGGAAACAACTGCGTTTGAAATTCCCCGTTTCGGTCTCTTGGGACTAAAAGCCCTTCAATCCGACCGTATTGCGTATCTAGGTTTCGCTGATAGTAGCCGTTTCTCATATTTGACGTTCCAGTCTGTTCCATTTCGAGGAAATGTTTTATTTCTTCACGCATGATGAGTTCTAATTTTTCCTTTACAAACTGGCGAATCGCACTTTCCAGTTGATTGACCCAGTCTACATTCGGTATACTTTTAGACATAGGTAGGGCTCTCCTTTCTCTGGAATGTGTTGTTGGTCAAATCAGAGAATACCCTACCTTTTTTCTTTTGGTCTAGCAAAATGCTTTCACAAACTTTTATACATCATCAGAAAATATGTTATTATAGCAATTAGAAAAGTTTTTAATACCTTAAAATCATCTAAGGAATATCGACATTTTAAAGTAAAAGGAGGATTTAATGAGAAATATTATCGCATTTATAACAGCCGTATTTTTCGTATTGACAATCTTACCTACTTCTTCATCTGCTGAAACCTATAATACTAGTAAATTAGGACATTTGCGGAGCGAAAATGTAAGAATTTATAAAGAAATAGGTAATAGTAAAACTTCTTTTACTGCTAAAGGTTTAACGAATTCCGTCTACTATATTAAAAAAGAGGCAAAGGAGCATAATAACACTTATTATTTAATTAGTAAACAACCTAGTAGTGAAAACGGTGTTGTAGGCTGGGTAAATGCTAAAGATGTAGATGTCCGAAGTCATGTTGGTGTAGACATGAAACAACAGACTCTATATGTAAAGGGAATTGGCCATGCATACAGCAAAGCATGGGGCGGGACCAAAGATATTGTATATAATGACTTGACTAAATATAAGAATCATGTTTTTTATGTAAATAAAACTGAAAAAGTAGGAAACAATATCTGGTACCGCGGAATATTAGACGGAAAGCAAGTGTTTTTACATTCAAATTGGGTGAATACTTTAAAAGAATCGAGTACAAGTAAACTTGGCCATTTTAAGAATGAAAAAGTTCAAATTTTTAAAAGGATAGGTGAATATAACACGACATTTACCGCCAGTGGATTAACAAATTCCGTTTATTATATCAAAAAAGAGGCGAGTTTAGACGGCCAAACATTTTATCTAATGAGCAGGCAGCCGAGCAGTGAAAACGGCGTTGTAGGCTGGGTAAATGCTGAGGATGTAGATGTCCGAAGTCATGTTGGTGTAGACATGAAACAACAGACTCTATATGTAAAGGGAATTGGCCATGCATACAGCAAAGCATGGGGCGGGACTAAAGATATTGTATATAATGACTTGACTAAATATAAGAATCATATTTTTTATGTAAATAAAACTGAAAAAGTAGGAAACAATATCTGGTACCGCGGAATATTAGACGGAAAGCAAGTGTTTTTACATTCAAATTGGGTGAATACTTTAAAAGAATCGAGTACAAGTAAACTTGGCCATTTTAAGAATGAAAAAGTTCAAATTTTTAAAAGGATAGGTGAATATAACACGACATTTACCGCCAGTGGATTAACAAATTCCGTTTATTATATCAAAAAAGAGGCGAGTTTAGACGGCCAAACATTTTATCTAATGAGCAGGCAGCCGAGCAGTGAAAACGGCGTTGTAGGCTGGGTAAATGCTGAGGATGTAGATGTCCGAAGTCATGTTGGTGTAGACATGAAACAACAGACTCTATATGTAAAGGGAATTGGCCATGCATACAGCAAAGCATGGGGCGGAACCAAGGATATTGTATATAATGACTTGACTAAATATAAGAATCATATTTTTTATGTAAATAAAACTGAAAAAGTAGGAAACAATATCTGGTACCGCGGAATATTAGATGGAAAGCAAGTGTTTTTGCACTCAAATTGGGTAGTTAAACCAAATGAACCAAGTATTAAATACACTTCTTATAATATTAGTTTAACTAAAGCTGTAGAAATACAAATGAAAGCTTCACCGCAAACTGATAAGTACCGGAATGAACCGGCATATATAAGCAGTGATTTTGTGAAAATTTATGAAGGTGGTTCTATTACTGAAAGTGGTGTACGACTTAGAACTTCACCAAAGTTAGATTCTAACAATAATATTTATACAACAGTTGATAAGGGAACAGCGTTTTTGGTCCTTGATAAAAATGTAAAAGGAGATACATATTCTGGAAGTTCGGTATGGTATAAGATTAGATATAATAATAAAGATTTATATGTCCATAGTTCGTTGGCCACTATAAATTCTAAGATCGCAGAAGTCACCGGAGATCTTGTGAATGTTCGTGCTGACAGGAGTTTAAATAGCCATATATACGGACAGGTAAAAAAGGGACAGCTATTAACAGTGCTGGAATTGGGTGCCCAATGGCATAAAATAAGTTATAACACATGGAGAAATGCTACTTATTCAGATGTTAAATATTACTTGGACCCGTCGAATTTTAAAAATGATGAAAAGCAACGATATCAATTTCTTGATCTATCGAAGCCAAGTGGGGCAACTGTGGATCAATTGAATAGGTTTTTAAACGGAAAAGGAGATCTCCAAGGTATGGGACAAGCCTTTGTTGATGCTGCGAATAAAAATAATATAAATGATTTGTATCTTATTTCTCATGCTATCTTAGAAACAGGAAATGGAAAAAGTGCAAAGTTTGTGTACAATGGTAAAATTGTTTATAACATGTACGGTATTGGTGCAGTAGATAGTAATCCGTATAATGGTGCAGCAAAAACCGCTTATGAAAATGATTGGACTACTCCGTATAAGGCGATTGTAGGGGGAGCAGCGTTTATAGGAAATAAATATATTAAAGCTGGTCAAAACACATTATATAAAATGCGTTGGAATCCAGAAGCAATGGATAAATTGGGATACGCTACACATCAGTATGCTACCGATATAGGCTGGGCTTATAAACAAGTTAACAATATATATAAGTTATATGAAGAAATAGGTGTAAATACATTAATTTTGGATATACCTGTTTATAAATAACTTGTATCGGGGCTGTCTAATAAGTCGATTTTTCCGGCTTATAGACGCCCCTTTGATGTTTTAGAAACGTTGATATATCAATGCTTATGATGTTTCGTTTTCAGTGGATTTTGACTTTCTGGACAGCCCCATTTTTTTATTTTTGTTTTGAAAAAAAGTTAATTTTAAACTCAAGTTTGACAGAGTACACTAAAGAAAAGCCCGAAAATACTGGTGTTTTGGACTTTACCCACAACACGTACCACTACACTTGTTAGTGGCACGTGTTTTTTTCTAATACTCTAGGAGGCGCTTGTGTGACAAGTGCTTCAAATGCTAGATTTGCTTGACCTTGTAATTCTGTACGAACGATTTGCTCTTCACCATTCACGCGTATTTTCGAGGCCTTCATCTGGCTTACATCATGCAAAATATCCTTTACACTTGTTTGGCATCCTATTTCTTTTAGCTTATAGGCCAAAAAGGATTCCATGACAAGCGCAAGGAAACAAACCATGATATGGCCTCGAATACGAGATTCCACTCGATGGTACATCGGGCGAAGTTCTAGATTCGACTTCAGGTTACGAAAGGCTTGTTCCACTCTCCACAACTCTTTATAGGCAAGTGCTGCCTCTTCATCCGTTAATGACGAGTTGGTCCGAATGGCGTACTTTCCGTCAAACTTTTCGTCATTGGATACCTTCTCTTCATCAATTTTGGCCGATGCTTTTTCTATCGTTAAAAACTTGGAATACGCACGGTTTTTGACGAGTCCAGATGGACCGAGTTCATCAAGCTTCGATTGAAGGTTTTCTAACACGACTTGACGACTCGCTCGATCACGTTCTTCAGCGTCCGGATTGTAACAGAGTACATACGTTTCGCCATCGATTTTCTTTGACTTCACTTTTAGATTCGGGAGAACCTTCTTATATGGCCCACGGATGGATAATAGCTCTTGGGCTTTCTTCGACTTTCGTAATTTGACACCCACAATATATTCCATGCCCAGTTCACGAATTTGATCTAAGTTGGCTTCACTAACCATTCCGCGGTCTCCCACTAGAATGACTTTCTGAATAGGATAGCGCTTCTTCAGGTCTCCAACCACCATGCCAAATGTCTTCGTATCATGCATGTTTCCAGGGAAGACTTGATGTCCAATCGGAATCCCTGTTTTGGTCATTAATAAGCCAATCACGACTTGTTTTCGATCTCCACGATGATCTTTGGAGTAACCATAGTGAGCCAGCAGTTCGTCTGCTTCCTCTCCTTCGAAATAGGTGCTTGTCGTGTCGTAAAACACGATATCTACTTCTAATGAGGTTAAATCGGTTAAATGTCCATAAAGTTGTTCCTCAATTTTTTCTTTTTGTTCACTTAAGAAGTCTAATGCACGATAGTAGTGATGGAGTTGGATGTCTGAAAGACCTTCTGCATAAATCGTGTCGATCCATTGTTTGAAGATATAATGCTTACTATTGGGATCCATGAGACGGTTTAACACCATGGCAAAAATGGCTTCGTCATACCGAGAAGCAGCCTCGGAATCATCCGTGATTTTACGTAATAGCCGACCAAGCCCTAACTTTTCCCATACCTTTCGGAACAGATAAACCGGCCCAAACTCTTTTGTCCAAAGCACGGAGACAGAAGAGGAAGAGCCTTGCCCGTGAATTCGGTCAAAGTAACGCTCTGAAAATTTGGCTAATCCCTCGATTATGTTATCGACAGAGCCATTCTCTAATAAATGTTCTAACCTCCCTAGATTACAAAGCGTTTGTTGCCGAACTTTATTGTCTACACGAAATGTACGACATATTTGTAGATATTGACGAACAGAACCATTTTTATTTTTTTGCTTATTAATTCGAATATACATAGCACTAATAGTATAACATATATTACATATTATTGGATATACAAAAGTTATCCACATAACACTACATAATGATTATATTTTCGATAAAAAAAGTGGATAACTATTGGTATAATCACCTTTAGTTATCCACATGTAGTGAAATGGTGTCAAACTTGAGTTAAACAGTTATTTGGAATGACAATATAGTACCAGTTTGATCGGTGATTTGTGCTAGAGTCATAGAGTCAAGAATTTTGTGTAATGTAAGATCGATAGGTCAGCTGATATGGATTTGGAATTGAGAGGGGGTGTTATCTCCACACAGGTGACTCTCCTTATTTTGTTTGTTCTTTACAACATTTGGTTAACAATACGTTCTACAAATATTCGCTGAAGGGTCTTCATGAGCTTCGGCAAATCCTCGTAACTTTCGTTTGCTCATTTTTCGTTAAAATTTTGGTCTCTTCACCATTTTCTGTGATTTGTACACAAACCTTGCATCATGTTAGTTGGATTTAGATGTCAATCAGGCCGTCTCCTTCTTCAGCTTACTGACCACTAAGTTGGTAGAATGGGAGTAGTCAAGTGCCTTCCTTGACGGCTGTCTTCTACCAACTATCATGCTAGCTGCTGAAGAAGAGCCCTTAAGCAATTTGATCAACATTCGTATCCCAAAATACACGAAGTCGAAAACGCTTTAGATTCCGATATCCATAAACCCTCTGTTTTATATTTTTGATTTTATGATTGGTTCCTTCTGTTCGGACATTCGTGTGTGGAGATGAAATATTGGAGTATGGGTGCTTTCCACTTTTCTAATGTGTTGGCCACTTTATGGAAAGATGAGTAAGGACTATTCCGTGCTAATTGAATCCATTCTTCTAAAAGATCATGGGCATCATCGTAATCGGTCAACTTATAGAAATCTCGAAATAGTTCCTTTAAATCATAAGCACAAGCAAGTTCTGGGTACTCTTCTAAGCGTGCTTTCTGATGATCCTGTAGATTCATATCCCTTGCAACAGGAGGAATCTTGCTTTTTTTAGTTTTGCAAATCTTCAATAAATGAAATTGCAAGAAAGACTGACCGTAATTGGAGGACAGTTAAGAAATACGCAGATGGAGAAAGTTTTGAAGAAACTCTCTCCTGGAGAAGCACAAGTGGATTTCGGTAACATGACTGTTGTAAAAGATGGAGCCTATAAGGATATAAAGGCACTTGTCATGAGTTTTCCACAGAGTAACGCGGGATTTTCCTACCCTCTTCCAAGTGAAAATACGGAATGTTTCCTAGAAGGATTAAAACAACTGTTTCATCAGGCGGGGGGAGTTCCAACCTATTTACGAATTGATAACTTAGCTGTAGCAGTTGTTTCAATTGGTAAAGGGGACAAGCGAACATACACTGACTCTTTTATTAGATTTAAATGTCACTATGGCTTTGAAGTTCAACCGTGTAACCCGTCTAGTGGACATGAGAAAGGCAATGTGGAAAAGAAAGTTGGTTATACAAGGAATAATTTGTTTACAACGGAACCAATAATGGAAAGTTTTCCGCAATTAGCGACTTGGATGAAAGAAGAAATGGAAAAAGACCGAAAACGTCCACATTATGAAAAAGATGTATTGATTGAGGAGCTGTGGATTGAGGATAAAAAGTATTTGAAACCCTTGCCTTTAACGGATCTTCCGATTTTTTCAGTGAAATCCGCAAAGGTTAATAAATACGGGGAAATTGAAGTCGACGGTGAAAAGTTTGTTATCCACAAAGCGAAAATGAAACAGACTTTATTCATCAAGATGGAATGGGATAAATTTACCTGTTATACGAACGATGGAAAAGTGGTTTACCAAGAAGCCCGTCCCTATATGAATACTACAAGGAGGATTCCCTGGAATGATATTTTTATGGATTGGGAGAAGAAGCCACGGTCTGTAAGGTATTCGCGTTTTTTTAAGTATTTGCCGGAGAGAGTTCAAACGTATCTGACGATACGATCGGAAGAAACCAAATCTCGAGTCAAGGGGATAAAGAAATTATTAGAAAAATATTCGTTAAATGATATTCATGCGGTTTTAAAAACAGAAGAACGTTTTGAAAGGGCTCCACATGAACTTGGTTTTATCCTGGAAGCGAAAGAAGCAGCTTATCCAGAGAAACTAAGTGAAGCCCATACACCCGAGATACTGCTTAACTATGAAACAGATTTGAATGCCTATGATAAAAGGCTTTGTCCTTCTTTGGAAGGAGGCGTTTCCTAATGGCGAATTTAAAGGCTATTTGTAAAACTCTTCACCTTGCCCATATTATTGAAGAGTTTGAGCAGGTTCCGTTCGAAAGTAAAGAACAGTTTTTGCGTGATGTATTATTGATTGAAGTAAATTCCAGGCAGACAACGAAGATTGCTAGACTGATTAAAAAGGCTAGATTTAGAGAGCTTAAATGGCTTAAGGACTATGAGTGGACCGAGCAGCTGCACTTGCCAGCTACAACCTCGAAAGAGGAAATTTGCGATCTTCGTTTCATCAAGGAAAAGCAAAACCTACTACTTTTAGGGACACCGGGCACAGAGAAAACGCACTTAGGAACAGCATTGGGAGTAAAGGCCTGTGAAATGGGATATGAAGTGCGTTTCTTCCGGGAGGCTGATTTAGTAGCCCAATTAGAGGAAGCCTTGAAAGAGGGCACACTAAACCGGTTAAAACGCCAAATTGAGAAGTGCGACTTGCTTATATTGGATGAATTGGGCTACGTCCTTTTTCAAAAGCAAGGTTCTGAATTATTGTTTCATATTATCGCAGACTGTTATGAACATAAAAGCGTTATAGTGACATCTAACCTTGAATTTGGTCAATGGAATCGTGTATTTGGGGATAATCGACTAACCTCTGCACTTGTGGACAAACTAGTGCATCATGCACATGTCATAGCATTCACAGGGGAAAGTTACCGATTGAAAAATGCCCTTTCTTCTATAAAAACACAAGATGGTAATTAATGCAAAAATCACTGCAAGCCTATGTAAATTTCGCTGCATTTTTCTGCACTTTTTGCTTGCAAAAAACAACCTCCTTATGTTTGTGTGGTAGCTAATATTATTGCTAGGTTTTCGTAAGTGTTTTCTTCTTTTTTGCCAAAATCACAAAAAGTGGTGATGAATCAAATTTTGAATGATCAAATCAAATACACGATTTTTTCAGCGGTCTCTAAGCTGCTGAAACTGTTCATGAGCTTGAGACGTTTGGACTCCTGCTTCTTGTCTCGATCTAGCAAAATGCTTTATACCAAAATTTATTCATATCAAGTTGAGCAATATTATTTTCTGTAGTAAAATACTTTTGGTAAAATAATAACTTCATATAAATAATTCCTGAATAATAATGTTTTATTAAGAGGCATAATCAGTTAACGTTTATATAACCTGTACATTGAAAAAGGGGTTGTTACAACTTGAGAATTATTCCTAAGCTTAAATCGTTTGATATAGATTTGAGAAATAATCTATATATAAAAATTTTATTGGACTTCATAGAAGAAAGTGACTTAGATTTTGCACAAAAATATATTAATTCATTAATATTTGTAAGTTTAGAAAAAGAGCTTCATTTTCCTATATATAAAATGCAAAAGGATGAGATCATTTTTCAAATTGATCCGATTGGCTTACAAAGAATTCTTGAGAATGGTCTAGCATGGCATTTGAAATTAAAGTTTCAAATAGATAAAGATATTGTTTATATTGATGTTTTAAATGCTGAAAATGGAAATTATGTAAACTCGTTATTTTTTACAACCCAAAATAATGAAAAGGCAAAATTAAATATTTATTTTAATGATGAAAGAGATATTAGTCTCATCACTTTTTATAAAAAAACAGAATTAAATATTATTGATAAAGTTACTAGTGTAGAATGTGAAGACAACGAATTAATAATAAAAGGTATTATTAATAAAAACGCTTTCGAGGGTCAACAAAATTTATTTCTTTTGGCATTACCAGGTATACATTCAGATACTGAAGAGGTAAAAAAATATAGAATAAATACATTTCATCAGGACTTTGAAGTTTCTATTCCTTTGGATACATTTAGCCCAATGATATCAGAATATCACTTATTATTAGGTTGCATAATAAATGATGAACTAAAAGTAAGTGGAATTCCTTTTGATGTCCATACTAATGGTTACCTCTTAAGTTATTTTCCCGAAAAAAGTGATTCAAAAGGAGAAAATATATATATAAAACCAGAAGATTTATTTTTAGAAAAAAAAGTATCACCAATAATTAACAACATAACAATAGAAGGTAATAGTATAATTATTTCGGGAAAATTAAATAGTTTAGATGAGAAATTGCTTGAACATTTACAGTTAAGAAGATGTTTAGTAAAACACCGGATGACCGGATACTTTAGCGAATTAGAAAATATTATATTTCATGCGGATGGATCTTTTTCGATTAGGGGAGATATAAATAAACAGGATTATTTTAGTTTGAATGGTGTATATGATTTGATATTAACAATTGAACAAAATGAAATAGTAAAAAATCTAAAAGTAAGTTATGACCTTCCCCAAAAAAGATCGTCAAGTATGGTTGTTTCGCCTATAAAGTATATTTTTACTAAAAATAATATTAAGTCAATTAGACCGTATTTAACGAAAGATTACAATTTATCATTTGTTGTATATAATATCGACTCTATTCATGAAATAAATAAAATTGAGAAAACTGATAAAAACATTAAAATATTGTGCAAAATTAAGATGCACGATAATGGGTACCAAACATTAAATGTAGAGTTAATTTCAGCGTTTGATTCAAATCTAAATTATTCATTAAATACATTTAGTCAAAACGGAAATGAATTAAGCGTAGTTATTGATTCGGATTGTCTTGGAAAAAATATCCGAAATTATATAAACATAGATCTAAATATAAAAGTAACATATAAAATAGGTGGAAATATTTATACAGATTATTTGGTATCAGAAAATGGAAATGAATACTTTGCAAGAACATATCCTGTTTATAATTTTGCTGATAAAGAAAATATATATGTTTTTCCATTTTATAATATAGATAGAAAATTGATGTTGAAGGTTGGGAAAAGTACCAGCCTATATATTACTAAAATAGTTATTGATAATAAAAATCTGTTTTTGAAAATAAGGAAGATAAAAGGGATATCTTTAACAGAGGGATCTGTTATTTTTTTAGGTTCAGATAATAAAGAATATAATATTCCTGCAAAAGTAAGAACTAATCAACAGGATGAAACAGATTTTGAAGTGCAGATTAACTTCGCGAATCTTAAAGAAAAGTTAGGTAAAGATAAATATATTCTATATTTCCAGACTCTAACAGATGTTTATAAGAAAAGCACATTCCCTTTAATGATTGTAGACGAATCTGTTTTGAATCAAGCTAAGGAAATTAAATATAAAGACAAAGACTATTCTATAACTGTCTTAAATAAGAACAAAAATTTAGTCGTTGAGTTGAAAGAAGAAACACCGATAAATGGTAACTTAGGTTTAAGTTGGAATTTGAAAATTAAGAATATATTGGCTAAATTTGCAGCTAAACTTGCAAGAGCTTTTAAGAAAGAAGAAGTATGGTTAATTGGTGAAAATTTAGGACAAATAGCAAGGGATAATGGTTTAGCCTTTTTTAGATATTGCTATAGAGAAAATATACCTGAAGATTTTTATTTTGTAGCAAAAGATAATAATTATGATATAGAAAAGCTCCGTTCGTATAGTAAAAAAGTAGTAATATATGATAGTTTTAAACATTTTTATTTATATCATTTATCTAAATACTTAATAGTAAGTCATGGTATTAGGGATGTAATTCCAACTCTTTTTCATTCTAAAATGAGAGAAAATAAAAAATCTGTCATTTACCTCCAGCATGGTATTATAGCTATGAAAAAATTGTTTTTTAATTCAAAATCATACAATGGGAAAATAAAAAAATTTGTAGTATCTTCAACACAAGAGAAGGATATATTGATCAATCAAATGAACTTTAAAGAAAATCAAGTAATGATTACTGGTTTAGCTAGATTTGATTTTTTGAATCCCAAAGATAAGGATAAAAAAGAAATATTGTGGATGCCAACATGGAGAGAATGGCTGATTGAATCTGATGATAATTTTCTTGACTCAAAATTTTTTAAAATTTATTCCGGGTTACTAAATAATATGCAGTTAAATAGGCTGTTGCAAGATAATGATGTAAAAATTAAATTTGTTTTACATGTAGAAATGTTAAAATATGCACGTTACTTTAAAACAATTAGTGACTATATAGAAATATTAAGTCCGGACGAGGTTGATATACAGGATCTCATTAAAACCTCAAAAATGTTGATTACAGATTATTCAAGTATTGCTTTTGATTTTGCTTTTCAAAATAAACCTATCATGTTTTATCAATTTGATTTAGAAGATTACTTAATACATCGTGGTTCTTATGTCGATATGAATAAAGATCTTCCGGGTTATCAAGTGAAATCAGATCAACATTTTATTTCAAAATTAGAAGAAATAATAAAGAATGACTTTATCATAGAAAATGCAATTGGTTTACGGAAAAAGAAATATTTTGATTATGTTGATAAAGAAAATTGCAAAAGAATTTATAATGAAATAAAAAACTTGGGTGGTTAAATTGAAAATTACATTTTTGACCTATAACATTTTTGGTATGGGCGGAACGGTAAGAACAGTTGTTAATACAGCAAACTTTTTAGTTAAAAAAGGATATAAAGTCGAAATAATAAGTGTTAGAAAAACTAGTAAAAAGCCTTTATTTTACATTGACAGTAGGATAAGAATAAAATATTTGTTGGACGCTCGAAGACCCGGGAAAAATAGCAAACCACTCCCAATATATAAAAGAATAGTAAAGAGTACTTTACTAAAAATACCAAGCGTACTTATAGATAAGTCTGAGGACTTGTACCACATGTTTAATTTGTTTACAGATATTAAATTATTGAGAGCAATTAAAAATGTGAAAAGTGGTATTTTAGTTACAACAATTCCTTCTTTTAATGTATTATCAGTTAAATTTGCTAATAAAAATATCATTAAAATAGGCCAAGAACACAAACAGTTTGCTATTTATAATAAAAGCATACAAAATAAAATAAAAAAATATTACGGCAAACTTGATGCTATTTCTTGTTTATCAGAGAATGAGGTTAATGATTATAAAAGAATATTTCCAAATGGAGAAGTGAAAATTGTTAAGATAGAAAATGCTACAGAGATTCCAGAATTTTATTCCAATCATACAAACAAAGTAATTATTTCAGCTGGGCGTTTTGTGCATGAAAAGGGGTTTGATTTACTTATAGAAGCTTTCAATAAAGTCGTAAAAAAACATCCTGATTGGAAACTAAAGATATTCGGTCAGGGAGTAGAAAGAAGCAATATGATTGAACTTATACAGAAATATAACTTATCAAATAATGTCTTACTACTGCCTAAAACAAATGATATTTTAAACGAAATGGCAAATGCATCGATCTACGCTTTAAGTTCAAGAAATGAATCATTTGGTATGGTAATTGTAGAAGCTATGTCTGTCGGTTTGCCTTGTGTTTGTTTTGCTTGTTCAGGGCCAAGGGAAATTATTGAAAATGAAAAAGATGGGATTCTAGTTCCAGAAGGAGATATTGATAAATTTGCTGAACGAATTAATCAGCTTATTGAAGACAAGGAATTACGGAAAAAAATAGGAATGAATGGCAGGGAAAGTGTAAAAAGATATTCCTTTGAAGAGATTGGCGGTAAATGGGATCTTCTATTAGAAGAAGTAACTAAAGCAAAGAACATATAATATTAATTTGTAAAAGTTTTTTGGTGATTTTAAAAAAGGAGGTAGGTTGTTTTGCTCTCAATTATATCGATAGCATTGACCTACCTTTTATCTTTCCACATATTGTTGATTAATCTTTTATTGTTTTTTAGAAGTATTATTAGTATAATGCTAAAAGCATAATGATTAATTATCAAAAATTTAATGTGAACTTGGAAGGGTATCTATATGAACTCTGTAATTACTGTAATAAAAGAGCAATTGAAACATTTTTACTTGATTAGAAGACTCTCGTTATACGAATTAAAAAGCAAAAACAAAAGCAATTATTTAGGAATGGCATGGGAGGTACTTAACCCAACCATACAAATTTTAATTTATTGGTTTGTGTTTGGAGCGATTAATAAACGAGCTAATGTTAAGATAATGGAGGGCCAGGATGTTTCCTATATTGCTTGGCTGATTGTTGGTTTTATTTTGTGGAATTTCTTTTATCAGGCAACGATTCAAGGTTCAAAATCAATTTATTCTAGGTTGCAAATGCTATCGAAAATGAATTTTCCGATAAGCGTTATCCCTAATTTTGTTATCTTTTCTCAATTTTACGTACATTTATTTATGATGCTTATAGCAATAATTATCCTAAATTTTATGGGATATTATATTAATATTTATTATTTACAATTACTATATTTTATTTTTGCTACCTTTTGTTTGACTTTTTCCATCTCGTTAATAACATCGACCCTGTCGACAATTATAAGAGATGTGCATATGTTTTTAAATGCAATATTACGAATGTTTCTATATTTAACTCCTGTCCTTTGGCCAATCTCCTCTTTTATAGAAAATGATATATTAGTGACTATTATAAAGTTAAACCCGCTTTATTATTTAACTGAAGGTTATCGTGTATCTTTATTTGGAACAGAATGGTATTTTATTACGAATTGGGAATATACGTTTTATTTCTGGGGAGTAGTCATAGTCCTATTTCTTTTCGGTTCTAGAATACATGTGAAATTTAGATCACATTTTATTGACTATTTATAAATTATAAAGGTTTGTGAGAATTATGGAAAAGGCAATTATTGCAAGAAATATAACAAAAAAATATAAACTATATCACAACAATAGGGAAAGAATTTTGGATTTGATTTTTCCAAAAAGCTATGGAGAAGATTTTTATGCACTAGCAGATGTCAGTTTTGAAGCAGATAAAGGTGATGTTATTGGTTTTTTAGGGATTAACGGTTCGGGAAAATCGACATTGTCTAATATAATTGCTGGTATAGTTCCTCAAACATTTGGAACTATACAAGTAAATGGTGAAGCGTCTTTAATTGCGGTAAATGCTGGTTTAAAAAATGATTTAACAGGCAGAGACAATATTGAATTAAAATGTTTAATGCTCGGTTTTAGCAAAGAAGAAATTAAAGAAATGGAACCAAAGATTATTGAGTTTTCCGAGTTAGAGAAATTTATTGATCAACCAGTTAAGTCTTATTCAAGCGGGATGAAATCTCGACTTGGTTTCGCTATTAGTGTTACTGTCAATCCTGACATATTAATAATTGATGAGGCCTTATCTGTCGGAGATAAAGCCTTTGCTGAGAAAAGCTTGGCGAAGATGAAGGAATTTAAAGAAATGGGAAAAACCATGATTTTCGTTAGCCATTCAATAGGCCAAATGAAAGAGTTTTGTGATAAAGCGTTATGGCTGGAATATGGTATGGTAAAAGACTTTGGGTCAATTAATGAGGTTATTCCGAAATATGAAAATTTTATTAAAGAATGGAAAAAGAAAAATAAAGATGAAAGAGAAGCATATATGGCTGCTGCATATGAAAAGCAACGAGAGGTTTTAATGAAATTAACATAAATAAATTAAAAAAATTCAATTATTGTAAAATTATTGCAAATACTAAAATCTCTAATTTAAAAATCGTCAAAAAGATTATTGAAGAAAATCAATTTTTATATTATTCAAGGAGCATTCCTGTAATGAAGAAATTTGAGGTTTGAAACAAAAAGAGCCCTCTTGGTATAGTACAGGGTGTCAATGCATTGCCCCCGAATTAATAAGTTACCAAGGAGGACTCAATAATGAATTATACTCAAAATCGAAAAATCTCGCAAATCACACCATCAACATTAATAATCGGCATTGATATTGCCAAAGACAAACACGTGGCACGGGCACAAGACGATCGAGGAATTGAATTTGGAAAACGCTTGATCTTTGAAAATCGCATACATGGTTTCCAAATGCTTTTAGATTGGGTGAATCGACACCAACAAGAAAATGATAAGAACCATGTGATTTTTGGGGTTGAACCAACCGGACCTTACTGGTTAAATCTCGCTTATTTTCTTACCGCAAAGGGCTATGACTTTGTGCTAGTCAATCCGATGCATGTAAAGAAAAGCAAAGAGCTTGATGACAACTCTCCAACAAAAAACGATACAAAAGACGCCAGAGTGATTGCACAGCTGATAAAAGACGGCCGATACTCCGTACCAAATCTCTTAGGACGGTATTTACGCGGAACTAAGAGAAGGCGTCAAAATAAGAGATCAGCTCACTCAACAGCTTGCCATCACAGAAGGACGTATTCAAAATTTGATTCAACGTTATTTTCCGGAGTTTTTCGATGTTTTCGGAGATTGGAAAGGAAAAGCAGCTCTTTGCACGCTAAAACTGTTTCCATTTCCTTCTCAAATGAAAGAAATGACACCTGAAGAGGTTCTCTCAAAATGGAAGCCATTTGTACAACGAGCAGTTGGAATGAAGCGAGCAACGAAACTAGTAGAAACGGCCAAAAAGAGCATTGGAATTCAAATCGGGATTCAGTTTACCAAACGTGAAATGGAATATCTGATTGACCAATATGAGCTTTATCAAACGCAGTTGGAAGAGTTGGATCAGGAGCTAGAAGCTCTTGTAGAAACGATCCCAGGTGCTAAGCAAATGATGAATATTCCTGGGTTAGGTGTTACAACAGTCGCTCTATTCTTCGCTGAAGTGGGTGATCTCACAAAGTACAGTCACCCTCAGCAATTAGTTAATCTGGCAGGCCTTTCATTACGTGAGCATAGTTCTGGAACATTTAAAGGACAAACCAGAATAACGAAACGGGGACGAAGCAGGCTGCGTAAAGCTATGTACTTAGCGATTCGGCCACTCGTTGCCCATAATCCAACTTTTAAAGCTTTACATCAATACTATACAAAACGATCTGAAAGGCCTTTAAAAAAGCAACAGTCCCTCATTGCTTTGTGTTGTAAGCTATTACGTGTCTTATTTGTCATTGGTCAAAAACAGTGTGAATTTGATGGTTCAAAATTATTGCGAGGGTTACCTCAAATTACCTTACAAGTTGCTTAAACCGATTTATTAACCAACATATTAACTAAATTACGATCGAATACTTCAAGTATTTCTAAAGACAAACACCAATAGTGCCGAGTCGGAGTTTATTTTTACCATACGGGCTTATGACCCAGCCGAGGAGCTTATCCGACCTCCACCTCATGGATACGCAGGACGAAGGAATGTATGGATCTCAATCCGGTGATACATGGGAGGGTTAGCGACCGTGAGATGAGTGGAGATTTTGCGCACGGTCATAACTGTTATTACTAAACAATACCAGTTTGGTTGATAGGATGTCCCCCATCTGTAAGGAATTTAAAGAAATTCAATTTATCACCATGATTTTCGGTGGATCAACTATTAGGTGTCAATGAAATTTAGAGAAGACGGGAGTATTCGGGAGAAAATTAAAGTATATAGAGGGAGGCATTCATTTTGAAAAGAGTACGAAAAGCAATTATACCGGCAGCTGGTTTGGGAACACGATTCCTGCCAGCTACAAAGGCAATGCCAAAAGAAATGTTACCTATTTTGGATAAGCCGACGATTCAATATATTGTCGAGGAAGCGGTAGCATCTGGTATTGAAGATATTATCATTGTTACAGGTAAAACTAAAAGGGCTATTGAGGATCATTTTGATAATGCTTTGGAATTGGAACGCAGTTTGGAGGAAAAAGGAAAATATGACTTGTTGGAAAAAGTTCGGTATTCATCGAATCTTGCTAACATACATTATATCCGCCAAAAAGAGCCAAAAGGCTTAGGGCATGCGGTTTGGTGTGCTCGTAATTTCATTGGTGATGAACCATTTGCCGTTCTCCTTGGTGATGATATTGTCCAAAATGATGTTCCTGCGCTCAAACAATTGATTGATCAATATAATCAAACTTTTTCGTCCATTATTGGAGTTCAACAAGTTCCTGAGGATGAAACTTACAGATATGGGATAATTGATCCATTATCCAATGATGGAAGACTATATCAAGTAAAAAACTTTGTAGAAAAACCTGAACCAGGTACAGCACCATCAAACTTAGCTATTTTGGGACGATACGTGCTAACACCTGAAATCTTTCATTTTTTAGATAAGCAAAAAGTCGGAGCAGGAGGAGAAATTCAGTTAACTGATGCCATTCAAGATCTGAACAAAATTCAGCGTGTGTTTGCATATGATTTTGAAGGTGAACGATATGATGTCGGTGAGAAAATTGGATTTGTAAAAACGACATTACAATTTGCTTTAAGGGATAAGGAATTAAAGCCACAGATTACACAGTTTATTAAAGAATTGTTTGAAAAGGAAAAAATTACTTTGTAACAGTGGTATTGATTAAATGAGAGTACAAATTCTGAACGAAAAAGCTAATAAAACAAATTTATTCAACATCCGTTGTCTTAGACAACGGATGTTTTTAATAGGTTCTATGTCAATTGTTTGGGTGCACACCTTTTTATATGTGTGAAAGTTTGATCAAAGAGATTCGGAAGTGTCATGAACAGTTTAGCAGCTTAGAAGCCGCTGTATTTGACCATTCAAGATTTTTATCGAGAAATGGGCAAGACGAAAGTTGCGAGGATTTGCCGAAACTCATGAAGTGCTCCAGTGAATGTTTGAAGAACATTATTATTAACAAAATGTTATAAATAAAATGCGGTGCGAAGTTTATTGCTTAAAAGTATGTTTACGATGGGCGGGACACTTTATATAAAATGCGATGGGATCCTGATTTTGCTGATGTAAACAAAAGATACGGAAAGCAATATGCTACAGATATCGGTTGGGCATATAAACAAACAGCTAGTATGTAAAATATGTACAAATTACTAGATTCGTATACTTTGGTTCTTGAAATACCGGAGTATAAAAAATAAGTGATAAAAAAGGGGCTGTCCAAAAAGTCAGGGTAACTGACTTTTTGGAGCCCCTCATTTTTTCACTTTTTAAAAAAAATGCACAAAAAAATCGTCCTTTCTAGTAAAATGAAGTTACCACACAACATTACAGAAAGGACGATTTTTTATGAGCAATCAAATGATTACTCGTGAAAATTATAACACACAAATGACACTTCCTCTAGATGGAAAAGAAGAAAAAACTCCTGCCAAAAGAAATTTAGCCCCTACTTTCAAACCATATGACAACCGTCAAGTTCAAATGATTTATGATATTGAATCTCTTATACCCGAACATCACGTGGCACGTGTCGTGGACGAAATGGTGGAGGCGATACCAGATAAACAATTGTTTTCTCATTATAAAGGCGGCGGCAGAAGTTCCTATCATCCCAAAATGATGCTGAAAATCATTCTGTATGCTTATTCTCAAAAGGTTTATTCCTGCCGAGGAATCGAAAAACTCGTTAAAGAAAATATTCCTGCCATGTGGCTTTCAGCGATGCAACAACCAGATTTTCGCACCATTAATGAGTTCCGAGGGGAACGGATGAAAGCTTTAATGGATGAGCTCTTTGAAGTCATGATTCTCAAATTGATAAAAGAACATTACATCACGATGGAAAACTACTTTTTGGATGGCACTAAGATCGAAGCCGATGCCAATAAGTATTCTTTTGTGTGGAAAAAATCCACTTTGAAATTCGAAGAGAAATTAAAAGAAAAAATCCAAGAAACACTAAAGCACATTCATGAATTAACCCAATTAGAAGCCGGAACAGGGCAAAAGGAAAGCGATCAACATACAGAGATCACCGAACAAAACCTGGAGGAAATCGCAAAAGAAATAGAAGAAAAAGTTGAAACGCTAACGGAAGAAATCGAAAAGGAGACCGATACATCCATTCGGAAAGAGAAGCGAAAAAAACGCAGTCAATTAAAGAAATCGGTGAAACAAATTCGTGAAGATTTCCTGCCCCGAATGGCAAGATACAAGGAACAAAAGGAAATGTTCGGTGACCGTAACAGCTACTCGAAAACAGACAAAGACGCAACCTTCATGCGCATGAAAGAAGACCATATGAAAAACGGTCAGCTCAAGCCCGGATACAACGTGCAAATGGGGACAGAGAATCAGTTTATCTTGTTTTATACCATTCATCAACGACCGACCGATACACGTTGCTTTATCCCACATATGGAGAAGCTAGCCTCCAGTTCATTACCGATGCCCAAAACGGTCATTGCGGATGCAGGCTATGGTAGTGAAGAAAACTATGTATATGCAGTTGGTGATGAGAAAGAGCCCCGTTTTGAGTTTCTAATTCCTTATGGGAGCTATGTAAAAGAACAAACACGTACATACAAAAAAGACATTAAAAATGCCAAAAACTGGACCTATTGTGAAGAGGAGGATTGTTTTATTTGCCCGAATGGAAGGAGAGTAACGTTTAAAAAATACCAAAACAAAAAGAATCCATCTGGCTATGAACAAAGCTTCAAAATATACGAATGTGAAGATTGTACCGATTGCCCATTGAAAGCGAAATGCACAAAAGCGAAGGGAAATCGTCAAGTTCACTGGAATCCCATCTTCGAAGAAATGAAAGCAAAGGCCAAAACAGCCCTTGAATGTGAAGAGAAAGCCGCAATCTACGCTCGACGCAAAGTCGAGGCAGAAAGTGTGTTCGGTCACATCAAGGGCAATCGGTCGTTCCGCAGATTTTCTTTGCGGGGCCTCGACAAGGTACATGTTGAGTTTGGGATTGTGGCATTAGCCCACAACATACTGAAAGTAGCCGGCATCCGCCAGCTACTTTCAGATAAAAATCGAAAAAATATAAAAGCAAGTGGAGAGAAACGAATTGTTTTTCTCCACTTGCTTCATTTTAGGGACTTATCGGACAGCCCCTTTTTTTAGTTCTTTATTTTTGGGAAAATTGGCCGATAAAATAATATAGAGTAAAAGTTTGGGAAGTAGGAGGTAATATGAAGAATTTTGTTATAGCATTCTTTTCAATTTTTATTGTAATTATTTTTAGTTTTATAGCTCCATCTTATGCAGAAGCTAAAAGCTATCCAGACGTCAATCGTTACATTAATTCGAAAAAATTACCTGTAGCTAGAACAGAATATAATCATATCATGATATTTCCTAAAATGAATTATCGTTATGGCTATGGTCGAGTAGAAGGCGTAGTGGCTCATGAAACGGCAAATGATAATTCGTCAATAACAAATGAAATTAATTATATGGTAAGACACTATAATAATGCATTTGTCCATGCTTTTGTTGACCATTCAAGAATTATTGAAATTCATCCAACTGACTTAAAGGCTTGGGGTGCAGGAAAATATGCCAATCCTCGCTTTGTTCACGTAGAATTAGTAAGAGTTAAGACCTTTGATCAGTTTGCTAGATCTATTAATAACTATGCTAGCTACATTGCAAATATCTTATATAGATATAATTTAGGTGTTACAAGTGCTGAAACCGCTGGCCAGGGAACATTATGGTCACACAGAGCAGTCAGCATCCATTTAGGCGGTACGGATCATGTTGATCCCCATGGATATTTTCAAAAGTGGGGATATAATTGGAATCAATTTGTAACACTTGTTAAACAAAAGTATAATGAGCTAACTGCAAAGAGAAAGCAATATACTAGCAAACTAGGACATATTCGATCACGAAACGTGCGTATCTACCCTAATCCACTTAATCCAGCAAATTATATGGTTGCTGGAGAAAAATATACAAATCAAGTTTACTATATTAAACAAGAAAGCAGCTTAAATGGAATAAAATATTACTTATTGAGTTTAAAACCAAGTAATCGAGAAGGATTAGTGGGTTGGGTCAAGGCACAAGATCTAACTGTTCAAGAACATGTGGGCATTAAAAATAATAAACAGGAGTTTGTAGTTACAGGTGCAGGCAAAGCTTATAATAAGGCTTGGGGAGGCCAAAAAAATATCATATATAATACGTTATCTGCATTTGAAGGGAAACAATTTGTCGTCAATTTAACAGAAAAAGTTGGAAACACGATTTGGTTCAGAGGAAGTTTAAATGGTAAACAAATATGGATCCAATCAAATTATTTATCTAAACAATATGCAACAAGCCTGCTCGGACATATCCGCAATAGTAATGTGCAAATTCACAAAAAAATAGGGGATAGTACATCAAGTTTTAAAGCTGGATCACAATATACAAACCAAGTGTATTATATTAAAAAGCAAGCAATTGTCACTGGTCAAAAATACTATTTGATAAGTTTAAACCCAAGCAGTACATCAGGAGTAGTTGGCTGGGTAAGGGCAGAAAACATGGCGGTTAACAGTCATAAAACAGTGGATAAACAGGGAAAAACCTATTATCTCAAAGGAACCGGCAGCGCTTATCGGAAAGCTTGGGGTGGAAAGAAAGATTTAGTCTATGAAAATCTTTCCCAATTTACAGATCAGGTTTTCCGTGTCCATTTGACGGAAAATGTAGGAAAGAATGTTTGGTACCGCGGAACATTAAACGGCAAAACGGTATTTATTCATTCAAGTTATGTGACAAAAGCCCAAGAAACAGCCACCAGCAAGCTAGGGCATATTCGGACACGACAAGTGAAAATTTATAAAACATTAGGTGATCCATCGACAGCCATTACATCAGGTGCAGAATATACTAATCAAGTGTACTATATTAAAAAACAGGCGTCTGTGAATGGCCAAGTGTACTATTTGCTTAGTCTAAAACCGAGCAGCTCCAATGGTGTAGTCGGATGGGTAAAAGCAGAAAATGTTTCCATAAATACCCACAAAACAGTAGACAAACAAGCAAAATTGTTTACAATCATAGGGACTGGTAGTGCTTATAATAAAGCTTGGGGTGGTAAGAAAAATATTGTTTATACAGACTTATCAGATTATAAGGGAAAAGAATTCAAAGTTGACCTTACAGAAAAAGTTGGTAACAACACTTGGTACAGAGGTCTTTTAGATAATAAAAAAGTATGGATTCACTCGGTCAACCTAGCTGCTACAAGAACTACAAGCAAGCTAGGGCATATTCGGACACGACAAGTGAAAATTTACAAAACATTAGGTGATCCATCGACAGCCATTACTTCAGGCGTAGAGTATACCAACCGAGTATACTATATTAAAAAACAAGCGACCTTTAATGGAGATTTGTATTATTTAATTAGTTTAGAGCCAAGCAGTATAAATGGTATAGTCGGATGGGTACAAGCAAAAAATATGTCTGTAAATACCCACAAAGCAGTAGACAAACAAGCAAAATTGTTTACGATCAAAGGAATCGGTAGCGCCTATAGCAAGGCTTGGGGTGGAAAGAAAGATTTAGTCTATGAAAATCTTTCCCAATATAAAGGAAAGGCTTTCGAAGTACATTTGACTGAAACTGTTGGGAAAAACACATGGTATCGCGGAAGGTTAGATGGAAAAATAGTTTGGATACATGAATCTTTCATAAAGAGGTAAGTGGTTCAAAGTACTGTCCGATAAGCCCTAAAATGAAATCAGTGAAGATAAATGAGTTGTTTTTCTTCACTGACGCTTGTAATTATAGATTTTACTTGAAAGCAGATGTTGCATGCTGGCAACTTTCAGGTTGTGGGCTAATCGAAATTGTAAACTCGACAGTATTCTTTATAAAGAATTCCCTTTCTAGGTTGTGAAAATTCCTAGTAAGGGGATTTTTTTAATTTATTCATTATTTTTAGATTCGAAAAATAATTAAAGATAAACTAACTGATAGTTAACTTTTTAAGGGTTTTGTTTATTAAATGAGGTTACCATTAATTTTGAAAGGAAATAATGAATCATAATTGTTTGCGTTAATATTAATTTATTGTAAAAATTTTTTAAATCCCATATTTTGAGCTTTCTTCAATTGTAAAATAATATCATATCAGCACATAAATATTCACATTTTTGGAGGGGTTGTGTTTGAAGGTCGTGATATCAGGGTTTTTCGGTGCGGGGAATACGGGAGATGAAGCTATATTGGAATCAATGATCGATAATTTAAGGGAGGAAATTGATCCGATTAATATAACTGTTTTTTCACTGTCCCCTGAAGAGACCTCACGGAAGCATCAAGTAAAAAGTATATATAGAGGCTGGCGTCGTGATTTTCTAAAAAAGATTCAGACACTTCGCGAGGCTGATCTATTGTTAAGTGGAGGCGGAGGGCTTTTGCAGGATACATATTCGACAAAATTTTTATTTGGACCTTTGCCATATTATTTATTAATTGTGTTTTTAGCGAAGCTGTGTGGAACGAAGGTAATGTTTTTTTCCCAAGGTATCGGGCCGATTGAAACCCGATGGGCAAAAATTTTAATGAAAATATTTGCAAATATGGCAGACTTTATAACAGTAAGGGATGAGTTTTCAAAGGATTTGCTTATAAAATTGGGGATAAATAAGCCGAAAACAGTCGTAACGGCGGATATTGTGTTTGCTTTTAAAATAAAGCAGGATGATGCCTGTTATAAAAGTTTACCGTTAACAGGTAAAGAAAAAATTATTGCTGTCTCAGTTCGTCCATGGTTTCGTCATCATCAGGCATTTCAAGTTTTAGCGGACGCGCTTGATGAATTAATTGAAAAGGATCAATTCACGCCCGTCTTTGTTCCAATGGAGGGAGAACATGACAGGATACAGTCTGAAAAAGTGATGGGTTTAATGAAGAACCGTGATAAGTGCTATATTTTGAGCACTGACTTTAAACCGCATCAATATTTATATTTTTTTAGGCATGCCAAAATTGCGATTGGTATGCGGCTTCATTTCCTTATCTTTGCCGCCAAAATGGGGACACCGCATATTGGAATAAGTTATGATCCGAAGGTAAAAAACTTTCTGGAAAGAACCGGATTGTGGTGTTATTCTTTTTCAATGGAAAATCTTGAAAAGCAGCGCTTGCTGGAAAACTTCCGGGCAATATTGATGGAGAAACAAAACGTTAAAATGAAATTAACAAAAAGTATTCAAGATTTGCAGCAGGAAGCAAAAAGGAATATTTATCTCATGAAAGAAAACTTTTTGTAAATGTTTATGGCAAAGAAGGTGTCATGATGTCAACACTCAAAAAAGCGGCGATTTGGTCAACGATCTTGGCTATTGTTTTGAAGCTTTCCGGTTTTTTAAGAGAAAGTATCATGGCCAAGGAGTTTGGAGCAAATGAATATACGGATGGCTATTTAATTGCTTTTTCTTTCATAACATTAGTCGTAGCAATGATTTCTAGCGGATTTAATCATGCCTTTTTACCAATATATATAAAAGAGAAGAACAAAAATAGCCAATTAGCAGATCAAAATGCAAATGCTGTATTAAATTATACAGTTTTCCTTTTTTTATGCTTATCGATTGTTGTATTTCCTTTCTATCCAATCATTTTGAAAACTTTATTTCCGGCTATGAATGCAGTAACAGAACATGTAGCTGTAAAAATAACCGCGATTTTCCTGCCTTTTATAAGTTTAATTGTATTAAGCGGAATTTTGGATACGTATTTGCAAAGCAAAAGAAGTTTTATTCCTGCTCATGTATCAAAATTGCTGCCAACGTTGTTTGCCGCAATATTTGCATTGACATTATCGGAAGCATTAGAAATTTACAGCTTAATTTACGGATTTATTATCGGTACCCTTTTGGGTGTGTTCATTCAATTTTTTTATTTAAAAAAAAATGGCTATCATTGGGCATTTACTTTTAATATAGAGAGGCAATTTCGAAAAAGCATCATTGTATTATTTCTCCCTTCAGTCGCCAATTCGGTAGTCGGTCAAATTAATATGTTCGTTGACAAAATTTTTGCTACAAGTACAATTAGCGGAGCTGTCACATATTTAAACAATGCTTCATTAATTGTAAGCATTCCCTTCACTATTTTCAGCACAACGATTGCGGCCATTATATTTACGATTTTGTCTGAAAAGTCAGAGGACGATCGAAGCTTTGAGAGAACCGTATTTCTTGGCGTTGAATCATCCGTGCTATTTTTATTGCCTGTAACAATCGGTGTAATGTTGTTGGGGGATTTAGCCATTTCATTTGTATATGAAAGAGGAGAATTTACCAGTGCGGATACGAAAAAAACGTTTGCCGCCTTAATTTATTATGCACCATTAATTTTATTACAGGGTACACAATCGGTAGTTTCTAAAGCGATCTATGTAAAAGAAAAGACAGTATTTCTGTTTATAGTTAGTGTAAGTACAATAGTGCTCAATGTTATTTTAAATTATTTTTTTGCAATAAAACTTGGATATATTGGTTTAGCTTTATCGAGCTCCATTGTTTCATTATACTATCTTGCTTTGACAATCATTTACGTTTATCGCCAATTTCACGTTAGCGAGCAAAAAAAACTTTTGCAGCTTTTAGTAAGGATTGTAGTTCCATGTGTAATGATGGCTGCCGTTATTATTTTGATAAGAAGAGCGGCATTTTTACAAAATGTTTATTCATTATTTCAGCTGCTGGTCATTTCTATAGTTGCAGCTATTGTCTATGCAATTGGCATATATTTTTTCTATCGAGACGGATATAACCGCTTTAAAAAGCTGCTAATGAAATAATAATGGTGAAATCTTTACGGTATTTTAATACTCTGTTTGCAAAAATCAATAATTTCTTAAAAATGGTTTGTTATGATTACTGGTATTAAAACATAATAAATTAGAAAAGATGATGATTGGGTGATAATGATGGAACGGTTAAGGAACTCGTCGTTCATGATTTCGCTAATATTATTGGTAGCAGCTTTATTTACCTCTAATCAATATATTGGCTATTTCATTTCCTTGCTCATTATTGCATTAATTTCGGTAAATTGGAAATCTGCCATTTTTGTTTTGATCATCTATTTCCCTATTCGCCCATTTTTAATTGAAATGAACCCGGGATTGAAATATTTAGGGGACGGAATCATTTGTGTGTTATTTTTCCTTATTGTCATACAAAAAGTTATCATACATAAAGAACGGTTTGGACGCACTTTTTTATTTTCAGTCTTTTTTCTTCTCTTTTGTTTAATTGGTGTTGTTTCAGCATTCATAACAGGAGTGGAGATAACTCCCATTATTTTTCAAATCAGGGCATTCGTACTTACTTTTTTATGTATGTTCATTATTAGTGAATTGAAAATTACTGAAAAAGACATTGCCCAATTTTTTCTTGTGACTGTCTGTTTAGCAACTGTTTTATCTGTTCATGGCCTAATTGAAAAGCTATCATTACGCACATTGCTTCTTCCAGAAGCGTGGGTTCAAATGGATTTGGCAGAAACAAACCGAATTCGCATTTATGGACTTGCTGGAAATCCGAATATTTTAGCGACTTATTTAATGATATCATTTTTTTCGATTTTTTATTTAATCAAAAAGTTTGATCGTTTTAAACCACTTTTATATGTGATCGCAACGCTAATTTTTGGCGTTGTATTATTGACCTATTCAAGAGGTACGATTCTTTCATTCGCAATTGCTTATCTTGTTTTTATTGCTGCAACACGTCAGTGGAAATTAGTGAAATCACAAATCATTGTGATTGCGGTTGCATTATTTATCATATTTTTGCCGACTGCTTATACTGCTGAATATATAGAAAATCATTTTAATGACAAGCAGCTGGCAGAGCAATCTCAGAAAAAGATACATAAAGAGAATCGTTATTTTGACATGTTTTCAGATGATACCATTTCAAAAAGCACAGAAGGTGGCAGAATTTTTATTATTAAAAAGGGAATAGAAATTTTTAAAGAACATCCGCTGATTGGAACCGGCTTTGGAACTTACGGCGATTCAGCCTCATGGGCGTTTGGTTCTCCGATTTTAAAGGCTTATGGAATTCAAAATCCAATCTACTCCGATAATCAATATATACAAATTTTAGTTCAATCAGGTGTAGTTGGCGCTTTGTTTTTCTTTCTTTTTTTTGTAATGGTAATCATAACGATTATTCGCAGTAATCGCGAAAAAATGGAAAAATGGATAGTATTAGCATTTCTAATTGTTGGTGCAACAGCCGCAGTATTTTACAATATTTTGGAAGATAAAACATTTACACTTTATTTTTATATTGTCTTGGGCTTCTTATTAAACAAACACAGGAAATTTTCGCTTCCATTCAATCAAAAAATGTAGGGGATGAGTTATGAATATCTTAATGACAACAATTTTTGACATTCCACATGAGGGTGGTTTATCAACACATGTTCTAACTTTAAAAAATGGATTAGAAGAGCTTGGGCATAACGTCGATATATTGTCATTTTCTAGTATGAATCCCATTTTGAAAAAAATTTATGCACAAGCGCCAGGATATTTACTTAATAAGATTCAAAAAGGAAAAGGACAGGTGATCAATGATGGCCAACGGAAAAAAATGTTGAAATCGATATTGAAAAAAACAAAAAAGCGTTATGACGTCATCCATTGCCATGATGTGTACGCTGCTCTTGCAGCTGTTGAAACAAACATGCCAACGGTTGCGACTGTACATGGATATTTTTCATATGAAGCGATCAGCAGGGGAGCAATTTTGAAGGATAGTAAAGAAGATCAATATATTCAGCTGATTGAAAAGGAGGCATATGAAAAAGCGGACCATTTAATAGCAGTTGACACAAGAATTCAACAATATATTTTTGATAAAACGAATAAAAAAGCGACCGTTATAAAAAATTTTATCAATACAAATGAATTTAAGCCGCAATTATATCATAAACAAGAAGTTCGAAAACGTTTGGGCCTTCCAGAAAACAGGAAGATCTTATTTGTACCACGAAGATTGACGGAGAAAAACGGGGTCATTTATCCAACACTCGCACTCCCTAATGTATTAGAAATATTTCCAGAAACGTTATTAGTTTATGCTGGCACAGGAGAGCAAATGGAAAATATTTCAGCAAAAGTGCAACAATTACAATTAGAAGATCATGTTCAGCTACTAGGCTCTGTTCCTCATGACCAAATGATGCAGCTTTATTCCGCGGCTGATGTTGTGCTAATACCCAGCGTTCACTCCTATGGAGTAGAAGAGGCGACATCGATTTCGGCCTTGGAAGCGATGGGATCTGGTTCTCCCGTCATAGCTTCAGCTGTCGGTGGATTGAAGGAAATAATTAATGATCAGAAGGATGGTCTATTAGTAGAAGAAAAAAATCCAGAGGAGCTTTCGGCAGCAATTATAAAATTGCTCAAAGATCCGCAATTAAGCCAAAATCTTGCTAAACATGCAAGGGAAAAAATTGAACGAGAATATTCGCATATTGAAGCAGCCAAGAAAGTTTCTGAAATATATAATCAAGTACAATTGAAAAAGATTTGTTAAAAAAGAATAAAATGATTCCTATACTTTCCTAAGAAGGGGTTATGAGAATTTGGGGATGACTATGAAAGAAAAAGTAAACATTTTAGGAATACCTTTTATAAAAACTAAAAGAGAAGAATTAACAAAATTGCTTATTGATAAAATGGATTATCAAGAAAAATGCTTTGTTGTGACGGCCAATCCGGAAATTGTTATGCATGCCCAAAAAGATGCTGAATATCAAAAAACTGTTCTTTCAGCAGATTATATCGTACCGGATGGAATTGGAATAATTATTGCTTCACGGATAATACGGGATCATTTGCCGGAGAGGGTGGCTGGCTTTGATTTGATGATGGATTTGTTAAGTGAAATTAACAAACGGAAGAAAAAAATTTTTTTACTTGGGGCAGAAGTTGCAGTTGTAAAAAAGGCGGCTCAAAAAATTTCTGAAAGGTTTCCGCAAATTCAAATAGTCGGTTATCATCATGGATATTTTCAATTGGACGATCTAGAAATAGCACAAAAAGTTCTTCATTCGGATGCAGACTTAATTTTGGTTGCATTAGGTTTTCCAAGACAAGAAATGTGGATTTCTAAATATTATCAAATGTTTACTAAAGGCGTTTTTATTGGTGTTGGCGGCAGTTTCGATGTTTTGGCTGAAAAAGTAAAAAGAGCACCTGTTTTATGGCAAAAATTAAATATTGAATGGCTTTATCGGCTCATTCAACAACCTTCCCGTTGGAAGCGCATGATAGCATTGCCGCAGTTTCTTATCAAAATTATATGGTTAAAATTCAAAAAAAATGTGAGGATGAGGTTAAATTTATGAAAGTCCTGCATTTAAATGCTGGAAATGAAACAGGCGGAGGCATGGTTCATATTTTGTCATTATTGAAAGAATTCAATAGGGACGAATTCATTCTAGGCGTTTTTGAAGAAGGGAAGCTTCTTGAGAAAGCAAATGAATTGGGGATAAAGACAGTTTTATTTCCACAAAAAACGAAATGTGATATTACTATCGTAAAAAATATCGTACAATTTATCCGTGAGCATCACGTCGATATGTATCATACCCACGGTCCGAGAGCAAATGTAATAGGGGCACTAGTACGCTTATTCACTCCCTGTAAATGGATTGTGACTGTTCATAGTGACCCAAGACAAGATTTTATTGCCAAGGGGTTTATCGGAAAAATGCTTTCAAATTTAAATATATTCTCCTTTCGCAGAGCTGATCATATTTTTGCGATTTCCGAACGTTTTAAAAAAATATTAATTGATTTACAAATCGAAGAAAGAAAAATAACAACGATCTTCAATGGAATAGATTTTTCGAAAACGCTGGAACCACCCTATAAGCGGGAGGAGTTTAATTTAAGCAAAGATGCTTTTGTGATTGTGATGGTTGCCCGGCTGGAAAAAATAAAGGGGCACCTTATAGCATTTAAAGCATTTAAACAGGTGCTTCAAAGCTGTCCGTCAAGCCATCTGTTATTGATAGGAAGCGGTTCGTTAGAAAATGAGTTGAAACGAAAAGTTGTGAAAGAGGGGTTGCAAAACCGGGTCCATTTTCTTGGTTATAGAGAAGATGTAGAGAGAATTTTGCCAATTGCAGATGTACTATTGCTTTCATCGTTTAGTGAAAGTTTTCCACTTGTCATTTTAGAAGCGGCTAGAGCCAAAATACCTGTCATAACAACGAATGTCGGCGGTGTTCACCATTTAATTTCCGATAAAAGCTTAGGCTGGATTGTCCCGATCGGCGATCATGAAAAATTAAAAAGATCTATAATGGAAGCTTCTGCATTAAAAAAACGGGGAAAATTGAAAGAATTTGGTGAAAGGCTTTATTTAAAAGCTTCTAAAAATTATTCGATTCAAAAATTTTCCGAAAGCATTTACAGTACCTATAAAAAAATATTAGATATTATGTGAAAAGGTGCAAAGGTTTGCGCTGATCGTCTGCTACTTGTGGTATAATCTAAAATGGTGTTGTGGAATTTTTTTGCTAGCGGTTCCTATAGCGTATGGAGATTTGAGATGTGGTTACATTAAGGGTTGAGGAGGAAAATTTTAATGATATATATATCCTTGATCATTTGTTTTGTCGTTTCTGTTCTCATAACACCAATTATAAAAAAATTTGCTTTTAAAATCGGAGCTGTTGATAAACCTAATAATCGAAAAGTACATAGCAAGTTAATGCCAAGAATTGGCGGATTAGGAATATTTGTGTCGTTTTTGGTCGGATTTTTACTTTTAAGGCCGGAAAACCAATACAGCATCCCGATTTTAATTGGAAGCTTCATTATTGTGATTACCGGCATAATTGATGATATTTATGAAATATCTCCAAAATTTAAATTATTAGGACAAGTATTAGCTGCATCCATTGTCATTTATCATGGTTTAGATGTTGAATTTATTAATTTGCCTTTTGGAGGCCAGATCGAATTTGGAATTTTTACGATACCGATTACTTTATTATGGATTGTCGGGATTACAAATGCGATCAACCTTATTGATGGCTTAGATGGATTGGCAGCAGGAGTGTCATCCATTGCGATCATTACCATTTTTGTGATGGCAATTATTATGGGGGATTTTTTCGTTGCCGGCATGTGTTTAATTTTGTTAGGGAGTACGTTAGGGTTTCTTGTCTATAATTTTTATCCCGCCAAAATTTTCATGGGGGATACTGGAGCATTATTTTTAGGATATATGATTGCTGTACTTTCATTGTTGGGATTCAAAAATGTCACCTTTATATCATTTATTGTACCAATTATTATTCTAGGCGTGCCAATCTCTGACACGTTTTTTGCTATTATTCGCCGTATCGTGAGGAAAAAACCATTGTCTTCTCCTGATAAATCACATCTTCATCATTGTTTGTTAAATTTAGGTTTTGGACATAGGGAGACTGTTTTAATCATTTATACAATGAGTGCAATTTTTGGAGGAGTAGCCATCATTTTTTCGCAAGCGACAATGTGGGTTTCATTAATTGTCATTTCGATTTTATTGATTGCCATTGAATTGGTGGTTGAGATAACAGGATTAATTGGTTCAAATTACAAACCGATATTAAAGCTGTTTAGAGAAATAAAAGTTGAAAATATGAAAAACCGATAAATAAGCAGAAGAGATTGTAATGAATTTTTGTTCCATTACGAATCTCTTTTTTTGTTTGCACATGATCATTTACAGGAATAAAAAATCAGGCTTCCCGCCTGATTCATACAGAAATCATTGATCTAGGTTTGATGACAGCATGGCGTTGTACTCCAAATGCTCTCTCAACTCCGTTGAAACTTTTTCCAAAGAATCCTCTTCCAGTTGGTAATAGTAAGTTCCATTTATCGGATTGTCGTGCCCGTCAATCGTTAAAGATTCAATGCTGCTGATGGAACCGGAATATTTTTGCAGCGCTAAGACATTACCAATGCTGAAATTTGTTGTTAAGTTTTTCCCTAAAGAGTCGATAATATCATCGTATTTCGTGATAGCCGATAAGGATGAACTCTTTTTAATTATTGCCTTTATAACCTCTTGCTGCCGCTTGCCTCTTCCGATATCGCCTAATGGATCTTTTTTGCGCATTCGGACATATGCTAAAGCTTCTTCGCCATTTAACGTTTGTACACCTTTCTTAATATGAATGGCGTTCTTTCGCCCTTTGCTATCTTGCTCAGTAAATTCTCTGTCGCTGTTCACTTCAACGCCGCCAAGGGCATCAACAATATTAATAAAGGCTTTAAAATTTAATTCTACATAATAATCGACGGGTATATTCAACAAGTTTTCAACTGTCTGAACCGTTAAATCTTTTCCACCAAAGGCATGGGCGTGTGTAATTTTATCCAGATTATGTCCTGGGATTTCCACCCTTGAATCTCTAGGGATGCTGACCATTTTAATCGATTTTTCATCTTTATTAAATGATGCCAGGATTAAGGCGTCAGATCGGCTTTTCTTTTCACCTGGCCGCGCATCGACTCCAATGAACAACACCGAAAAATTATCTTTTTTCGGATCAACTGGTTGTTCCCTTAATTCAGATTTCCTTCCTCTCTCCAGATCTTCTTGTGCTAGAAAAGAAGCATTAGCTAATTTGATCGATAGATAAACGGCGTAACCGCCAGCAATTAAAAACAGGATTAAAAATAAACAGCCAAAGACTCTTAATTTTTTTTTCTTTTTCTTTTTTCTCGTTCTTCTATTCATGTCTAACTCCTTGTTTTTTAAATTTAGTTTTTAACCTTCTCCTCCAAATATACTAAGTCGCCTTCTTTGATCACACATTTCCCATTGGTGAGATCGGTCATCCAGTCTTTGAAGCTTTGAACCCGGCCTTCCTCTACATATGTTTCAACTTCCACATGATCGGTATAGTAGATGTCTTTCAGCTTATAGACAGACGAGCGCAATTCGTTTTCGATTTTGCCGAGAAAGCTGTAATCGAACGTAGTGCGAATAATTTTCATTAGCTTGCGTTCGATGATGCCAACGTGGTCAATGGCTTCTGAAACAGCTTTTCCGTATGCACGGATCAGCCCGCCGGCGCCGAGTTTAATCCCGCCGAAGTAACGGGTGACAACAACGACAGTGTCTTTTAATTGTTTCTTTTTCAACACTTCAAGCATCGGCACTCCTGCTGTTCCGCTTGGCTCTCCGTCGTCGTTCGCTTTTTGAATTTGGTCATGCTCTCCAATTAAATATGCGGAGCAGTTATGTGTGGCATCCCAATGTTTTTTTTTGATTGTATCAATAAACTCTTGAGCTTCTTTCTCAGTTTTGGCACGATTAATATAGCAGATAAAACGTGATTTTTGAATCACGATTTCATGCTCTCCAAAGCCAGCTACGGTATAATAGGAGGAAAGCAATTGTGTATCACCTCCGAAGAAACAAAACGGCATAACTTTTTTTGACAAAAATCGACTTTTTTTATAAAAAAACACTCACATTAGAATATTATAAAACGACAAAATTTTTACTTCAATTATGAACTGATAAAGTTTTTGTAACAACTTTTTTATAATGGAGGAAAAGGCTGTGAACTCCAAAAAAATAGATTCTGCTGTAATAGACGATATTTTAAATAAAATGATCGAAACCGTCCAATCAAGCAAAGATCAAATCTTTGAAATCGGTGAAAAATCCCGCACAGAGTATGAGAAAATAGTAGAAGAATTGGAAGAAGTGAAAGAGCAAGTAAGTGAGGTGATAGAGCAAACCGATAAGCTGACGATTCAATCGAAAATCGCACGGCAGCGCCTCGTGGAAGTCAGCCGCAACTTCAACAAGTTTTCAGAACAAGATATTTTGAATGCCTATGAAAAAGCGCAAAATATTCAAATTGAACTGGCCATGCTCCAAGAAAAAGAAAAACAATTAAGAAAACGGCGGGATGAATTGGACCGCCGGCTTTTATCATTAAAAGAAATGATTGAACGAGCGGAGGTCATAGTAGGTCAAATTACTGTTGTGCTGCAATATTTAAACCAAGATTTGCGGCAGGTTGGCGATTTGCTGGAAGATGCAAAGAAAAAACAAGCCTTTGGCTTAAGAATTATAGAAGCGCAGGAAGAAGAACGGAAACGGGTGTCACGTGAAATACATGACGGACCAGCTCAAATGCTTGCAAATGTTTTGATGCGCTCTGATCTGATTGAACGAGTTTTTCGGGAAAAAGGGACTGCAGAAGGGTTTCAGGAAGTTCAAAATTTGAAAATAATGGTGAGAAATGCGTTATCTGAGGTTCGGCGCATTATATACGACTTAAGGCCTATGGCTTTGGATGATTTAGGTCTCATTCCAACACTTAGAAAGTACCTTTCTACTATTCAAGAATATGAAAAAGACATAAAAATCAATTTTCAAAACATCAGTGATGTGGAAGAAAAACGGCTTCCGGCGAAATTTGAAGTGGCCTTGTTCCGGTTAGTTCAAGAATCTGTAACGAACGCTTTGAAGCATGCGGAAGCAAAGCAAATTGACGTTAAATTTGAAGTCCGTCCAAACCAAGTAAATGTTGCAATAAAAGACGACGGCAAAGGCTTTGATGTAAAGAAAGTGTTTAAAGAAAAAAAGGAGTCATTCGGTTTAATGGGAATGAAAGAACGAGTGGAGCTGTTGAATGGGAAAATGGCAGTCCATTCTGCACCCGGAAAAGGAACGTTCATTATTATTCAATTGCCTACTAATCTATGAAATAGAGAAATGGTCTGATTGACTTCATGCATGCATCACTGAAAAAATAATAATGGGGAGGATTGTAAATGAATAATCAAGTTAAAATTGTCATAATAGATGACCATGCGCTGTTTCGGGAAGGTATAAAACGTATTCTTGATTTTGAGCCTAATTTTGAAGTGGTTGCGGAAGCTTATGACGGCAGTGAAGCTTTAACAGTTGTTGAAAGCTATATGCCGGATGTTGTCATTATGGATATTAATATGCCTGGTGTAAATGGCGTTGAAGCTACTAAGCAGCTGGTTAATTCATATCCAGATACGAAGGTTATTATATTATCGATCCACGATGATGAAAATTATGTGATACATGCTTTGAAGACCGGAGCGAGAGGATATTTATTGAAGGAAATGGATGCTGACACTTTAGTAGAAGCAGTTAAAATCGTGGCAGAGGGAGGAAGCTATTTACATCCAAAAGTAACTCACAATCTAGTCAATGAGTTCCGCCGTCTGTCATCAGCCAATAATGGACAAATTCCAGCTACAGTCCGGCGCCCTCTTCATATTTTAACCCGACGTGAGTGTGAAGTTTTGCAAATGCTTGCTGATGGAAAAAGCAATAGAAGAATCGGTGAAACGCTGTTCATTAGCGAAAAAACGGTGAAAAACCATGTCAGCAACATTTTGCAAAAATTAAATTGCAACGATCGAACACAAGCAGTAGTTCTTGCCATTAAAAACGGCTGGGTGGAAGTTAAGTAAAGTTACATATTTTCCATGGCGATTAATTTTGAACGATTTGAATCGTCAAACCGTGAAAGTGAGATTGATTTCTAAATACCAATTTTGCTCGGTGTATCTATATTGTTTTTTCCGACTTGGCTGATTGTCCAGCGATGATAAATGAATTCAATTGCATTTCTTCATTACGGCTGGAAACATAATATCATTTGGCAACTTGTCAATCTATTCGGATCCTGACCAGAGAAATGTTGTTTTTAATCAGAAGCGGCGAAAATGAATCATAGGAAGCATAACATTCAATGTTCTGGTTTTGCAGAATCAACTTAGGTGAAAATGTATCATCACCAAGCATAACGGCCTCTTCAAATAACAACAGGCGCTGGGAAGAGGCCGGTTTGCTCAGAAACAAGAAAAAATGCAGCAAAATTGGTAACCGCAATTGAAATCCACATAAAAGCTCCGTTTAAGCTGCTCAAAAATCCTTTATAAAGGTGTAGACCTCATAAGAATAACCTCAACGAAAATCATAATGAGCCGATCGACAAAACGAAATCCGCGTAAATGGCAGTATAAAGACTTTGAAGCAGCTAAAAAATTTTTTTCATCCTCTTGCAGTTTCATGGAAATCCGGCAAAGTTAATGATAAAAGCTTGCTTTTTTTATAAAATAGTTTTATAAAGGAGAGAATGAAATTATTAAAAGGAAAGGAAAAACATGATGCAAATTGCGATTGTAACAGATAGTACTGCTTACATTCCTGAAGAAGTTCGAAAGAGGCATGGCATACATATGATTCCTCTTAGCGTTATTTTTGGAGACGAGTCTTATCGTGAAGAGATAGATATGACAGCAGAGAGTTTTTGGGAAGAAATAAAGCGCCAGAAAGAGCTGCCTACGACTTCTCAGCCGCCAGTTGGTGAATTTGTCGAGTTGTTTGAAAGCTTATCGAAAGAATATGATGCAGTCATCAGCATTCATCTTTCAAGCGGTATCAGCGGCACTTACAATGGTGCTGTCACAGCAGGTCAAATGGTAGACGGCATTAAGGTATATCCTTACGATTCGGAAATAAGCTGTATGGCTCAGGGATTCTATGCAATTGAAGCAGCGAAAATGGCAAAGGAAGGGAAAAAACCGGAAGAGATCATCGCTCGCCTTGATGAAATTAAAAAATCAATGGATGCTTATTTTATGGTGGACGATCTTTCTCATCTTCAGCGCGGCGGACGATTAACCGGAGCTCAAGCTTTAATAGGGAACCTGCTGCAACTGAAGCCTCTTCTTCATTTTGTTGATAAAGTGATCGTGCCGTATGAGAAAATTCGTACGCGCAAAAAAGCAATCCAACGTATCTATCAATTATTTGACGAAGCTGCAAGCAAACATCCGGTGCGGGCGGCTGTCATTCATGCCAACAGACCGGAGGATGCCAAAAAAATGAAAGAGGAGCTCGAAAGTAAATATCCAAATTCTGAATTTATTATCAGCTATTTTGGCGCTGTCATTGGAACTCATCTAGGAGAGGGAGCTATGGGTCTCTGCTGGTATAAAAAGTAATTGCAAGGAAATGTTAAACCCATTGTGAAAAATGGCTGTATCCATCCTCTTAAAAGAACTTCCCCTTCAAAACGAGAAAAGGTGCGATCTACCAAAAAATGGAACGGTGCTGACCATCTGAAGGTGCAAAAAGCACCTTTTATTTTTTACAGAAATGAAGGATATAAATGATTCATCTAGCATCTTTCTTTCGGACGAAAAGCAATAAGAGCAATTGATTAAATATATTGATTTTTCAGAAAATATAAGGTAAAAAATAATAGTAAGAAACAATATGGTATGTACAAGCGGAGGTTTTATATGCATGATCATGATCTCCAAAAACATCTTCTCGGAAGACATCTCCTTTCAAATGAGCTCCCGTTTTCAATGGATGCCGTTCAAAATGCCCCCTTCGTTGAAATAGAACAAGGTGTTGTGAAAAAATCCGGTATTTTTTATTGCAATCGATGTGGAAATGATCAACCCTTTTTATTTGCAGGCTTTGACTGTGCAAGGTGCAAAAAGTTTTGTCATTATTGCCGGAACTGTATCATGATGGGGCGAGTAAGTGAATGTTCAAAGCTTGTTAGTTTTCCAAGACGAGATAAGGAGGAAAAACATTCGATCCAATCGGATCAAACAAACTTTTTGCAATGGGATGGCGAGCTGTCTCCGGCGCAAAAAAGAGCATCTGACCGGATCGCGGAGTCCGTTTTGCAGCGTACAGACTGTCTCATTTGGGCAGTTTGCGGAGCAGGAAAAACAGAGGTGCTGTTTGCCGGCATAAACACAGCTTTGCAGAAAGGGCTATTTGTTTGCATTGCTGCACCGCGTACGGATGTTGTTTTGGAGCTTGGACCGCGTTTGAAAAACGTTTTTCCGAGCATCGATGTGGCAGTGCTTTACGGAGGAAGCGAAGATCGTTTGAAGCTGAGCCCAATTACCATTTCAACGACTCATCAGCTTCTTCGGTATAAAGAAGCCTTTGACGTGGTGATACTTGACGAAGTGGATGCTTTTCCATATTCTGTAGATCCTGCTTTGCAATTTGCGGTTGAAAAAGCACGCAAACGAAACAGTTCCCTTATTTATTTAACTGCGACTCCCTCCTCAGCAATTAAGCGGCATTTTAAGCCTTCCGAAATTGTGAAAATCCCTGCTCGATACCATGGTTATCCCCTACCTGTTCCTGAATTCAAATGGTGCGGCAATTGGAAAAAAAGATTGGAGAAAGGAAAGCTGCCGAAAAATATCATCACATGGGCAGCCGAACATTTGCAAAAGGAAAGACAAGCTTTTCTATTTGTACCGGAAATCAAAGTGCTTCATGATGTCGTTCCATTACTAAAAAAATTGAATTCAGCGGTTGAAGGAGTACATGCCGAAGATCCCCAAAGGAAAGAAAAGGTTCTGGCATTTCGAAATGGCCGGATTCCGATCATTGTCACAACTACCATTTTGGAAAGGGGTGTAACAGTTCCTGGAACTGATGCAGCTGTTTTAGGAGCAGAAGAAACCATTTTTACAGAAAGTGCCCTTGTTCAAATATCCGGCCGTGTTGGACGGAGCATGAACAATCCAACAGGCTCCATTATCTTTTTCCATTATGGCAAAACAAATGAAATGATTGCAGCGAAACACCATATTCTTGCTATGAATCGGGAAGCGGCAAAGGAAGATTTGTTAAAGTGTTAGTATTTAGAAAATAAAGGAAACGATACAGAATGTGTAAAGTTGGAAAGATCTTTTCAATTTTGGATGAAAAAAGAAATTCCTTTTTCCAGTATGATCCAATATAATACAGATTAGAGATCATATATTTGGGGTGAGGACATGATAGTAAACGCTCTGGAAAAAATTATGGAAGAATTGCTAGATGAATATATTGACCAATTTCATATGGAATGCACGTGCCCAACTTGCCGCAATGATGTTTTAGCTCTAGTGTTAAATAGAGTTCAGCCCCGTTATGTAACGAGTGAAGATAAAATTACATATGTAAGAGCGGAATTTTTTGATCGGCAGCAAATGACATCTCTTCTTGTCAGCCTGGCAGAATGCGCAAGAATTGTTTCAGAAAACCCACGATGTGATAATAGGAAGGCTTGATGCGAAATATGGGAAGATGTCTTTATTGTTTTAAAAGTATAGATGTCCACTTGACTTGGAGACGGCTTTTTTTCCTCGAAAAAGACCCTGTTTTATGCGAAGAATGCTCCAGCAAGCTAAACGTTATATCAGGCCCCATTTGTCCAATGTGCGGGAGGCAAAGCGAAAAAGCCGAGTATTGCACTGATTGCGCGGCTTGGGAAAAACATCCTGACTATCATGGAGTGATAAAGAAAAACCGCTCTGTTTTTCAATATAATGAATTTATGAAAGAAGTGCTTGCTAGGTTTAAATTCCGCGGGGATGCGATATTGGTGCAGATGTTTTCCGAACCTTTTGTGAAAGCATTTCGCCATCACTTCGACAAATCGATGATTCTCGTTCCCATCCCATTAGGTGAAGAAAGGCTTTTGGAACGCGGGTTTAATCAAGCAAAATTATTGGCCCAGCTCCTTCAGCTTCCGATTATTGAGCCTTTGCGCAAAACAGATAAAGCAAAACAATCAAAAAAATCACGGATCGACCGAATGAAGACGAAAAATATGTTTACTGTAACAGATCCAAAACAAGTACATGGTCAACATATTGTTATCATCGATGACATTTACACAACAGGCGCAACGGTACGCCAAGCTGCAAAGCAGCTGATGAACACTGGTGCGAAAAGTGTCGAATCATTTACGCTTGTCCGCAGCTAAATGACAAATCCGTTTTTCCGATATAAAATAATAATAATAGGAAGATTTTTGAAAGGTGGATTTTTATGGGGGAATTAGCAAACTGCCCAAAATGTGGTTCCTTGTTTGTCAAAACACGGCTTCGTTCAATATGTGATGCTTGCTACCAAGAGGAAGAAAAGGCATTTGAAACGGTATATAACTTTTTGAGAAAAAAGGAAAACCGTAGATCGACCATTACTGAAGTTGTGCAAAAAACAGGAGTGGAAGAGGACTTAATACTGAAGTTTATTCATCAAGGACGCATTCAACTGGCGAACTTCCCGAACCTTGGTTATCCTTGTTCACGGTGCGGCAAATTTATTCGCGAGGGAAAACTTTGTGTTTCTTGCAAAAAGGAAATACAGTCTCAAATTGAGCAAATGGAAAGAGAAGAGCAATTTCAGGAGGAGAAAGAGAAGATGCAAACATACTACGCTATCCAACCGAAAAATAATGAAAAACGTTAACAAATCCCTCTATCGATCCGATAATGAATATAGAGATAGATTTCCAGCTGAAACAATCGTTCCATTAGAGCAGGAAAGGAGGCGGTGTCCATGAAGATTCACAGCTATCGGTCATCAAACGTTAATCCTTATCAAAAGCAAATGGATGCCAGCAAGCAGATGAAAGTGGAAGTCCAAAAAGATAGAGTGGAAATATCCAAGCAGGCAAAACAGCTTCAGCAGACGAGCGGTTTTGATCTTCAGCGCCAAGAAAAAGTGCAGGCGATAAAAAAAGAAATTGAAAGTGGGACTTACAAAATCGCCCCAGACCTGATCGCGAAAAGCATGATCCAATTTTATAAGAAAAAAAATGAAGAATAAATTGCGTCAATCCGTTTCGGTTTTTGATTTGGTTGCGTACGAAGCAGCCTGTTTCGATTTTTGATTTGGAACAGAATGAAAATGTGCTGGACAACTATATTGTACATTTCTGCATTTTTAGCATCTTCATCTTTACAACAAAAAATTATTTTTCATTTCCGGCTTTGGATCATCTTGTCAATGTTCGGAACGAAGCCCGGTAAATATGATTTTATTGAATTTTGTGGGGAGGACGTTTTCGTGTCTCTTGCCAATTTAATTAACGTTTTAGAAAAGCAGTTAATTATTCATGAACAATTGTATAACTTGGCAGTAAAAAAAACGGATTTGCTGAAAAAAGATGATGTTAATCAATTAATGCAGCTTTTAAAGGAAGAGCAGAAATATGTAATGCAGCTTGAAAATGCTGAAAAGGAACGGATCAAAGCAACGGCTTGCTTTTTAGAAAGAGAAGACGATTTAACGATTTCCGCCTGTATTGAAAAAGCGGAAAATGAGGATAAAGAACGGTTGATAAATCTAAAAGAAAAATTGACAAACGTATTGGCTAATTTGAAAAACGCGAATTTTGTCAATCAACAACTGGCATTGCAAGCATTGCAGGTTGTGAATTTAACGCTTGATCTTTTCATGCCGGAGGAAGCATCGCCGAATTACACGAATCCGAATCAAGAATCGAAGCAATCGAAACGGCGTTCATGGTTTGATTCAAAAATTTAACGGGGGAATTCGCAATGGTATCAACATTTTTTGGACTGGAAGCGGCTAGAAGCGGATTGTATGCCGCACAAAGCGCTTTATATACAATTGGACATAATGTAGCAAATGCCGAGACACCTGGATATTCGCGGCAGAGGGTAAACCTTGTGCAAAAGCAAGCGTATCCGACACCAGGCCGTTTTCGAGCTGATATCCCTGGGCAGTTTGGAACAGGGGTGGATACACAAACAGTGCAGCGAATCCGCGACCGCTATCTTGATGTACAATATCGCGGCGAAAATTCTAAGCTTGGCTACTGGAGCTCTAGATTCAACGCATTATCGAGAATGGAAGATGTGATGAACGAGCTGAACGAGACAGGCTTGAACGAAACGATGGATAGATTTTGGCAATCGCTGCAAGATTTGGCGGCCAATCCTTCCAACCTCGGTGCCCGCTCTGTTGTCATTGAGCGCGGAAGAGCTGTTACAGAAACGTTCAATTATTTGGCGGAATCATTAAAGCATAATCAGAAAGATTTACGCAACGAACTCGATGTCGCAACAACGAAAATCAACTCTTTGCTTGAGCAAATCAACCAAATTAACAAACAAATCGGCGAAGTAGAACCGAATGGTTATTTGCCAAACGATTTGTATGATGAGCGCGATCGATTATTGGATGAGCTTTCTTCGTATATTGATATTAAAGTGACGCCGGTTGAAAGTGGAGGCAACGCTTTGAAAGTAGCCGAAGGAAAAGTAACTGTCGAGCTCGCTGGCTTCGAACCGCCAATCACCCTTGTCGACGGAAATAGATACAGAGTAAGACAATTTAGCCTCAATGAATCCAAGACGAACGGTCTTATCGAATCTATTTCTGTTGGTGGAAGAATGATAGGGGCAGACGATTTTGTTGAAAATTTAAACATCAATGGAAGTTTAAAAGGTTTAATCGAGGCGCACGGCTATACGAACATAGGCAGCACGATTGAACGCGGCATCTATCCTAGCATGATGTCAGATTTAGATCAAATGGCATATGATTTTGCGACCGCATTTAACACTGTCCACAGAAACGGATGGAGCCTTGAGGACATAAACAACGGCGTTCAAACACAGCGCGATTTCTTTGATCTCGGAGGTTTAAGCTCTCCTAAAGGCGCTGCGGCTGCCATTAAAGTATCGGATGATATGAATCGCGACCGAATTGCAGCTTCTGCTACAGGAGAAATCGGCGACGGCCAAAATGCGCTGCAGCTTGCTGAAGTAAAAAATACTTCGTTTCAAAGTTATTTTGAAGCTGTTATCGGCGAAATGGCTGTTATGACACAAGAAGCGGAGCGGATGAAGGAAAATTCAGAAACCTTAGTTTCATCTGTTGAACAACGCCGCAAATCCGTCAGCTCCGTTTCATTAGACGAAGAAATGACAAACATGATCCAATTCCAGCACATGTACAACGCCGCAGCAAGAATGATCACTTTGCAGGATGAAATTTTAGACCGAATCATAAACGGCATGGGACTGGTCGGGAGATAATGTAAAATTGACGGTTGAATAACCATATTGGAAAATGAAAGCAAAAATTGTCGGGTTCAGAATGTATGAAATGAAATAAGGCGATGAAGTGCAAATCATATAAGAAATGTACTATTTGCACGTTATGAATTCATACAAAAAAAATCATTTAATGAAAGAGAGGTGCAGCATATGCGTGTCACTCAATCGATGCTTGCGCAAAACTCGCTCCGCCATTTAAGTAAAAGCTATGAGCTGCTGGGAAAATATCAAGATCAGATGTTGACAAGAAAAAAAATCACCCGCCCGTCCCAAGATCCCGTTGTAGCAATGAAAGGATTGTACTATCGGACTAACTTAAAGGAAGTTGAACAATATAAACGAAATTTATCAGAGGCTTACCTTTGGATCGAAAATTCTGAAGCGGGATTAGAACAGGCCAACCAAGGGCTGCAACGAATACGCGAGCTTTTGATTCGGGCAAAAAACGGTACAAATTCAGAAGACGAACGTGATGCGGTTGCCCGCGAATTGAAACAAATTAAAGACGACCTTGTTGCTGTCGCCAACACACAAGTGGCCGGCCGCTATATTTTTAATGGAACGAAAACAGACACAGCGCCTGTCAGCGGCGACCCGCCTGTCGTTAATAACAACAATGAACCGTTTAAAATCGAGCTTTCAAAAAACATTCAAATCCAAGTGAATATAACGCCTGACAATGTCTTTAACCAAGCATTGTTTGATACAATTCAAGACATTCAAAATGCTTTGGAAAACAACGACACAACGAACTTGGACAGCCTGCTCGGCCAGCTTGATGGCCATATTGATGCTCTTAACGCTGAATGGGCTGAGCTTGGCGCTCGTTACAATCGGATCGAGCAGATGGAAAACCGCATCGGTCAACAGGAAGTAATCTCTACTAAAATTTTGTCGGATAATGAAGATGCCGACATCGAACGGGTCATTATCGACTTGAAAGAGCAAGAAAGCGCGCACAGAGCAGCGCTTGCTGTCAGCGCCCGCATCATTCAGCCGAACTTAGTTGATTTTTTGCGATAATGTGAGAGAAAGGACCTGCATAAAGGTCCTTTTTGTTCATCGTTATGCCTTGCTTTTGTTCCATGTTTTCCGACTGTTAAAAGAGGTACATAGTTTACTGAAGAAATTTCACTTTTCGTTGATTAGAACGGTATAGTCTTGTTAGTCATTCATATTTTTGACAAGAGCCCCCTTGAAGGAACTTCAATTGCATGGGATAGTTGAAGCACTTGCTTATTATTGTCTGTTGAATTTTTGTTTCTTCGAAGAGAATTTCTTTTCTGCTTTAAAACTTTTGTTGTCAGTGGAGGTGAGAGAAATGCTCCTGCCGCAAATTAGAATGGAAAGCCAAATGGCGAAAATTGCGATTAGCACCACTCCTGGAAATCAGTCAATCAAACAGCCGAAAGCGGATATCGATTTACAGCCGGCGAAAGTAGCGATGGAAATCAACCGCACTCCTGGAAAATTGACAATCGATCAAACGAAAGCGTGGGAAGATCGAAATTTAGCTGACACGTTCCGTTTCATTGAAAAAATAGCTGAGGAAGGCTATCAAGCTTGGCTTGAAGGTATTGCCCGCCTCGCCGAGCAAGGAGATGAACTGATGAAAATTGAAAACGGCGGCAGCCCGCTGGCTGATCAAGCGAAAGAAAACAGCGAATCCCCGATGTATGAAGTGAATGTCGGCTGGATTCCATCATTGTTCAGTGTGAAATTTGATTACGAACCAAGCAAGCTTGATATTAATTGGCATTTGAAAAAAGCTGAATTTCGTGCCATTCCCAATAAGCCGATCATTCATTACGACCGTGGCAGAGTCGATATAAAAATCGCCCAATACCAAAAGTTAAAAATCGACTTTGCCAACCTCACCTTTAAAGGACCAAACTTTGAAATGAACATATAAAGGTTGTGAGAACATGAGACTTAAGACAAAATATCATGGTGAAATAGAAGCCGCAAGCGACAGCATCATCCAATTTCCATCGGGCATTCCGGGGTTTTTAGATGAAAAGGAATTTGTGCTTTTGCCATTTGGCGCCGAATCGCCATTTTTTATTTTGCAATCGGTCAACACAAAGGAACTTGCTTTTGTCATGACTATTCCTTTTTTATTTTTCAAAGACTATGCTATTGACTTAGACGATGCCACGATTGAGCAGCTGGAAATCGAGTCGGAACAAGATGTCGCTGTCTATGTAATTTTAACGTTAGAAGACCCGTTCGAAAACACAACCGCCAATCTGCTTGCACCAATCATCATCAACCAGAAAAACAAACGGGCCAAGCAAGTGATTTTAACAGGCACTACTTATAAAACGAAGCATCCACTTATGGAACAGAAGGAGGTGTGAAGCCGTGCTCATTTTAACAAGAAAGCTGAACGAATCCATCATTATCGGCGACAACATCGAAATAACCATCACCGCCATCGAAGGCGATCAAGTCAAACTCGGCATTAAAGCTCCGAAACAAATCGATGTTCACCGAAAGGAAATATACGACACCATTCAAACAGAAAACAGCGCGGCTTCCCGCACCGACCTTGACCTGTTAAAACATTTTCAAGAAAAGCTCAACAAAAATAAACCTGAGGTTTGAAACTGTAAAAACCGTAACCAAACAAGGATGTTCAACCATTTTATTTTTCTATTAAAAAAGTCCTATTTTTTCTTTAAACACTATTAAACATCAAAAAAACAATCCGATATAAAACATGTAAAGAGCAGCGGCGGCCGACGCGGCTCTTTACATACCACATGGACGTGGAAAAACAACAATTCAAGGAGGAAAAAGAACATGAGAATTAACCACAACATCTCGGCGTTAAACACTTACCGCCAACTTTCATTTAACAACACACAAACTGCGAAAAACCTTGAAAAACTTTCTTCCGGTTACCGCATCAACCGCGCTGGCGACGATGCAGCAGGTCTTGCGATCTCTGAAAAAATGCGCGGCCAAATCCGCGGACTGGAAATGGCATCTAAAAACGCACAAGACGGTATTTCTTTAATTCAAACGGCTGAAGGAGCTTTAGCAGAAACTCATTCCATCCTTCAACGTATGCGTGAATTAGCTGTGCAATCAGCAAACGATACAAATACAGATACAGACCGTACCGAACTTCAAAAAGAAGTAGATCAATTAATTGAAGAAATTGATCGCATTGCTAAAACAACTCAATTCAACACTAAAAATTTGTTGGATGGTTCATTGTCAAATGCAGGTAGTGGACTGATTTTCCATATTGGTGCAAATTCTGGGCAAAATGTAGAACTAACAATTGCTAACATGAAAGCTAGTGGAATAGGGGTTAGCGGTTTAAAAATTGATACTCAATCTGGTGCAGATGCTGCAATCACCATTATTGATACTGCAATTAATACAGTTTCTTCAGAACGTGCAAAACTTGGTGCAATGCAAAACCGCTTAGAGCATACTATCAACAACTTAGGCGCTTCTGCTGAAAACTTAACTGCTGCTGAATCTCGTATTCGCGACGTAGATTATGCCTTAGCTGCCTAAGCAGTGACAGGCACAGTCGTCCTAGCTGGAAACGGCTAGGAGTATCACCGGGTGAATTGCTGGAAACCCCTTAGAGCCTTTGGCGCCACAACGTAGCTGGAAACGGCATGCGTGATGGCTTGAAAAGTCAAAGGATTGGGCAACCGAGCAGCCAAGCTCCTGTCTCGAAAGAGTGGAGAAGGTTCAACGACTAGGACATACCGCCTAAGGCGAATGCTATGGCGATGAAGTCCGTAGGATGTACAGGATTCTTCCATCGTCCTGTATCAATCCGAAGTGCCCGGCCCCTAACAGGTAAAGCTGAGGGTGAAGAGATAGTCTAGTCATTTGTGAAAGCAAATGTTCGCACGATGGCGAAAGAAATGATGGAATTCACGAAGAACAACATCCTTTCTCAAGCAGCGCAAGCGATGCTGGCTCAAGCAAATCAACTTCCGCAAGGAGTTCTTCAATTATTACGTTAATTTTAACCATTTCTTTGAAGGAGACCTTAGTATACTTACTGAGGTCTCTTTTTGAATTTTTTGGGATGTTTACTATCTCTATCATTTTCTATGTTAAAATTTACAACTTGTTAAACCTTTTTCCTAGGGCTCCTAAGATACAGGTTTCTTTTATTGAAAATAATCAATCCACCAATAAAAGGAGCTCGAGTTTTATTTTCTAGGACAAATTTTTAATAGCTTACTTTGATTGCACATTACCTAACACTACGGGAACATATGTTGATAATTGTGTTACATATTCTATATTTAAAATTGTTGGATTTTGTCGATATAATATATAAGAAACCATCAGTTGAGGAGTAGCGCGATGAATATTATTTTTCAAGATAAAGTGTTAAAAATTAACGGAGATAATCTTGATGAGCTCGAAAAGTTTATGAAACACGTAAATGATAGATTAAATGAAAACGGGCTTGTTTTTAGCCATTTTCTTGTTAACGGTACGCCATTTTATTCTGATATACAAGATTTAATAAATGAATACAGCAATCAGGAAGTTCCTGTTGAAATAGTTGGAATCACTGAACGTGAATGGATGTTAGAATTGAAACATGAAGGCTATCAATATATTGAAAGGGCAGAACAGGTTTTAATACAGCTGTCGGAAAAATTGTATGCTGGGGAAAACACGGGGGACATATGGCAGCAATTTGTCCATCTTTCCGAAGGACTTCATTATTTGTACCAAATTTTTTCCCAATCCAAATTGGGCGAAAAACATGAAAACATTGTCGCCGGAATAAGTTCCGTATCTGAGCAGCTCCTTAAAGCAATGGAGAATCAAGATGTTATTCTTTTAGCAGATTTTATTCAATATGAACTTTTGCCGTTATTTGCACAAATGAAAGAGATATTAAAAGCAGAGGACGATTCAAATGCTAATTGATAATCGAATCATTTTGCGGGAAAAAGCGAAAAATGTTTTAGAACGGTTAGATGAATTAAACGAATCAGAGAATGTAAAATTAATTGAGGCAAAAAACGGACAAAAAACGCTGCAAATCGAAACAAACAACCAAAAGCAATTTATTCACAGTGCTTATAATCCTGAAAAAGAAACAGATGTTTTCGTTGAAAAAATAAAAACAAAATTAGAAGAGAGGGAGCCGATCATTTTTATAGGTTTTGGACTAGGATATCATATCGAAGCCATTGCAGAAGCGTTTTCACCTTCTTGGTTTTCTATCATTGAGTTTAATCCTTTCATATTAAAAAAAGCACTCAGTGTCATAAATTTAAAAAAGAAAAAAGTCTATTCAAACATCAAACATTTACATTTAGTTGAAAAAGAAGAACACATTTTACCAGCGATTTTACAAGATGTCAACGATGTAAACAACCCCCCGCAAATCATTGTGTTACCGAGCTATGAAAGAATTTTTAAAGAAGAGGTCAATCGATATTTCACTGCATTTCAACAATATTTAAAAGAGAAAAAAAGTCGTTTTATCACGACGATCAGCTTTCAAAAACGCTGGACATATAATAGTTTGAAAAATTTCCCGTATTTATTAAAAACGCCAAACATATTAACCGATTTCGATAAATCTTTGTTTGAAAACAAACCTGCTATTTTAGTAGCGGCTGGACCGTCTTTAAATGAAGAATTTGACAACTTAAAAAAAATTAAAAAAGATCGTTCTGCTTATATTTTCTCTGTCGGCTCTGCGATCAATGCATTAATTGAACATGATATATATCCGGATGCAGCATTTACATACGACCCTACTGAAAAGAATCAGTTCGTTTTCCAAAAAATAAAAGAAAAAGGAATCATGGATATTCCGATCATTTTCGGTTCCAGCGTCGGATTTGAAACATTGGAAGACTACCCGGGGAAAATGGCGCACTTTATTACAAGCCAAGATAATATTTCAGCACATACCATTAAACATAACGAATATGATCATATCGATATTGCAGTCGATTCTCCGTCAATCGCGATTATGACTTTACAATTATTAAATCATTTGGATTTTCATCCCATTATTTTAGTAGGCCAAAATTTTTCCTATCAGCAAAATAAACGTTATGCTTCAGGAATTGAGTATGATTTTGTGAAAAATGAATTAAACGAAAAAGAAATAGAGAATGCATTTGAAATAGAATCTGTGGATGGAGGCAAAGTCCTCACAAATGACGGATTTGTCCGGATGAAAACAAGTATGGAACTTATTTTATCGGGGATGAAAGATAAGACAGTTTATAATACGACCAAAAATGGAGCAAAAATCAAGCATACGATTTATAAAGAATTAGCAGCAATTATGCAAGAGCTGCCCCAAAATGTTGTAGTTAATCATTGGCTGTCAGATCAAAAACCTAATTACAATCTCAAATATATAAAGGAACAATGGCAGCAATTGATCACAGATGCGGAACAAATAGAAGGAAAAATAAAGGAAATTAATAGCTTCATAAATAAAATAGAAGAAACGGTCAATTCAAGAAAGCTGAATAAGCTGCACCGTTTATTTACGGCAGTGGATGAAAAAACAAATGAAGTGTTAAAAACATTATTTTACAAAGCATTTCTCCGACCAATGACACAATTTGAATATGAATTGGCATCAAAAGAAATAACGGCTGTCCGAAACAGCCCTGATCTCATCAACAAGGCAAAAGTGATTGTAAAGGAATATAGACGCCTAATCGCTGAGTGGGCTGTATCGTATCGGTTGGTGAAAAAGGATTTGAATGATGTATTTAAAGAGATATTAGAAATTGTCGATTGATATTTTTAAGCTGTTAAAAATAATTGGTATGAATTGAAGATGAGGAAGGATTCACAATGATACTAGATTTTAATTACAGGCGGAACAGGATCTTTTGGCAAGCGCTTTGAAAAAAATAATAAAATATGATGTTAAAAAAGTGATTGTTTTTATCCGCGATGAATTAAAACAATATGAAATGGCACAAGAATATACAGACTCAAGACTTCGTTTTTTCATTGGGGATGTACGATACAAAGATCGTTTATATCGTGCGTTTGATGGTATTGATGCAGTTGTGCTAGCTAATCCCATGAAGCAAGTGCCGGCATTTGAGTACAACCCTTTTGAAGCAGCAAAAACAAATATTTACAGAGCACATAATATTACTGAAGCAGCGATTGACAGAGGGGGTTCAAAGAGTTATTGCATTACGTACAGATAAAGCTTGTAGTTCTGTAAACTTGTATGGTGCGACGAATCTTGCGTCTGGACAAACTTTTTATTGTTGCAAACTCTTACGTAGGTGAAAACACGAGATTTTCAGTTGTTCGTTGTGGAAATGTTGTAGGCAGCCGAGGCATTGGTATTCCATTCTTTAAGAAAATTCGGCATGCTGGTAAATAGCCTATTACAGATGAAAGAATGCCTCGTTTTTGGATTACACTTGATCAAGGTGTTCAGTTTGTGATTAACTCTCTTGAAAGTATGAAGACAAGGGAATTTTTCATTCCTAAAATCCCAAGTATGAGAGTGTTGGACTTAGCAAAAGCGATTGTGCCGGAATGCGAAATCGAGATTGTTGGAATTCGAAACTAGATTAACTGCTGTAAAAGTTAACTGCTCAATCAATTTCTTAATTCATTGCAGAGACAATAGAAGAGAGGCTGCCTACATTGCGTTGATTCAAATGGCAGCGGTTTTGCCAAGATCAGAAACAATGGTTGCTTAGATTATCAGTAAACCACAGGAAATTCACTTGGATTCTTCTAGAAGAAACAGGATTTTTTGAATTCCGTCAATTAATAAATTTTTTATTCATTTCTATATTCCGTGTGTCTATAAGTTAGACTAACATGAAAGAACACATAATTAAGAAAGTAAAAATCGCTCCTCCTTGAAAAAGATCAATACTTCAAAGAGGAGCAGAGGGCTTTCGTTTTATTTTTTCCCCGCTTTATCCAGTTCGGCAATAATTGGAGTTCCGTAAGTATGGAAGGTTTCAACCGTTTTATTTCCCCAGGCTTGGCCGCGTTTGCGTTCTTCTTCAGTCCAAGTAATTGGCTTCCAATCTGGTGCAAGAATCAGATATCCGCCGGAACAGACTTCAATACGGTTTCCGCCTGGTTCATAAACGTAAACAAAGTATGTTTGGTTGATGGCGTGTTTGCTTGGGGCAAATTCAATATAAACGTCATGGTCAATAAAAAAGTTTGCTGCTCTCACAATGTCCGACATGCTCTCGACGGCAAAAGCGATATGGTGCAGGCGTCCTTTTGATCCAGTTGAATCTTCGGTATATACAAGATCGTACGATTTATTAGTTGCTCGATACCAGACAGCTGCTTTGTGGCCGTCATTCATGACGATTTGCTCGGTTAAACGGAGACCTAAGACATTTTCTGCAAATTCTCCATCTGCTTCCGGATTTGAGGATAAATAGTTGATGTGATCTAAGGTTTTTACCGCAGCTCCATGTCCAGTGAACTTTTGTGGTTGATTTTTCAGTGTAGGCCGTAAATGACCAGGAGCTTGATAAAAGTTTGATTCATAATACAGTTCCATGATATGCCCATCCGGGCCGTAATAGCGGTATGCTCTCCCGTGGCCTTTATCTCCATCAATCCAGCCGATTCCGCGTCCGGTGGCTTCGATCGCCTTCGCTTTTCGTTCCAATGCTTCCGCACTTATCGTCCGCAATGCTGTATGGCCGACTCCAGCCTGATCAGATTTCGTCAATTTGATCGAATACTCTTCGTAATCCCCCCAACAGCGCAAATAAACCGATTCATTATTTCTATATACTTCCTGTAAACCGAGTATGTTCTTAAAAAAAAAGGTGCTTTCCTCGAATTTTGGAGTTAACAGTTCCACATGGCCGAGGTGGGCAATGTCAAAATCCAGTTCCCTTGGGTGATTCATCTGTTTCTCCCCTCCCATTATTAAACATAATTGTTGAACAATTTTATTCTACAAATTTAAGAATTGTTTGTCAATAAGCGCTTTCATAAATTATTTTGCAGACGGTAAAATGAAGGAAGAAATATAGATCATGTGGAAGGAGAATCCAGTAAGCTTGTTGAACCATTTTCTTTAAACAACTTGCAATGGATCAAAACTCAAAAAGTTTCTGTAAAGTATTGACTAATTTATCAAAATTAATGTGTAATAATATTGTTAAACAATTTTTTGCGATTGATTATAATTTACGAGGCGATTGAATATGAAAAGACCAATGGATATTGCATACGAATACATTAAAGAACGAATAATGAACGGCGCGTTTTTGCCTTCACAAAAATTGAATGAAAGTGAACTCTCTAATCAAATCGGTGTAAGCAGAAATACGGTAAAGAAAGCTTTATTTAAGCTGGAGCAGGAATGCTTAGTTGATATGGAAGAAAATAAAGGAGCAACGGTAAAATCCTTTACTGTGAAAGAAGTCGTGAACTATTTTGAAATCCGGGAATTACTAGAAAGTTTGATTATACGCAGTGCTGTTAAACAAATAACAGATGACAGACTGAATGAACTGGAAGACATTTTAAATAAAATGGAGTCATATTTAAACTCTGGAAATTTTGAGGATTATTCGAAAATGAATAAAAGATTTCACGAAATCATTTATGAAGCTAGCGACAACCAACAGGCAGTGGATATGGTAAACATGATCAAAGTACAATTGTTAAGATACCATCTCCGGACAATTCTAATACCAGGGAGGAAGGAAAATTCTTTAAAAGAACACAAAAGTATCTATCTCGCATTAAAAAACCGTAATGCGGATGAAGCGGAGAAGGCGATCCGCACACATATTTCTAATATTCGTAAAACGATTGAGGAAAATTTCTCATTTCTTATATAAAAAATATAGTTTTGATGGGCTGGCTTTTTTGAACTGCCCCCTGTCAAGTAGACAGTAGAAATAATAAAAATATACCTAAGCGGCTTTAGCTCTATATTCCATGGGGCTAAGACCGTTTAATCTTTTTGGATACCTTTCATAATTATAAAAGCGGATGTACTCATCAATCGCAAGAGCCAATTCTTCAAATGTCTGATACTTATGTAAATAATACTTCTCGCATTTAAAGCGTTCCCCAAAAAGATTCCATTGGCCCATTGTCAATACACCTGTCTACTCTTGACATACTTTGTGTCATCCCTGCTTGGTCTATCCTACGTTTAAAACCATGAGAGGTATATTGGAACCCACGGTCACTATGAATAAGTGGATGCTCTCCATTTAAAAGTGCGGTGGCTTCATCCAACGTTTTGAATACAAGATGATTATGATTGGAATGTCCTAAAACATAGCTCACAATTGATCCATCATATAGATCAAGAATAGCACTTAGGCTTTCTTTGATGAACCATATTTTAATTCTGTGGCATCAGTTACCCATTTTTCATTTGGCTTTTCCGCTGTGAATTCACGATTCAATATATTTTCTGCAACATGCTGAGGGGTAGATCGCTTATAAGATTTCTTCTTTTTTCGAATAACACATTATATACCGGCAACTTTCATCAGTCTATAAATTCGTTTGTGATTGAAGTTCTGACCAAGCTTTCGATTTATATTCAACGTCATTCGACGGTAACCATAGATGCCGTCAACTTGTTTTTTGCAAAATAAAAGTGCAGAGAATTGCAAAATCCTTATGCAGTGATTTGCAATGGGGCTTTACATGGAGGAGGAGCCATGATAACCTTTTTGGTTTTGCCAAAACTGTTGAATCTGGCGCTTGGCTAAAGAATCATGGCTACAGAGGATCCATGTCAAGCCTTGATGGATAGATCACATATATGTATATTTATTCAAAATTTTGATAAAGATATACTGCAACACTCTGTATTTTTTTCTTGCAGAAAACAGTCAACTTTCTCATGGAGAGCTTTCATCTCTTTTACGATTTCTTCATTCTGAAGTTCTCGGGAGGAAGGCGAACGTTTTAACCTCTTATAGTAAGCAGCTTGTGAAATACCGGCGATTTCACATAATAAGATTATGCTTAGGTTTTCTTTCTCATGAAGTTCCCGGATTGCGATATTTGGTTTACTTTCGCCTCCTTTCGATTTCCTCTAACTTTCTTAAAAATAGATTCTCCGCACGTAAGCGTTCATTTTCTCTTCTGGAAATAACTTTGCTTCTTCTTTTTTTCTTCCTCGTTTGTCTTTCAGCGCTTCTTCTCCACCATTTTCATACTTCTTCACCCATTGATATACTTGTTGATAAGAAACTTCATAAGTCTCTGCTGTTTTGTTATAATCTTTTCCGTTCCCTAAACAATCAAGCACAATTTGTATCCGTTCATTCCAAGTCGTTTTTCTTCCTTTAATCATAGAGCTTGTCTTTCCTTTCGACGTATCCTGTAAATCTCTATGGCTATTATACTTCTTCATCCATCTTTGAAGTATCGATCTACTTGAAATACCATATGTCCTGACAATCTTGTACTGTGAGAACTCACAAGATAAATAATCTTTTACAGCTGCTTCCTTATAACCTTTCCAAGAATTTGAACGTTCTAAACCCTCTATTCCAAATTCCTCAAATTCATTTATCCATTGCTTTAAAGAATATTTAGTAATTTGATACCTTTTACAAAGCTCTTGAATAGTACATGCTCGGTTTTCATATGCAAGTAAAACTTCAAGTTTGAACTCTGTAGTATATTGCTTATACATAGAAAAACTCCCCCTAAGGTAAAACAGATGTTTTATATTTTAATCTATCTACCTTAAGGGGAGCATATCAGCAAAAGTCAGCCCATTTTTTATATTCAATAATGCACATGCGAGTAGCTGTGAGTAGGAAGCTGCTTCATTAAACGAGCGCCTGTTTTATAGAAATTTTAAATTTTTAAACAATTTGAGTTGACAGAAAGAAAAAAGATACTATATACTTTAACCATCAACAATATTGTTAAACAATTTTGTTAAAAATATTTCTGAAAGAGAGGCTGTTCTATGTACGAAGAGCTATTGAAAGATGCCTATGACCTACATGTCCATACCGGACCGGATGTTTTGCCTCGTAAATTGGATGATTTTGAAATGGCAGAACGTCTCCAACGGATCGGCATGAAAGGCTATGGCATCAAGTCCCATTATTTTTGCACAGCTGAAAGAGCATCTTTAGTCAATAAAAACTTCCCGGGTTTTCATGCTATCGGGGCCATTTGCTTGAATAATACTGTCGGCGGATTAAACCCGATTGCAGTTGAAATGGCTGCAAGGGATGGGGCAAAAATTGTTTGGATGCCTACGTTCGATTCTGCGAACGAACAGGAACATTTTGCTAAGAGCAGCCCTGCAAAACTGCCGCACTGGGCTAAACTGCGACAAAAGCTGGAGGAACAAGGGAAGCATTTGCCTACAATAAGCATTCTTCACGGAAATCAATTGAAAAAGGAAATGTATGATTGTCTGGAAGTAATCAAGGAACACGATTTAATTTTGGCTACCGGACATTTAGGAAAAAAAGAAATTTATGAATTAGTAAAAGAGGCAGGAAAATTGGGTGTGAAAAAAATTGTCATTACACATCCTAACTTTCCATCTATCAATCTATCAAAAGAAGAGCAAAAAGAATTAGCAGATATGGGAGCGGTTATGGAGCATTGTTTTACGACCCCATATTCAAATAAAGCGACTTGGGAATCTGTTTTTGAAGAAATCCGTTATGTTGGACCTGAACATTGCATTTTATCAACAGACTTAGGCCAACAAAAAAATGTTTGTCCGGATGAAGGGATATTGGAATTTGTTCGTCAACTAATTGATAACGGCGGTTTTACGAAAGAGGAAGTGAAGCGTATGACAACCATTAATACCTCATTATTGGTAGAAGAACAGGGGGTAAAAATATGATTGATCAAAATACGAATCTATTAGTTGTAAGTGCTCATGCAGGGGACTTTGTTTGGAGAGGCGGCGGCACCATTGCAAAATATGTAAAAGCTGGAGCAAAAGTTTCTCTCGTTATTTTAAGCTACGGGGCAAGAGGAGAGTCCAATGACTTATGGAAAATCGAAGGGCAAACATTGGATAACGTAAAATCTGTCCGCAGAAGCGAAATCGAGGCAGCCATCAAATGCTTAGGTGTGAAAGATTATGAAATCTGGGACTATCAAGATTATCATATGACTATCACACCGGAACGCACCCTGCAATTGCTTAAGAAGATCAGGGAAGTACAGCCGCAGGTGATTTTGACTCATGGGCCGCGGGATGCGTTTAATCCTGACCATGAAACCGTTTCTCGGTTTGTATTTGAAGCTTCAGTATTAGCAACTTCGGCAGGTGTACGCGACGTTGAACTTCCAAAAATTAAACAGCCGAAAATCTTCGGCTTTGAACCGCATCAGTCGGAAATCAGCGATTTTAAACCGGAAGTGATTGTTGATATTACTGATACGTACGAACAAAAATATGAAGCTATGAACTGCTTTAAAGCTCAAAAGCACTTGATTGAATATTATGCCGCTAAAGCAGCTCTGCGTGGAAATCATGCAAGAAGATGCTCTGGCAACCAACAATACAAATATGCGGAAGCTTTCAGCAGATTCTTCCCGCTCGTTGGCGGTGAATTGATATAATGGAAAAATATGTGGTTCAAAATATTCAACGGCCTGATCCGAAATTAATTGAGGAATTTAAAAACTATGACGTGTCGACGGTTTATGAGGCGCAAGGTAAACAAGGACTCTTGGGACATCAACTGAAGCCTGTTCAAGAAGGAAAACTAATTTGCGGACCTGCCGTGACAGCTATTTGCTATGCAGGTGATAATTTGATGATTCATGCGGCCATCGAAGTTTGCAAGCCGGGTGATATATTAGTGATTACGACAATCGGTGAAGGTGTTCATGGAATGATTGGCGAGCTGATCGTCCGAGCTCTTATGAAACGCGGTGTACAAGGTGTCGTCATTGATGCCGGCATCCGAGATGTGAAACAAATTCGTGAACTTGGTTTTCCAGTATGGTCGAAAGCAGTTTATTCAGAAGGCACAACCAAAACAAGAGGAGGCTGGGTGAACGCTCCGGCAGTATGCGCCGGCACGCAAGTAAATCCTGGTGACTTAATTATGGCGGATGACGACGGTATTGTTGTCATCCGGAAAGAAGATGTTAAATCGTCGTTAGAAGCAGCCAAAAATAGAGTGGAAAAAGAAAAAGGGACAAAAGAAAAAATCGAAAACGGCGAATTGAGCGTTGATTTTTACAATCTGAGAGAAACGTTACAAAAGGAAAATGTTATTTATTATGAGGATGAAGAGGCATTTAAAAAATCTTTGCTGTCGTAGGCGAAGCTATATCAGGATTCCGTTATGGGACATTTTTAATTGTTTATTAGACTAAGAGATGGGGAGATTGTACATGGCTGCACCAATAGTAGGTTTTATAGGGTTTGGCGAAGCAGCTTATTTAATTTCAGAAGGGCTGCTTCAAGAAGGAATAAAAATCATTTATGCGTATGATGTTAATGCTAACCATCCGACATTTGGACCGGCTATCCGGGAGCGAACGGAAAAGCTGCATATTCCACTTGCTTCGTCGTTGGAAGAGCTTTGTGAAAAAACGGAGTACATTTTTTGCGCTACGAGTGCAAAAGCGGCCGAACCTATCGCAAAAGATATCAAATCGTACTTAACACCCGACCATTACTATATTGATATAAATGCCGCTTCGCCAATGGTAATGGAAAAGGTTGCAGATTATGTTGCTGAGACAAGAGCAAAATTTGTGGATGCGGCAGTCATGGATTCCGTACCATTAAAAAAACATAAAGTGCCAATGTATATAAGCGGTTCAGGTGCACTAGATTTCCAAAAAATCGGTACACAGTTTGGAATGAATCTTACATTTATTAGCGAAAAAGCCGGCAGTTCTTCTGCCATCAAAATGTTCCGCAGCATTTTTATGAAAGGGTTTTCTGCACTTCTGTTGGAAACCATTCAATCCAGCAGAAAATACGGGGTGGAAGAAATCGTTATGGAATCATTGAATCAATCCGTTACAGGAAAACCATTAGGTGAAACTGCTAATATGTTGTTGACCAGAACGGCCATCCATGCAGAACGGCGGGTGGCCGAGATGAATGAAGTAATCGACACACTCGGTATGTTAAATGTGGATGCTACGATGTCTGAAGCTGTGAAAAGGAAGTTGCAATTACTTGTTGACAGCGGAGTTCGGGAAAAGTTGAACAACAAAGCTCCTAGTCATTATAGCCAATTAATTAATTTATTGGATTCTAGCGAACATTAACGAGATATAGTGCCATTACTTTCCGCTCCACACAGCATTTTGATTGAAGCTTTTCGTAGGTTTCAGGAAGGAATTTGGCAAAAGAGTGGAAGAAGGATGCCCTCGATGATTTTAAGATCATGAACGAGGAGCATCACAAAAAGTCCACCCGCATGATTTGATTTTTGCAATCCATGGTGGCGGAGCGCTCTCCTCCGCCATGACCAAATCATTCAGCGATATTTCATTGAAAAGAACAAGTAATCAAAACTATGAAATTCATTTAAGAAGTTTTTCCTTTCTAAATTATTATATCTTACCGAAAAAAGGAGGAAGTGAGAACATGACAAGCCTTTCCGTAAAAAATTTTTTAGACGCAAGTAAATTTAACCGCTTTCACACTGTTTTATTGCTTTGGGGGCTTTTCACGATTAGCTTTGAGGGGTATGATTTGGTTGTTTATAGTACTGTAGTTCCGGTATTATCGAAAGAATGGGAGCTGTCGCCGATCCAGGCGGGCATTATTGGCAGCTATGGATTGTTTGGCATGATGTTCGGTTCGATCATTCTCAGCCTTTTGGCAGATAAATTCGGGCGCAAGCCGCTTATCATCATCTCTATTATCATTTTTAGTCTTGCGACAACAATATCGGGATTTGTTGATAATGCAACATTGTTTTCATGGTGCAGATTTTTAGCAGGAATTGGCTTTGGCGGCGCCTTGCCATCAGTGATCTCACTTCTTACAGAATATATTCCTAAATCCAGTAAAAATAAAGCGATTACATTGGCATTGTGCGGAAACCAAGTCGGCGGTATACTTGCACCGCTTGTCGGAGTTTTATTTATTACATCATTCGGCTGGAGACCTGTTCTATGGTTTTCTGTTATTCCTTTGTTCATCATCCCTTTTATGCTTAAGTCTTTGCCTGAGTCTCCACAATTTTTAATTCGCAAAGGCAAACTGGATGATTTAGAGCGCACTTTAAGAAAAATTGACCCCGACTATAAAAAGCAGTTGATTGAAACCGAACAGGAACCTGAGGTGAAAACAGAGAAAATTCCATTTATTGGGCTTTTTCAAAACAAACTGGCATTGCCTACGATTCTTTTCTGTATTGTTTACTTTATGGGGTTGTTAATGATCTATGGCCTAAATACTTGGCTTCCTAAATTAATGGAGACAGCAGGCTATCCGCTTATCTCCAGTCTCGGATTTGCGATCTTCTTAAACGGCGGTGCATTGCTGGGAACTATTATCATTGGTATTTTGGCGGATCGCAGAGGTTCGAAAGCATTAATTACCGGTTTGTATATTCTCGGCGCTGTGTGTCTTGCTCTTCTTGGGATCAAAAGCAATATTTTCTTCCTTTATTTGCTCATCGCCATTGCTGGTGTTTGTACGATGGGGAACCAAAGCTTATTAAACGCATTTGTTTCCCAGTATTATCCCGCACATGTGCGTTCAACAGGGGTTGGATTGGCGAATGGTGTAGGACGTCTCGGTGGCATGGTTGGCCCTACATTGGGCGGGATGCTTTTATCTCTGAAAGCACCGATTGGCATATGCTTTATTGCCTTTGCGGCTCCGGGCATTTGCGCAGCCTTGGCACTGCTTCTCGTTCGAAAAAAGCATGATGATCCAACAGTTATTCAATCAGAAGCAGAATTGACATTGCAATAATCATTCATACAAAATTTGCACAATTAGCTGGACTTAACTAAGGTAAAAAAATGGTCCTATTTTTCACACAAGAGACTGAATATTCAGTCTCTTGTGCAATCTCTAGTTAAGGTTAAAAACAGCAAATGATTAAACCTATTCCGCTGTTTTAAACAAGTTGACTTTGTAAACAAAGGTGTAAAGCTAGGGGCGAATCTTCTGTTGCATACCATATACGAAAAAGACTGAGACCGAACTAAAAGAAATAATTTATCTAAAAAAAGCTGCGGATTAGTTGCTAGTAATGAGCTGCAAACTTTTTTTAAGAGCTGTTGACAGACAAAAAGCTCGGCATATGCTGAGCTTTTTGTCATCAATTCACTAAAAAATTTTTTTAAATACCGATTTCCCGTTTCAAAAAGGGAACTATTTTCAATCAAAACCCAGAAAGTGCTGCGAGTATTATGAGAGCTTTACAACCGTTCTGCCGCGCAGTTTGCCTTTTAGAATGTTCGATAATGCGTCAGGAAGCTGATCGAGTGTGATTTCTTGCGCAATAGATTCTAGTAATTTATCAGGTTTTAAATCAGCGGCCATTCGCTCCCAAATTTGTTTTCGCAATTCCATTTGGCAATAGACCGAATCGATGCCAAGCAGGTTGACTCCGCGTAGAATAAATGGGAAGACAGTCGTTGGAACGTCGCTGCCTCCAGTTAGACCACTGACTGCTACAGAGCCGTTGTATTGAATTCTGCTAAGGATTGCGGCAAGGGTTTTCCCGCCTACAGGGTCAACGGCTGCTGCCCAATATTGTTTATCTAACGGACGGATCTGTTCTGGACAAACTTCTTCGCGAGAAAGGATTTCTTTTGCGCCAAGCTCGCGTAAATATTCATGTTCTGTTTCTTTGCCTGTACTTGCGACAACATGATAGTTTCGTTTTGCCAACATGGAAACTGCGATGCTTCCGACTCCGCCGGTTGCTCCTGTAACGAGTACTTTTCCTTTGTCAGGAGTTAATCCATTTTCTTCTAAACGATGGACAGACAATGCCGCCGTAAAACCAGCTGTTCCTAAAGCCATAGCTTCTTTTAGCGTCAATCCTTTTGGAAGAGGGACAATCCAATCTGCAGGAATGCGGGCGTATTCGCTGTAGCCTCCGTAATGCGACACGCCGATTTCATAGCTTGTTGCAATAACTTCGTCTCCCTCTTTAAAGCGCGGATCTTTAGAAGAAACAACAGTGCCGGCTAGATCGATACCTGGTACGAACGGATACGATTTTACAATTTTCCCATTGGGAATGGAAGCTAATCCATCTTTATAATTGACACTGGAATAAGCAACTTTTATGACGACATCTCCTTCTGGAAGGTCATTCATGGAAATGGTTTG